>DATEJA010000240.1:0-60013 GCA_035278405.1 Sphingobium sp. | reverse complement strand
CATGCCCACCACGCCGCCCTTGGACGAGGAATAGGCCGCCTGGCCGATCTGCCCTTCATAGGCGGCCACCGACGCGGTGTTGACCACAACGCCGCGTTCGCCCTCAATTTCTTCCGCCGCCGCGGCGCGGGCCGCGAACTTGGAAATCATGTTGAACGTGCCGATCAGGTTCACCTCGATCGTCTTGCGATAGATATCGAGCGGGTGCGGCGCATTTTCCTTGCCGATCGTCTTGATGGCCGGCGCGATGCCCGCGCAGTTGACGAGGATGCGCGCGACGCCATGCGCCTGCTCCACCGCGTCGAAGGCCGCCATCACGCTCGCCTCGTCAGCGACGTTGGTGCTGACGAAGATGCCGCCGATTTCCTCCGCCGCAGCCTGTCCGGCTTCTGCGTTCAGATCGAAGATCGCGACCTTCGCGCCCTTGTCGGCCAGCATCTTGGCCGTGGCCTTGCCCAGGCCCGAAGCACCGCCGGTAACGACGGCAGACAATCCATTGATATCCATGTTATTTCCTCCCGAAACCCATCAAGCCAGTTCGATCGCCATCGCCGTCGCTTCGCCGCCGCCGATGCAGAGGCTGGCGACGCCGCGCTTCAGCCCGCGATTTTCCAGCGCGGCGATCAGCGTCGCCAGGATGCGCGCGCCGCTCGCCCCGATCGGGTGGCCCAGCGCGGTCGCGCCGCCGTTGACGTTGAGCTTGTCCGCCGGAATGGCGAGGTCCTTGGCGGCGATCATCGCGACCACGGCGAAGGCTTCATTGACTTCGAACAGGTCGACATCGCCGACCGACCAGCCCGCCTTTTCCAGCACCTTGCGGATCGCCGGGACGGGGGCGGTGGTGAACTTGGCCGGCTCCTGCGCATGGGCGGCGGTGGCGACCACCTTCGCGACCACCGGCAGGCCCAGCCGCTCCGCGACGCTCTGCCGTGTCATCACCAGCGCGGCGGCGCCGTCGGAAATGGACGAAGCATTGGCCGGCGTGATCGTGCCGTCCTTGACGAAGGCGGGCTTCAGCGACGGGATCTTGTCCGGCCGCGCCTTGCCCGGTTGTTCGTCGGTGTCGACCAGCACGTCGCCGCCCCGCCCCGGCACGGTGACGCCGACAATCTCGCGGGCAAACGCGCCGCTGGCGATCGCTTCATTGGCGCGGCTCAGCGATCGGATGGCATAATCATCCTGGTCGGCGCGGCTGAACTGATAGTCGCGCACCGCTTCCTCGGCGAAGACGCCCATCGCCTTGCCGGGCTCATAGGCGTCCTCCAGCCCATCCATCATCATCGTGTCGACGACCCGGTCATGGCCGATCCGCGCACCCGAACGATGCTTGGGCAGGGCGTAGGGCGCATTGCTCATGCTTTCCATGCCGCCCGCGACGATCAGGTCGGCGGTGCCGGCGGTCAGCGCCTCATGTGCCATGATCGCGGCCTGCATGCCCGATCCGCACATCTTGTTGACGGTGGTCGCTTCGGTGTTGAGGCCCAGGCCCGCGCCCAGCGCCGCCTGGCGCGCGGGTGCCTGGCCCAGGCCAGCTGGCAGCACGCAGCCCATATAGATGCGATCGATGCTCTGCGCGTCGACCTTCGCGCGCTCGACCGCCGCCTTCACCGCAGCGGCGCCCAATTCCGTCGCCTTGAGCGGCGACAGCGCGCCCTGGAAGCCGCCCATCGGGGTCCGGGCATAGCCCGCGATGACTACAGGATCCTGCTGCACTGCGACGTCTCCTTCCCTAATCATGTCCGTGGAATCGATAGCAAGACATGTTTTCCTACTCGGGAGTATAATGTCTATTCGTGAGTTTCTGTCAACCTCGCCGGCGGCAGGCGCGCGCGATCGGCCCCCGTCCGCCCGAAGGCCGAGCGTGACCGAGGGAAGCCAAGCGCAAGGGCGCGGCTGGCGATGGCGCGGCGGTTCCTGCGCCGCAGCGGTGGATTAGCGGAGGCGCAGGGGCCGCAGAGCGATCAGCCCGCTTCGGCGGCGGCGACGAATTGCGGAATGACCGATCCGTCCGCCCGCGTTTCGAAGTTGACCCGCACCGCTTCGCCCACGGCCGGCAGCGCATGGCCCTCGACCGCGTTGCTCATCATCAAGGGCCCTTCCTCCAGTGCGATCAGCAGCACGTCATAGGGCGGCGGGCGGTCGGGCCAATATTGCTGGTGGAAGGTGATGACCGATTCCACCGTGCCGCGCCCGCTCACCTCGCTCCAATGCAGGTCGGACGACAGGCATTGCGGGCAGGCCGGCATGGGCGGGAAACGGCGGTTGCCGCACTGGCCGCATTGCTGGATCAGCAGACGATGCTCGCGCGCGCCTTCCCAGAAGGGTTCGAGCAGCGGGTTCTTCGCCGATGCGTAGGACATGTCTTAAAGGCCTTCCGCCGTGTAGATGATCGAACGCGTGCAGGGCGTGCCCTGGGCATATTGCACGATCTTGCAGTCGGGAACCTGGCGCTCGCCGCCCTCGCCCCGGATCTGGCGAACTGCCTCCACATTGAGCGCCCAGCCCTGCAGATAGGAATTGGACAGATGCCCGCCATCGGTATTGACCGGCAGGCGGCCGCCCAGCGCGATGCCGCCATTTTCGACGAAGGCGCCGCTTTCGCCCCGGCCGCAATAGCCCAGCCCTTCGAGCGCGAAGAGCACGGCCGGGCTGAAATTGTCATAGACCATCAGCGCGTCGACATCGTCGCGCGAAATGCCGGCGGTGCGGTAGGAGTCTTCCCCGGCAATGCGCAGATGATCGTAGAAACAGTCGCGGTCATAGCCCAGGATCGACGAGGTCGCGAGCCCGTCATAACCGCCATGGCCGGCAATCAGCACCGGCGGCTTGGCCAGGTCGCGCGCTCGGTCCGCTGAGGTCAGGATGATGCAGACGGCGCCATCGTTGATCAGGCAATAATCGAACAGGCGCAGCGGCGCGACGATCGGGCGCGAGGCTTCATGGTCGTCCAGCGTGATCGGCTTGCGCATCACCGCGTCGGGATTGAGTACCGCATGGGACCGGATGGCGACCGACACTTCGCCCAGCTGCCGCGTGGTCGTTCCGTAACGCTCCATATGCTGACGGAACATCAGCGAATAGGCGGCGCCGGGCGAGGTGTAATTCCATGCATCCCACAGCGAGGGGATTTCATCGCCGCCGTAATTCACCCGCCGCGATCGGCCGATATTGGCGTAGAGCAGCGCGATCGCATTAGCCTGGCCGGTCGCGATGGCGCTGGCGGCCATCAATATGCCCATGCCCGACATGCGCCCATGCGCGGGGAACTGCATCGTCCAGCGCGGATTGAGGCCGAGCGTCTCGCCCATAACGGTATAATCGGGGATGCGGCAAATGCCGAGGCCGTCAATCTGGTCCTTCCGGAGGCCGCAATCCGCCAGGGCCCTAGCGAAGGCTTCGGTCGCCAGGGAATATTCGTCACGGTCGGGGAAGTTGCCGTAGGCGGTATGGCCCACCCCGGCGACCGCGACCTTTTCTTCAAGCCTTTTCATTCCTCTGCCTCCTCTCCCGAGACATTAATGGACGCTGGGCAGCGACGTCGGGGGGCGGCGAGCCCCGCCGGCCGCTTCCTGCCTGGCCCTCATTGTTTCCGATTGGATGAATTGCCGCAGACTTTCCAGCTGCGCGTCGGTGAATTCCCCGAAGCCCGGCATGCCGTTGGCGCGAACGATACCGTCGCGCACGACCGATGCGAAAGCCTCCGCCGACCCGGGCACGGCCGATCGGCGCAGATCGGGCGCGTGCGTGGCGGCAACCAGGCCGACCCCGTGGCAGGCCATGCAATGCGCGTAATAGAGCCCCATGCCCGTGGCGATCTTGGCGGGATCGCGCCGGAAATCGCCGACCTCCGCGAAGGGAGGCCGCGTGAAGGGGCTATGCGGCAAGGTCGCCTGCCCGCCGAGCATGAAGGTCAGCACGCGCCGCTTCTGGGTGCGTGGATCGACATTATATTTGTCGAGCACCGGGCCGAAAATGCCCATGGTCGTGCCCAGGCCCGTCAGCACGGTGACATATTGCTTGCCGTCGACCTCATAGGAAATGGGCGGCGCGATGATCGGCGTCCCGGCGTCGAACGACCAGAGGATCTTGCCGGTGCGCGCGTCATAGGCCTTGAACGTGCCGTCGATCGTGCCCTGGAAGACGAGATCGCCGCCGGTCGCCATGACGCCGCCATTGGAGGGGGTGGGATGGCGGACGCCCCACAGCTTCTTCTGGGTGACGGGGTCCCAGGCCATCAGTTCGCCGGTCAGCTGATCAGGATTGTCGGGCGTCTGCGGCGGATAGCTCACCGCCAGCGTGCCGCCTGACACGCGATCGTCGGGCGCCTTCCAAGTCTTGAGATCGGCGGAATCGGCGATGTCCATGCTCACGCGAATGGCCGGGATATAGGCGAGCCGCGTCGAGGGACTATAGGCCATCGGCGGCCAACTGTGCGCGCCGGTGGAAGCCGGCCACATGCGGAACTGGGTGCCGCTGGGGAAGCGCGCCAGCGGATTTTCGATCGGCCGCCCGGTCTTGAGGTCGACGCCGCTGGCCCAGTTCACCTTGACGATCGGCTTGGCGGAGATCAACTTCCCGTTCAGCCGGTCGAGCACGTAGAAAAAGCCGTTCTTGGGCACGGTCATCAGCACCTTGCGCGGCTTGCCGTCGATCGGCAGGTCGGCCAGCGCCATGTCCATGGCCGCGTTATAATCCCAGGTTTCGCCGGGATTCTGCTGATAATGCCATTTATAGGCCCCCGTCTTGCCGTCGAGCGCGACCGTCGAGGCGAGGAACAGATTGTCCCCCTTCCCCTCGCTGCGCAGCTTGTAGTTCCAGGGATAGCCATTGCCGGTGCCGATGAAGACCGTGTCGGTATCCGGGTCATAGGAAATGGCGTTCCATACCGTGCCGCCGCCGCCATATTTCCACCATTGGCCGTGCCACGTCTTGGCCGCCATCTCCATGGCCTTGTTCTCGAACCCGTCGGCCGGGTTGCCCGGCACCGTGTAGAAGCGCCACGCCTGCTTGCCGGTGGCGGCGTCATAGGCGGTGACATAGCCCCGCACCTTGCCCATGTCGCTGCCGAAGCCGACGATGACCCGGTTGCCGAAGATGCGCGGCGCGCCCGAGATATAGGCGGCCTGCGTCGGCGGGAAGGTCTGCACGCTCCAGACTTCCTTGCCGGTGCTGGCATCGATGGCGATCAGCCGGCCGTCCTGCGTGCCGGTATAGATTTTGCCGCCCCACGAGGAAATGCCCCGGCTGCCCCAGCCCAGACGCAGATTCTTGCCCGCCGCCTCTGCCGCATGCGGGTCGTGGCGCCAGAGCAGCTTGCCGGTGCGCGCGTCGACGGCATGGACGATGCTGTGCCCGGTCGCGAAATAGACGACGCCGTTCACCGCAATGGGCTGGGTCGCGCTGTTGTCGCTGTCGAGGTCGAGCGACCATTGCAGCCCCAGCTTGGCCACATTGCCACGGTTGATCTGGGCAAGCGGGCTATAATGCTGCTCGCCATAGGTATTGCCGTAGCCGGGCCAGTTCTTCCCGGAATTGAAATCCTGATAATAGGCGGAGCCGGGATCCTTGCCCGCGCCGCAGCCACTGACCAGCGGCACAAGCATGCAGACCGCGACAGCGGCCTTTTGAACTGCCCTGCAGCTTTTCGAAACCCCGCCCTTGACCACGTTCACCCTCTCTCCGCCAGTGCCGCTTTATTAATTTGAATTCAACAAATGATCAATGGCGCGCCACCGCAGAGGGATGCGCCTCACCTTCGACGAACAGCAGCATCGCCATCGCTCCGGCGGCGACCAGGAACAGCATGGCGACGCAATTGAACAGCATCGCATAGCCGCCAAGCGCGATTAGTTGCGCGCCGAACAGCGGGCCGATGATGCAGATGACCATGTAGGAACCGAAGAAGGCGCCGAAGATCGAGCCATAATGCGCGACGCCATAGAAGCGCGCGGTCATGAAGGAGACCAGGTCGATTTCCGCGCCGTTGACGATGCCGATGAAGATCACGGCCAGCATCGCGCCTGCGGTGCCGCCGCCGTTGAAACTATAGGCGCCGATCGCCCCTAACGAGAAAACGGCCATGGCCACGATGCTGGGCCTGACGCGATCCAAGACCCACCCGCAACCCAGCCGCGCGACGACCTGCGAAATGCCGAACAGCGACGCGATTTCGGCGGCTCGCGCCGGGCTGATGCCGCGACTGACCAGCGCCGGAACGGTGACCACCAGGACGCTGCCCATGATAAGGCCCAGCGCCACCAGCGGCACCAGCAGCAGGTAGAAGCGCACGCCACGGACCGCCTGCGCCAGGGTAAGGCCGCCGCCGCTTGCCGGGTTTGCGGCTTGGCTCGCGCCGGGCCTGTCGCCGTCTCCTGTGCCCAGCCAGACGACCGGCAGGGCGAACAGTAGCAGGACCGCGGTCACCGCGAGGAACACCGCCTGCCAGCCATAAGTCGACCCGATCGCATGGACGACGAGCGGCGCGGCAAAGGCGGTAATGCCGGCGCCCGATATGGTGATGCCCAGCGCCAGGCCGCGTGCGCGCACGAAATGCGCGCTGATGATCCGCGTATAGATGACCCCCGACGTGCCGCCCGCGGTCAACCCCATCAGCAGGCAGATGGCGCGGAACGCCCACACCGACCAGGCCGATGCGAATATGGCCACGACGAACAGCGCGGCCAGGCAGATGATCGACAAGGCGGCGAGCTTGCGTGGATCATGTCGGTCGCACAGGCGACCGGCGATCATCGCCCCCATGGCGACGCCCGCCGCCAGGAAGGATGTGCTCTGCAGAATATCCGTGGTCGACCAGTGCAGACTGCGCGTCAGCAGCGGCGCCAGGGGGCCGAGCAAATAGCTCGGCAAGGTCGCGACCCCCAGCGCGCAGCCGACCATGCAGGCCAGCAGGATGCGCCAATGGCGCCGCAGCTCGCTCGCTGATGCGGTGCGCGAGGGGAAAGAGCCGGGCTCCTGGAAATGGCCTGCCATTGGCTCCTCCACCCTGTCGGCGCATCAATGGGCGATGAAGATGGACTTGGGCTCGGTATAGGCGTGCAGCGCCTCGGTGCCGAGTTCGCGGCCCACCCCGCTCTGGCGGAAGCCGCCGAACGGGCGCGCGAACTCGCCGGAGCGATACTGGTTGACCCAGACGGTGCCCGCGCGCAGGCGCGGCACCATGCGGTGGGCGCGGCGGATATTCTCGGTCCAGACGGCGGCGGCCAGGCCGAAGCTGGTATCATTGCCGATGCGGACTGCATCTTCCTCGTCCTTGAAGCGGATGATCGCGCCGATCGGGCCGAACACTTCCTCGCGAGCGATGCGGTTTTCGTTGGTGATGCCGGTGAACAGCGTCGGCCGCACGAAGAAGCCATCGGCAAGTGTGGGGTCGCTCGGCCGGTCGCCACCGGCGATGGCGGTCGCGCCCTCCCCCTTGGCGATATCGAGATAGGAAACCACCTTGGCCAGGTGCGTGCGCGACGCGAGCGGCGCGATCTGGCTCGCCGGATCGAGCGGATCGCCCAGCTTCATCGCATCGACGCGGCGGCCGAGTTCCTTGAAGAAATCATCGCCGATCGACGCCTGCACCAGGATGCGCGATCCCGAGATGCAGCTCTGGCCGCTGGCGCTGAAGATGCCGGCGATGATGCCGTCGATCGCCTTGTCGAGATCGGCATCCTCGAAGATGATGTTGGGCGACTTGCCGCCCAGTTCCAGCGACAGCCGCGCATTGCGGCCCGCCGCCACGCGGGCGATCGCCTGGCCGGTGCCGGTCGCGCCAGTGAAGGCGATCTTGTCGACCAGCGGATGGTCGACCAGCGCCGCGCCCGTCGCGCCATGGCCGGTGACGATGTTGACCACGCCCTCGGGGAAGCCCGCCTCCATGCACAATTCGCCCAGCCGCAGGGTCGAAAGCGGCGTCACTTCCGAAGGCTTGACCACGATCGTGTTGCCCGCCGCCAATGCCGGGAACAGCTTCCAGCCGAGCAGCGCCAGCGGGCTGTTCCAGGGCGTGATCGCCGCAACCACGCCGATCGGCTCGCGCACGCTGTAGCTGGTCGTGTTGGGCACGTTGGAGGCGGAGGCATGACCGCCCGTGCTTTCGGCCAGGCCGGCCATATAATGGGCCAGGTCCGACATGCCCTGCCCGGTGAAGCGCATCTCGCTCAGCAGCTTGCCATTTTCATGCACCTGGAGCAGCCCCAGATTGTCGGCGTCGCGCAGCAGCAGGTCGGCGAGCCGGCGCAGCAGCCGCGCGCGGTCGGCGGGACGGGTCCGGCTCCAGCTGTCGAAGGCGCGATGCGCGGCCTGCACCGCCTTGTCGACATCGGCCGCCGTGGCGAGCGGCGCGGCGCCCCAGCTTTCGCCGGTGAAGGGATATTCGCAGGCGAAGCTCTGCCCTTCCTGGCCCTCGACGAATTGCCCGTCGATCAGCAGACGGTAGGGACGATCGGAAGCCAGTTCGCCCTGCCAGGGGGAAGCGGCTGCGGTGCTGGTCGAATTCATCCTGTTGTCCTCTCGATCTGTGCCCATGCGCGGGGCCGAGTCCTTATTTCAACGCCGGCATATCCTGGCCACGCGTCGCCCCCCGGCGGCGGCGGTGCGGAAAAGCGGCTTGCACTCTCTTTAATCCAATGCAAAGTAAAATCCAGAGGCGAGAGGATCATCCAGCAAGGCGAATTTCCACAAATGTGATGGTGGCCCAGGTGGCGACCTGGCAGGAAGGCGCCTATAAGACGTCGCGCCATCGCCGGTCCAACATCCAGGCCGTCAGGATTTTTCCGAGAGAGGAACCATGTCCCACACTATCCCCGAAATCGACGACATCTCTCCGGAGTGGCTGACCCAGGCGCTGCGCAGCGCGGGGCTGGACGGCGCGACCGTCACGGCGGTGCGGACCAGCCGCATCGGCACCGGACAGGGCGCGCGCTGCTATCGGTTCGAGATGGACTATGCCCAGGATGATCCGGCCTTTCCGCGCTCGCTGATCGCTAAATTCCCCTCGCTCGAAGAAGAGCCGCGCAAGATTGCGACGCAGTACAAGATCTATCTGCGGGAGATCAATTTCTACCGCATCCTGCTGCCCAATCTGTCGATCACCGCGCCGCGCTGCTATTATGCCGATATCGACGGGAACGGCCCGGACTTCATCCTGATATTGGAGGATCTGACACCTGCCGTGCAGGGCGACCAGATCGCCGGGTGCAGCGTCGATTTCGCGCGCGAGCGGGTGATGGACCTGGTCGGCCTGCACGCGCCGACCTGGCGCAATGCCGACATTCTCGACGTCGACTGGATGAGCAATGGCGATGTCGAAACGTACAACGCCTTCATCCGGGGCGCCTATAATAGCGGCTACCAGCCCTTCCTGGATCGCTGCTCCGGCGATCTGACGGCCGAGGAACTGGATATCCTCAAGCGCCTGTCGGAAACGCCCGCCTTCCCCAGCGAGCCGCCCCAGCTTGCGGTCTATTGCGCGACCCACAGCGACTATCGGCTCGACAATTTCCTGATCAACGACACGGTCACCCCGCCCACCACCCATGTGGTCGACTGGCAGACGCTGATCGCGGGCAATCCGATGCGCGATCTTGCCTATTTCCTGGGCGGCTGCGTGCTGCCGGAGGATCTGCGCCCGGTCGAGGAACAGATTGTGCGCGACTATCATGGCGCGCTGGTCGCGGCCGGGGTCACCGACTATCCGTGGGAAAATTGCTGGGAAGATTACCGCCGCGCCGTGTTCCTGGGCATCATGACGGCGGTGGTCGGCACCGTCTTCGTCCAGCAGACCGAACGCGGCGACCGCCTGTTCGCGACCATGGCGAAGCGGCACCTGCAACAAGCGCTGGCGCTGGGGGCGCAGGAATTCATCCTCTGACGATTTCAGGTTCCGCCGTGGCCCCCTGTCGGGCCGGGGAATCCTTATTGGAGAGCATTGATGCTGATCAAATATGACGACCTGCCGCTGCAGCAGACGGTCGAATCCCTCGCCTATCTGGATACCAGCGATCGGGACGCCTACGGCCGCTACTGGTACAACGGCTTTTCGCCCGACGGCGAATATTATTTCGGCATCGCCTTTGCCGTCTATCCCAACCGGGAAGTGATGGACTGCGCCGTGTCCATCGTGCGCAAGGACGGCACGCAGGACAGCTTCCGCGCCTCGCGCCGCTGCCCGGTCGACCGCACCGAAATGCAGGTGGGCCCGCTCAAGATGGAGATTGTCGAGCTGATGCGGGTGATCCGCGTCACCATCGCCGACAATGAAACCGGCTTCACCGCCGACCTCACCTTCACCGGCACCACGCCCGTTCATGAGGAACCGCATGACCGGGTCCGCCCGCGCGTGCGCATGACCATGCAGATGAAGCGCTACACCCAGTTCGGACGCTGGAGCGGCTTCATCGACGTCAAGGGGCGCCGCCAGGAAATCGACGATTGCTACGGCATCCGCGACCGCAGCTGGGGCTGGCGCATGTGCGGCGAGCCGGTCGGGGGCACCCATGACATGACCCCGCCCCAGGCCTTCTATCTGTGGGCGCCGATTATCTGGGAAGACCGCTGCACCCATTATGGCACCTGGGAAAACCAGCAGGGCATCAGCATGAAGGATTTCGCCCAGATCTTCCCGCTGTATGACAAGGATGCGGATTTCGACACGCTCGATCCCACCGGCTTCCGCGAGATCGGCATCGGCAAGCATCGCCTCAAGTTCGAAAATCCGGGCAACCGCTTCGTCACCGGCGGCGAGATCGAGCTGGTCGAAAAGGACGGCACCGTCCTCAATGTCGAGATCGAGCCGCTGCTGCGCTTCCACATGTATGGCATCGGCTACAACCATCCCGAATGGGGCCACGGCATGTGGAAGGGCGAGGAAGCCTTCACCGCCGAACATTGGAACACCAATGAGATCGACCTGACCGCGATCAAGTTCCAACATGCCCAGCAGGTCATCCGCACCCGCATCGGCGACAAGGTCGGCTATGGCGTGCTCGAACAGATGGTCATCGGCCCGCACGACCAATATGGCTTCCAGGGCTATACCGATCCGCTGGGCGCGAAGGCGGGCTGATCTCCCTTCTCCTTGCGGAGCCAAGAGGCGGCGCCGGACGGACCGGCGCCGCCTTTTTCATGGCGTGAGGGGCGCGGGCCCTTGCTGCAGCCGGGCCAGCAGGGCCGGGCCGGCGGCACCGCCGTCGAGCATGAAATTCTGCCGATGGTCGATCTGCCAGCCGCCCTCCGGCTTGCGCGACAGCTGCAGGCGCGAGGCGCTGAGCCGGGCGACGCCAAAGCCTTCCGCGCGATGTTCGACGACCATCGTATGGCAGGTGGCGACCGCCCGATCGCCGTGGATGACGACATAGGGCAATGTCGACATATGGGCGCAGCCTCGCCCCACCAGCGTGCGATGACCCTCTTCGTTGGTGATGCCGGCGATCCGCTCGCGGCCTTCCATGGTGGCGAAGTCGGCGACGGCATAGACGCCATCCGGCGCGTAGAGCGATCCCACCGCCTGCGTGTTGCAACCGTCCACGGCATAGCCATAGCCGCAAACCAGCTGATAGATGGCCAGCTGGTCCTCGACGGCGCGCAGGCGCGCTTCCAGAATGTCGAAATTGCTCATCGGCGGACTTTCTCCTTCCGGGCTGCGCTCAGCCATGCAGGACATGGCCGGCGTCGATCACGATCGACTGGCCGGTGATCGTGCGGCTCTCGTCGCTTGCCAGGAACAGCGCCAGATTGGCGATGTCCTGCGGTTGCGAGATCGTCTGGAGCGCGGTGTGGCTGAGAAAGTCGCGCGAAAAATCCTCCGGCGCCACGCCTTGTTCGGCGGAAAGGCGGTTCACCCAGTTCTTGAACAGCTCCGTCTCGATCGCGCCGGGGACCAGGCAGTTGCAGCGGATGCCATATTGCCCGACTTCCAGCGCGACATTCTTGGTGAAGGCGCGCAACGCGGCTTTGGCCGATACATAATGGCCCTTGCGCACCTGCCCGGAAAAGCCGGCCGTCGATGAAAAATTGACGATGGAGCCGGCCTTGCGCGCCAGCATCGACTGGTTCAGCACTTCGCGGGTGCAGAGCATCGCGCCGGTCAGGTCGACCGCGATCGTGGCGTTCCAATTGTCCAGCGTCTGTTCCCAGATATATTTGTCCTGCCCCGGCGTCGCTGCATTGTTGAGCAGGATGTCGACCTGGCCGAAGCCATCCATGCAGCGGGCGACCATGGCGCGCACATCCGCCTCGCTGGTGATGTCGGCGCGGATGGCGATGGCGCCCTCGCCCGCTTCCGCTGCGGCCCGTTCCACCAGTTCCAGCCGTCGCGCCGCCAGCAGCACGCAGGCGCCTTCCCGCACGAACAGCTTCGCCATTTCCGGCCCGCATCCCGTGCTGGCGCCGGTGATGATCGCCACCTTGCCGGCCAGCCGGCCGTCTTCGCGCTTGGTCATGCCCTCTCCTCCGGCTCGTGCCGCCTCTTCGACGGGCGGCATCCGATCCTGTTTCAGCGATCAGCGATCAGTTCGCCCGCTCCCATTTCAG
Organism: Sphingobium sp.; assembly: GCA_035278405.1. Classification (GTDB taxonomy): domain Bacteria; phylum Pseudomonadota; class Alphaproteobacteria; order Sphingomonadales; family Sphingomonadaceae; genus Sphingobium. Next base: position 47,476 of record DATEJA010000240.1, on the reverse strand, counting down.
CACCTGGCGCGCGGTGCGGCCCAGCAGCCATTCCAGGTCGCTTTCCGACAGGTCCGGATTGTCGCGCACATAATAGAGCGCCTCGCTCCAGCTGAACTCGGGTCCCGTGCCCACCGCCGCGCGGACATAGGGGATCGCGCTGAAGTCGCTGCCCCACATCATCCGTTCGCGGCCGAAGGCATCGAGCGCGCGCGCCAGATAGGGCCGCACTTCCGGGAAGGGATAGGCCTTCGCATCGAAGATCAGCGGCCCATGGCTCCATTTCACGTGCACCGTTTCATATCGCGCCAGCCGCAGCAGGTCGTCGAACTGCTCGTCCGATTTGGCGATGCCGCAATGGTCGAAGATGACGGGCAGCGCCGGGCAGGCGCGGATATATTGTTCGAAGGCGGCGACCTGGCCGGGGGTGCCGATGAACACGGGCAGGCCGATCCGTTCGGCCGCCTTGAAGAAGGCCATGCGCTCCCCGGCGGCGGCGGCGGCTTCCTCGGCCGGACCCATGGACACATGGCGGAAGGCGCGGAAGCCCGGCGTCGCGGCCGCTTGCTCCATCCAGCCTTCCATCTCCGGATCCTCCGGATTGATGCGCAGCAGATAGCTGAAGCGATCGGGCCGGCGCATCGCCGCCTTCTGCCCGCCCGGCGAAATGGCGCGATAATGGCCGCTCGGTAGCCGGTAGGCAGGGTTGGCCGAATGAGGGATGCTATGGTCGCCGAAGTCCCATGCCTCGTCGATCAGGGCAGAGGCGATGCCCAGCGCATCCATCACCTGGATCGCCGTGTCGTCGTCCATGGTGAGGAACAAATGAACCTGCGTGTCGACAATGTCCAACTCCGCCTCCTTGGCTTATTTTATGTTCAAATCCTGGGCCGGAGATAACCCGGCCGGGACGATTTTGCCAGAATTGCTTTTGCCCTTCGCCCGCACCGTCCTGCCGGTCGCTCGTTCCGCCCAGCCGCCCGCTGCTCGCTTGAAGCAGCGCCTTCAGGAGCGTAGAATCGGCCCGACGCCACCTGTCTCGTCTGGCGCCAGGCGAAAGGATGTCCCCATGATCCGTGCTGCATCGTCGAAGCGGTGGCATGCCCCCCTGCTGGCGACCGCGCCGCTGCTCCTGTCGGCGGTGATCGCTGCGCCCGCGCTCGCCCAGTCGGTGATCCTGCCCGAGGGCATGGCCATCCCCCTGCAGGTTCGGCAGGACGTGTCGTCCAAGACCGCGCATGTCGGTGACGAGGTGGACCTGGCCGTCGCGAAGGCGGTGACGATCGGCGGCGTGCCGGTCATCCCGGCCGGAAGCCCGGTCGTCGGCGAAGTCGTCCAGGCCCGCGACAACGGCCTGCTCGGCCGATCGGGCAAGCTGGACATCAAGGTCAGCAGGATCAGGGCCGGCCAGACCGACGTGCCCGTGCGCGGCGACCGCAATGCCAAGGGCCAGTCGGGGACGCTGGGCGCGGTCGGCGCCGGCATCGTCTTCCTGCCGCTGGCGCTCATCATTCGCGGCAAGGATGTCACGCTGCGCGCCGGCACGACGTTCGACGTCTATGTCGACAAGGAGGTCAGCCTGTCCGGCGCCGGGCCGGGCGCCACCCCGGACACCGCCGGTCCGCTGGCATCCGAAGCGGCGCCCAGCGCCATTCGCAGCATCGATCCCAATGACGCGATCACGGGGCGGTGATTCGGCCGCCCTCGCAGCCTCGGGCTTTTCCCCCGCCGCATCGCTCCGGCGGAAAAGCCGCCAATTTACGAAGCTTTTCGAAAAATAACTGATACCCGTTCGTTTTTATGTTGCATCGCGCGAAAATTGTGCCATTGAGGAAGGGCCTTTCAGGCATCCTCTCCTAACTCATCGGCCGGCGGCAACGCCGGCCCTTTTTTTAGGCAGATTTTCCAGCCAGGCCCCGGCCTGGTTCAGACCGCGCGAGCTTTGGCCCGCCACGGCCCGGCATCGGGGAGCCGCACCCACCCCGAACACCCTTTTCGACAGCCTTTTTTTTCCTGTACATCATCGGAAAGCTGGCCCCAGCCGATTATTTATTCTAAATCCAGTTCAACACAGGCGAGCGATCGCCGCACGGAAGGCGAGGATATGGAACTCACGGACGCACAAAAGGTGACGCTGTTCGAGAATCTCGTTCGGGTTCGCGAACTGGATCAATGGTTCATCGATGCCCTGATGTCGGGCAAGCTGCCGCTTTTCTACCATAGCACGCAGGTTCAGGAAGCGGTCGGCGTCGGCGGCTGCACCTTCCTGGAAGAAGGCGATTCCATCTACGCCACCCATCGCGGCCATGGGATCAGCAAGCTCATTCCGCGCGGCGTGTCGATCGAATCCATCATCGCGGAACATTATGGCAAGCTGACCGGCAACAGCGGCGGCGCATCGGGCTGGCATCCCTGCGCGCCGGAAAAGGGCTTTCCCATGTACACCGCGCTGATCGCGGAGAATCTGGGGCTGGCGTCCGGCACAGCGATGGCGGCCAAGCTCGCCGGCAAGCAGCGCGTCGTCGTCGCGTTCGAAGGCGACTCCGCCGCCGCCAAGGCCGAGTTCCACGAGGCGCTGAACTTCGCGGCCGCCAACCGCCTGCCGCTGGTCGTCGTCATCGAAAATAACGAAATGGGCCAGCACACCCCGTTGAGCACCTATCTGCTCAACAAGGACATCGCGAAGTTCGCGCCCGGCTACGGCATCCCCGGCGAGATCGTCGACGGCCAGGACGTCGTTGCCGTGCACAATTCGGTGCAGGCCGCCGTCGCCCGCGCCCGTGCCGGCGAAGGCCCCAGCCTGATCGAGTGCAAGACCTACCGCCTGCGCGGCCATAGCGAAGGCGGGCCGGACGTGTCGATGGACCAGCCCCGCTCCAAGGATGAGGCGGACCGCTGGCTGCGCGACAAGGATCCGATCAAGCTGTTCGGCGCCAAGCTGTTGGACGCCAAGATCCTGACGCAGGCCGATATCGACCGCATCCACCAGGAAGTGCGCGACGAGATTGACGAGGGCTATCGCCTGGCGCTCGACGCCCCCACCATCCCCAGCTTCGAACATCTGCAATCGCTGCTGTTTGCAGACTGACGGGCATCGGGAAAGGACGCAAAAGCGATGAAGACGCAAGAAAAGACGATGCTCCAGGTCATGAACGAGACCATCCGCGAGGAGATGGCTCGGGATGAACGGGTCATCTACATGGGCGAGTGCGTGGTCGGCAGCGCCATGGGCATGACCACCGGCCTCTACCAGGAATTCGGCCCCAATCGCGTGGTCGAAACCGGGCTCATCGAAAACACCATGGTCTCCGCCGGCATCGGCATGGCGCAGCAGGGCTTCCGCCCGATAATCGACCCGATGATGGCAGACTTCCTGACGCCGGCCTATGCCGCGATGACGCTGGCAGGCAAGAACCGCTTCATGCATGGCGGCAAGCTGGACCTGCCGATGGTGATCCTGACCACCATGGGCGGTTATCTGGGGCTGGGCGCGGAACATTCCGGCTGTCCGGAGGCGCAGGTCATGCACATTCCGGGCCTCAAGCTCGTCGTGCCGACCAGCATCACCGACGCGCGCGGGCTGCTCAAGACCGCGATCCGCGACAACAATCCGGTCTGCTATTATTTCCACAAGCGACTGATGCGCGAAAAGGGCCCGGTGCCGATCCTGGAGCCGGGCGAGGATGACGCCATTCCCTTCGGCGTCGCCGACATCAAGCGCGAGGGCAAGGACGTCACCGTCGTCGCCACCGGCTACATGGTCTCGCTCTGCCAGAATGTCGCGGCGAAGCTCGCCGACAAGGGCATCAGCGTCGAGATCGTCGACCCGCGCACGCTGGTCCCGCTCGACATCGCCACGATCGTCAAGTCGGTGAAGAAGACCAACCGCGCCCTGGTGGTGGACGAGGATTATATCACCTGCGGTGTCGGCGGCGAGATCGCGATGCAGATCATGGAACATGCGTTCGACTGGCTGGATGGCCCGGTCAAGCGCATCGGCACCAAGGGCTGGGTGCCCGCCACCTCGGTCGAGAAATTCGTGCTGCCCCAGCCGCAGGAGATTGCCGACGCAATCACCGATCTGATCGGTTGCGAGCGCGTGTCGGTCGACAACACGATCGGCGCGCTCAGCCTCTACGCGACCAAATGACCATGGGGGGACAGCAATGATCGAGGAAATTATCGTTCCCAAGCTGGGCATGGCCGCCGCCGTGGTCACGCTGACCGAATGGAAGGTGGAGCAAGGCGGCCGGATCGAAAAGGGCGACACGATCGTCGACCTGGAGGCGGAAAAATCCACCTTCGAAATGCCCGCGCCTCGCTCGGGCTTCGTCCACATCCTGCTGCCACAGGGCGCCGAGGCGGATGTGAGCACGGTCATCGCCCTGCTCGCCGAAACCCCGGAAGAATATGCCTCGCTCTCGCAGGGCGTGCAGGCCGACGCGCCCGCGCCGCCCGCTGCGGCAGCGGTTCCGGCCGAGGCGGCGCCCGCCGACGCGGCCGCCGATGACGACGCGCGCGGCCATATCTTCATCACCCCGGTCGCGCGCCGGATCGCTGCCGAACATGGGCTCGACATCCGCGCCCTCACCGGCAGCGGCCCCAATGGCCGCATCCAGAAGGCGGACGTGGAAAAGGCGATCGCCGGCGGCACCGCCGCTCCTCTCGCGGCAGCGCCGGCCGCGCCCGTTTCGGTCGCGGCGCCCGCCGCCGTTGCGAGCGGCCCGGCGGACAAGCAGGTGGCCGAAATCATCCCCTATCGCGGGATGCGCAAGGTCATCGGCGAAAATATGATGAAGAGCCTGGTCGTCAACGCGCCCAACACCATGTCGGGCGACTTCGACTTCACGGCGATGGTGCAATATCGCGAGCAGCTGGTGGCGCGCGAAGCCGATCTGGGCACCCGCATCACCTATGCCGAACTGCTGATCTGGGCTGTGTCGCGCGCGCTCAAGCGTTTCCCCTTCATGAATTCCAGCCTGATCGACAATGAAATCAAGGTCTGGAAGAATGTGAATGTCGGCATGGCCGTCGCGCTAGGCGATCATGGCGAAAAGGGGCTGGTCGTCCCCGTCATCCGCGAAGCGGGGCGCAAGTCGCTGGTCGAAATCTCCCAGGATGCCAAGGCGCTGGGCGAAAAGGCGCGCAGCGACCGACTGATGCCGGAGGACATGTCCGGCGGCACCTTCACCGTCAGTGTGTTCGGATCGGTCGGCGTCAGTTCCTATTCGACCCCCATCATCAACATGCCCGAAGCGGGCATCCTGGGGATCGGCCGCCTCATCAAGAAGCCGATCGTGCGCAATGACGAGATCGTGATCGCACCGATGCTGCCCTACAGTCTGACTCATGACCATCGGATCATCGATGGCGCGGCGGCGGAACGCTTCCTCACCATCTTGAAGGACATCATCGAAAGCCCGCTCACCGCTCTGGCGGCGGGCTGAACCCATGAGCCGGGCACGACATGGCCCGGCTCGCTTAGTCCGGTTCGCGGGAAACGGCTGCGCGCGCGACCCATTCTTCCAGCGCGCGCAGGACCGTATCGCGATTATCGAGCATCCGCTTGCGTGGTCCCCCGACCCCCACCGCGAACCGCTCGGTTGCCTCATTTTCCGGCAGGACCTTGGCGATGACGTGAAATTCCCGCTCGCCGCCAAAGGCCGCTTCGGTTTCGGAAAAGCCGCGCTCGCGGTCACGCTCCAGCGATTGCAGCAGTTCGGCTTCATTGACGATCTGGCGCGGCGAGGCGGCATCCGCATTGTTCCGCCGGATGATGCCGCGCACCTCCGCCGGCGGCAGCTGGGTCAGCAGGGCGTTGCCCACCGCGCTCACCGTCATGGGCTGGAGCGAATTGCGCCGGGCGTAGAATTGGACGTCGCGATCGGCCATCAGATAATAGATGAACTCCACCTGCGCGCCATGCCGCCGGCCGAGCACGATCGATTCCTGCAACTGGTCGCGCAGTCCCTCCAGTTCGGCCGTCAGCGGGCTCGGCAGGCCATGGTGGATCCAGTCGCCCAGCTTGGCGACGCGCAAGGTCGGGCGGAATGTCCGATCCTCGCGCAGATATTCCAGATAGCCCAGCGCCACCATACTGCGCAGCAGAACCGACGCGCTGGACTGGGGCATGTCGAGCACCCGTTCGATTTCCGACACCGTCGCCGGGCGTCGGATCGCCGCGAAATATTCCAGAAGGTCGAGCGTCCGTCGCGCCGATTTCACGATCCGCATGGGGCGGCCTTCCCTCTCCTGCATGAACGCATCCGCTGCCCCCGTTAGCTGTCAGGCTCGCGGAAATACATATATATTTTGAACCCGCCCGGGCATGGGGCATGGAAAAAGATATGAACGAAGTCAGCAGAAATAAGGGAGAGGCGGCCGCCGCTGCGGCCGGTTGGGGCGCGCTCGCGGGCCTGCGGGTCCTGGACCTGACGCAGGCGCTGGCCGGCCCCTATTGCACCCAGATGCTGGGCGATCATGGCGCGGAAGTCGTGAAGATCGAACCGCTGGTCAGCGGCGACCTGGCGCGCGTCACCGGCCCCTTCCACGCCGCCGATACCGAGAAGGTCAATTCCGGTTACTTCCACAGCATCAACCGCAACAAGAAGAGCGTCGTCGTCGACCTGAAGCAGCCGGAGGGGCGCGACCTCATCCTGGCGCTGGTGCCGCAATTCGACGTGGTGGTGGAAAATTTCCGCGCCGGCGTGATGGATCGCCTCGGCCTTGGCTATGAAGTGCTGCGCGAGCGCAACCCCAAGCTAGTCTACGCCACCGTGCGCGGCTTCGGCGATCCGCGCAGCGGCGCCAGCCCCTATGTCAACTGGCCCGCTTTCGACGTGGTCGCGCAGGCGATGGGCGGCATCGCCGGCATCACCGGCCCGGACGCCGACCAGCCGATGAAGATCGGGCCCGGCGTCGGCGACATCGTGCCCGCCCTCTACCTCACCATCGGCGTGCTGGCGGCGGTAATCCGCGCCCGCAGCACCGGCGAGGGCCAGTTTGTCGACGTGTCGATGGTCGATGCGATGCTGGCGACGACCGAGCGGATCGTGCATCAATGGTCCTTCGGCAAGATCATCGCCAAGCCCGAGGGCAATTTCCATCCGCTGATGTCGCCCTTCGGCATCTACCCGGCCAAGGATGGCCATGTCGCGGTGGCGACCGTGTCGCAGGATTTCTTCCAGACGCTCTGCAACGAACTGGGCTCCCCCGAAATCCCGCAGATCGAAGCCTATTCCTCGCAGCAGGCGCGCGCCAGCGCCGGCCGCCCGCTCGACCTCATCATATCGGAAATGACCCGCAAGTTCACGCGGCAGGAACTGACCGACAAGCTGGGCGGCAAGATCCCCTTCGGGCCGGTCTACACCATGGCCGACATCGCGCAGGACGAACATTTCGCCGCGCGCGAGATGCTGGTGCCGATCGACGTGCCCGGCATCCCCGAAACCGTCTACATCGCCGGCGTGCCGATCAAGATGTCGGAAACGCCGGGCCGCGTCGCCCGCCCCGGCCCGCGCCAGGGCGAACATAGCGACGAGATACTCGCCCAGGCCGGCTTCACCGCCGATCAGATCGAAGCCTGGCGCAGCGCGGGAGTGATCCGCTGACGGCATCGACCTGTAAATACAGGCGCTTCAAGGAGGGAAGATATGCGGTGGAAGACGGTTTCTCTTGCTGCCATGATCGCGGCAGGCACTTCGGCGCTGTGGGCGCAGGCGCCCACCCCCTCCCGACCCGAATTCCAGTCGGACGGCACCGTCCAGGTGCCAGGCTTCGCGCTGCCGCCGTCCGACCTTGCCAGCAAGGAAGCGAGCGACGGACTGCGCGCCGCCGCCTCGCTCAAAAAGGCCGCGGGCAATATCCCGGGCGACATCATGCAGGCCCGTCAGCAGATGGATGCCGCGCTCGCGCCCATGGTCGGCATGATGAATGCCCGCTATGCGGTCGACATGAGGGAAGAACGGATCGCCGGTGTCGCGACCCGCATCTTCACGCCCAGGGATCGGCCCGCAGACCCTGACCATGTGCTCATCAACCTGCATGGCGGCGGCTTTTCCGTCTGCTTCGACGCCTGTTCGAAGCTGGAATCGATCCCGATCGCGTCGGTGGGCGGCTATAAGGTGATCAGCGTCGACTATCGCATGGCGCCCGAATATCAGCACCCGGCGGGTCTCATGGACATCGTGTCGGTCTATCGCGAATTGCTCAAGCGCTACAAGCCGCAACAGATCGGCATCTACGGCTGCTCCGCCGGTGGCGCGCTCACCGGGCAGGTCGCATCGTGGCTGGCACAGAATAATCTGCCGGAACCCGCCGCGATCGGCATGTTCGGCGCGGGCGCGGTGCCGTTCCGCACGGGCGATTCCGCCTATATCGCGGGCTATATCGACGGCAACTTCCCGCCGCCGGTGCGGGGCAGGAACGACGGCATGTTCAAGGCGCTGACGCATGATTATTTCGGCAATGCCGACATGCGCGACGCCACCATCTCGCCCGCACTTCATCCCGACGTCATCGCCCGCTTCCCGCCGTCGCTCATCATCACCGGCAGCCGTGCGATGGACATGAGCCCGGCGATCGTCACCAACAGCGCGCTGCTGAATGAAGGCGTGGAGTCGACGCTGATCGTGGGCGAGGCGCTTGGCCATTGCTACATCTATGGCGCGAACCTTCCGGAATCGCGGCAAGCCTACAAGGTGATCGCCGGCTTCTTCAAAAAACATCTGCGCTGAGCAATTGAGGGAAATCTGGACAATGACTGATCGTATCGCGCCTGTCCGCGTCAACCACATGAATGTTGTGATGGAAGACTTCGACGCCAGCGTCGAACATTTCAAGACACTCTATGACGCCGAATTCGTCGTCGATCTGCCCTCGCCGGCCTTCCATGCCTGCCTGGTGGCGATGGGCGGCGGCATCATCGAACTGTTCGTGCCCGAAGCCTATCTGCTCAACGCCCGCTACGGCCCCTTCCATTTGGGCGTCGAATATCAGGCGGACACGGACGTCGTGCGCAAGGTCGTCGCCGACCAGAATATCCGCATCATCCGCGACATCGGCGTCGCCATCCACACCCATCCCGACGACACGCTGGGCGTCTCGTTCGAATTCTACAGCCTGGGCTTCCATGAAAAGGAATGGCCCGCGCTCGGCCGCCCGATCCTGCCCCAGCGGCACTGGACGCAGGAGCATCCGCTCCGCATGACCGGGCTCAAAGGCTATTCGATCGCGGTGCATGACATCGACGCGGGCCTGGCCTTCCTGCGCGGCTTCTTCGCGACCGAGACCGTCTATGAAGAAGCGCGCCCCGCGCTCAACGCCCGCGCGATCGGCCTCCAGGTCGCCGACACGGTGATCGAACTGATCGCGCCGCTGGGCGAAGGCGAACTGACAGAGTTCCTGAAGCGCTACGGCCCGGGCATCCGCTCGACCCTGTTCGGCATCGCCGATCGCGACGTCGCCGTCGGCTATTTCAAGGAGCGCGGCGTCGACCTGCTGCCCGGATCGACCCCGGACCGGCTGCTGGTGCCGGCAGAGGCCAATCGGGGCCTGCTGTTCGAATTCACCACCTGACCGCCCCCAGGCGGGCAGCGGATGACATATGTAATTTGAACCCGCGCTGCCCGCGCGCGGGCTGACCCCGTTCGTCGCATCCGGTATAAGGTATGCAGGAGGAATTGATCATGTCCCTGGCTGAAGTTTCCGTAACCGAGCCCAATGCCTGGCGCCGCGAAACCCCGGGCGATGCCGGCTGGCCGCGCTCGCCGCGTGTCGACGCCGCGCGCAAATATTTCATGGTGTCGGCCGACACGCACATCACGCCGCCGCGCGCGCTGGTCGCCAGCCGCATCGCTCCCGAATATCGTGACCGCCTGCCGCGCATGGAAGCGACGCCCGACGGCGGCCGCATCCTGCACATCGAAGGCGCGCGGCCCAGCCGCATCATCCCCGACAATCTGGAGGGTGAGGACGCCTATCGCGCCCATGCCGACGCGATCGGCGATGACCCGGAAACCGACGTGGCACGCCGCATGGCGGACCTGGACAAGGATGGCGTCGATGCGGAACTGATCTTCCCCAACGGCCCGGCGATCGGCGCTTTCTGGACGCCGGACGCGGCCTTCGCCCAGGCGCAGTTCAACATCTACAATGAATGGGCCGCCGAAATCACCCGGCCGCACCGCCACCGCATGAAGATGGCGGCAGCCATCGCCACCGGCGACGTGGACCTGGCCGTCAAGGGTGTCGAACATGCGGCGAAGCTGGGCTTCGACGTCATCACCCTGCCCGCCGCTCCCGTGCCGGGCGACAAGGAACGCAAATATAACCACAAGGATTTCGATCCCGTCTGGGCCGCGATCCAGGACGCCGACATGACGATGACCTTCCATGTCGCGACCGCCGGCGATCCGCGCGCCGCGCGTGGTCCGGGCGGGGCGATCATCAACCGCGCCTTTTCGCACCAGATGGTGGTCGATCCGATCGCGGCGCTGTGCACCTCGGGCATCCTCGACCGTTATCCCAAACTGCGCTTCGTGTCGGTCGAAGCGGGCGTCGGCTGGATTCCCTCGCTGCTCGACCTGATGGACGAGACTTATCGCAAGCATCATATGTGGGTGCGACCGAAGCTGCAGCACGGCCTGCCCAGCGACTATTTCCGCGAACATGGCGCCGCCACCTTCGAGGAAGATCGTTCGGGCATGCTGCTGGTCGAGGCTTACAATCTCACCAACAATTTCTGCTGGGCCAATGACTATCCGCACCATGAGGGGACCTTCCCCCATTCGGCGGCCGCGATCGAGCGCGAAATGGGTCATCTGAGCGACGATACGCGCGCGAAGATATTGGGCCTCAACGCCGCGCGGCTGTTCAAATTCCCGGTGCCGGAACGCTACACGCGCTGACGGCGGAACGCGAAAGCGCCCATGTTTCTGCCAGACAGGGACATGGGCGCTTACCTGCCCCGGCAGGAACATGAATTCCCCGAAAGATGTCGCGCAAAGGCGCAGAGGCACGGAGAATTTCTCCGCGTCTCCGCGTCTCCGAGTGAACAATATCTCTCCACCCCAAGAGGTGACGCGAAGACCCGAATCCCTGTGTCGCCGCCCTCTGCTCCTCTGCTCCTCTGCGCAAACACCACCGCAAAGAGAGGCGGCCCCGTCCGCTCCCTCCCCGTCACAAGGGTCCCCACGCGCAGCCATCAGCACCAGCCCTCAAGACCGAACGCTGGCGCTTCCTGTCTCCTTCCTCTATCCAATGCTCGCCGCGTCGTGACTTTGCGACATCATGTCGCGAAGAGGGAAGGAAGTGCATGCCGAAGATCCGCTCTGCCAAGCTGGAAGATCATAATGAAGCCGTCTGGGCGGCCCTGACCGACGCGATCGAACATCTGCTGGCGACTCATTCCTATGAGGAGATCACCTTCGCCACCATCGGCCAGGCGGCAGGGCTCGCCCGCAACACGCTCTACAATTATGCCCGGGACAAACCGACGCTGATCGCCAAGGCGGCGGCCCATGCCGCGCAGCAACTGCTCGAAGAAGTCACCGGCCTCGCGCAACAGGACAAGGACCCGCCCGAACGTCTGGCCGATATTTTCCGCGCCATCCTGACCTGGTTCAGTTCCGCGCAGCACCGGCATCTGGTGCTTCGTTCCATGATCGAGCCCGCCGGCGTCCGGGCCGACATCGCCAGCGCGCCGCTCGCCGAAATCAATGCGCCGGTCGGCAGGGTGGTTCAGGAAGGCATTGCCGCGGGCCAGTTTCAGCCGGTGCGCCACCTGCGCTTCACCGTGGCCATGATGGCGGGCGTGGTGCATGCCGCCGCCGTCAGCGTCGTGCGCGCGCCCCAGGAACTGGAGGCAATTTTGAACGATGTCATCCGCTTCTCGCTGCTGGGCCTGGGCCATCAGGGCACGTTCCCCGCCGCAGCCGGCTGACGAGCAGGCTCACAGCAGGGTTGCGCGAAGCCCTCCGCCTGGGCCAAAGGGTGAGGGTGACCGCCAGCATCAGCATAGGAAGCGACAGCAACGGCAATCCCGTTCTGGTCGACGTGGAAGAACTGCTCGCCACCCGTCTGCTCGTCCAGGGCAATTCGGGGTCGGGCAAGTCGCATCTGCTGCGCCGCCTGCTGGAGGAAAGCGCTGCGCTGGTGCAGCAGGTGGTGATCGATCCGGAAGGTGACTTCGTCACGCTGGCCGACGAATATGGCCATGTCGTGATCGACGCGGGCGACTATAATGAGCGCGAGATCCTCAAGATGGCGATGCGCATCCGTGAACATCGCGCCTCTGTCGTGCTGAGCCTGGAAAGCCTGGAGCTGGAGGCGCAGATGAAATGCGCCGCGACCTTTCTGTCCACCCTGTTCGATGCGCCGCGCGACCATTGGTATCCCGCGCTGGTGGTGGTCGACGAAGCGCAGATGTTCGCGCCCGTGGCGGCGGGCGATGTGTCGGACGAGGCGCGGCGTTTGTCGCTGGCGGCGATGACGAACCTCATGTGCCGGGGGCGCAAGCGCGGCCTCGCCGGCGTGATCGCGACGCAGCGGCTGGCGAAGCTTGCCAAGAATGTCGCGGCCGAAGCGTCCAATTTCCTGATGGGGCGCACCTTCCTCGACATCGACATGGCGCGCGCGGCCGACCTGCTCGGCATGGAGCGGCGCCAGGCCGAGCAGATCCGCGACCTGGAGCGCGGCCGTTTCCTCGGTCTTGGCCCGGCGATCGCGCGGCGGCCGGTCGCGGTGAAGATCGGCACGGTCAAGACCGGCACGCGCGGCGGCACGCACAAGCTGATGCCGCCGCCCGTCGCCGCGACCGAAAATCTGCAGGAACTGCTGTTCGCCAGCGCCGGCGATGAGGAGGCTCTACCCCCTCCTCCGCCGCGCGCCGAGCCGCCGCCGCTGCCCGCCGAGGAGCTGATGCGCGCGCTCGCCGCCGCGCCTTCAGCCAAGCCCGCCGCGCCGGAACTGGACTTCGGGCAGAATGAGCCGGTGATCGTCGCCGTACTCGAAGAGATCGTCGCGGATCTGGGCGAAGCGCAGCCCAGCGTGTCGACGCTCTACCAGGATTTCGGCGTGCGCTGCCGGATGAAGGGCTTGCGCACCCCGCCGCTCGACTTGCCGGCCTTCCGCAAGCGCTTCGCGATGGCGCAGGCGGGTATGTTCGACGCCGACGACCCGCGCTGGGCCGACGCCATGAAGGCGGCCGAGCCGGTGCCCGAGGATATGCTGGCGCCCTTCCTGCTGATCGCGCGGGCGGCGATGCAGGGCCTCCCCTGTCCCGACGACGCGGCGCTGGCCCGCGCCTATGGCACCAGTTCGCCGGGCCGCGTGCGGCGGCTCATCGACTATATGGAAAAGCTGGGCGTTATCGTCGCGCGCACCGACTTTGGCGGCCGGCGCTCGATCGGCGTCCCGCAACTGGGCCTCAGCACGGCAGCGGCGGAAGGATGAGCCTTTCTGCCCCGCTTCCCACCCCCGTTCGGTTCGAGCCTGTCGAGAACCCCGCGCACCCCTTCTCGACAAGCTCCGGCCGAACCGAAGCCAAATGACTGAAACGACACCCCCCGCCATCCTCTTCGTGTGCCTCGGCAATATCTGCCGCTCGCCCCTTGCCGAGGCCGCCTTGCGCGAAGAGGCCGCGCGGGCGGGCCTGACGATCGAAGTGGACTCGGCCGGCACCGGCGACTGGCATGTCGGATCGCCGCCCGACGCACGCGCCCAGGCCGTCGCGCTGCGGCACGGCATCGACATTTCCCACTATCGCGGCCGGCAGGTGACGGCGGCGGATTTCCACCGCTTCACCCATGTCTTCGCGCTGGATGCGGAGAATCTCAAAAATCTGCGCCGCCTGCGCCCTTCGGACGGCAAGGCGGACCTGCGCCTGCTGATGGACCTGGTGCCCGGCCGCGAAGGCAGCGGCGTCACCGACCCTTATTTCGGCGACGACGCCGGGTTCGACATCACCTGGGACGACGTCATCCGCGCGGCTAGAGCGATCGTCAAGCGGCTACAGGCCTAACGCGCCCCCTTCCCACCTACGCGGGAGCGACGGGAGCGAAATTGAAGCGCGCCGTGCTCCTGCGAAAGCAGGAGCGCACGCCACATTTTACCCCTGCCCCTTCACCCGCGCCCGGAACCTGTGCAACAGCGGCTCGGTATAGCCGTTAGGCTGGCTCACCCCTTCGAACACCAGCGCCCGCGCGGCCTGATAGGCCAGGCTCCTCTCCTCATTTCCGCTCATCGGCCGATAGAGCGGATCGCCCTCATTCTGTGCGTCGACCTTGAGCGCCATGCGCCGCAGCGCCGCGTCCACCTGTTCGGCGGAACAGACCCCGTGCAGCATCCAGTTCGCCATATGCTGCGAGGAAATGCGCAGCGTCGCGCGGTCCTCCATCAGGCCGATATCATGGATGTCGGGCACCTTCGAACAGCCGACCCCCTGGTCGACCCAGCGCACGACATAGCCAAGGATGCCTTGGGCATTATTGTCCAGCTCCTCCGCAATCTCCTGCTCCGACCAGTTCCGCCCCGCCGCCAGCGGCACGCTCAGCAGCGTGTCGAGGCTCGCCACCGGCTCGGCGCGGCGCTCCTGCTGGCGGGCGAAGACGTCGACCGCATGATAATGCGTCGCATGCAGCGTCGCGGCGGTGGGCGAAGGCACCCAGGCCGTGTTGGCGCCGGTCTGCGGATGGCCGATCTTCTGTTCCAGCATGTCCGCCATCCGATCGGGCGCGGCCCACATCCCCTTGCCGATCTGCGCCCGACCCGAAAGCCCGCAAGCAAGCCCGATCTGGACGTTGCGGTCCTCATAGGCCTTGATCCAGGCGGACGTCTTCATCTCGCCCTTGCGGATCATCGGCCCGGCGCGCATCGACGTGTGGATCTCGTCCCCGGTGCGATCGAGAAAGCCGGTATTGATGAAGACGATGCGGTCGCGCACCGCATGGATGCAGGCGGCGAGATTGGCGGAGGTGCGCCGTTCCTCGTCCATCACCCCGACCTTCAGCACATGCCGCCCCAGCCCCAGCAGATCCTCGATCGCGTCGAACAGGTCGTTGGTGAAGGCGGCTTCCTGCGGCCCATGCATCTTGGGCTTGACGATATAGATGCTGCCCGCGCGGCTGTTGACGAAGCGCCCCTTGCGCTGGAGGTCATGCAGCGCGATCAGGCTGGTGACGATGCCATCAAGGATACCCTCGGGCGCTTCGCCGCCATCGGCCAGCCGAACCGCCGGCGTCGTCATCAGATGGCCGACATTGCGCACGAACAGCAGCGACCGCCCCGGCAAGGTGAAGGCGCTCCCGTCGGGCGCGACATAGCTGCGGTCAGCGTCGAGCCGCCGCGTCATGGTCGCGCCATTCTTCTCGAACGTCTCCTCCAACTCGCCCTTCATCAGCCCCAGCCAATTGGCATAGGCGGCGACCTTGTCGGCGGCATCGACGGCGGCGACCGAATCCTCCAGATCACAGATGGTCGAAAGCGCCGATTCCAGCATGATGTCGGCCAGATGCGCGGGATCATCGCGGCCGATCGGATGCGCGGCGTCGATCACCAGTTCGATATGCAGCCCATTATGGCGCAGCAGGATATTCTCCCCCGCCCGCCCGGCCAGTTGCGAGGGGTCCTTGAGCGCCGGCGCGCCACCCGACCAGTCCGCCCAGCTGCCGGTTTCCAGCGGCACCGCCTTGTCCAGGAAAGCCCGCCCCCAGGCGATAACCTCCGCCCCCCGCGCCGCGTCATAGCCCTTGCCGGCCGGCTTCCCAGGGATCGCATCGGTGCCGTAGAGCGCGTCATACAGGCTGCCCCAGCGCGCGTTCGCGGCGTTCAGCAGGAACCGCGCGTTCAGGATCGGCACGACCAGCTGCGGCCCGGCCAACGTCGCCAGTTCGTCATCGACCTTCGTCGACCCGATCGCGAAGGGTTCGGGCTCGGGCACCAGATAGCCGATCTCGGTCAGGAACGCGCGATAGGCCTGCGCATCGATCGGCTGCCCCGCGCGCTCCCCATGCCAGGCGTCGATCCGCGCCTGCAACGCATCGCGCGTCGCCAGCAGTTCCGCGTTGCGGGGCGCAAAGCGCGCGAAGATCGCCGCGACGCCGGTCCAGAAGCGATCCGCCGCGATGCCGGTGCCCGGCAAGGCCTTGTCCTCGATGAACCCGACCAGTTCGCTGGCGACCCGGAGGCCGGCCTTTTCGATCATGTCGCCCATGGATCACTCCCTTTGGAAAATCTCGGGCAAGGCTATAGACCGACCCCCATCATCGCACTAGACAAGAAAAAGTTGAAAGATATTTTCCCATGAGGAAAAGATCATGATGGATCCCGACTATGTCCTCTTCGCCCGCGCCGTCGAAGCGGGCAGCCTGTCGGCGGCCGGGCGGATGCTGATGATCTCCCCCGCCATGATGTCGAAGCGCATCGCCCGGCTGGAGGCGCGGCTGGGCGTCCGGCTGGTACACCGCACCACCCGCAAGCTTGCCCTGACCGAGGAAGGCGCCAGCCTGCACCGCGACATCGTCGCCATATTAGGCGCCATCGCACAGGCGGAAGATCGGGTGACCAACCGCCATCGCGCCGTGTCGGGACCGCTGCGCGTGTCGGCGCCGACCTCCTTCGGCCGCCTCCATGTCGCGCCGCACATCGACCATTTCCTCAAAAGCCACCCCAAGGTCGATCTGGAGCTGAACCTGTCCGACGCCTATGTCGACCTGCTGGCCGACCGCGTGGATGTCGCCGTGCGCATCACCAGCGAAGTGCCCGCCAGCCTGGAGGGGCATCATCTCGCCGCCAACCGCCGCATCCTCTGCGCCAGTCCCGCCTATCTCGCCGAACGGGGCATGCCCCAGCGGATCCCCGATCTCGCCGGCCATCGCCTGCTCGCGGCGGACGGACAGCTGCCCTGGCGACTGATCAGCGGCCGGTCGCGCAAACAGGTCGACGGGCGCAGCCATGTCCGCACCAACAGCAGCGAAATCGTCCGCGAACTCGCTCTGTCGGGCATCGGCATCGCGCTGCGATCGCTGTGGGACGTGGGCGAGATGGTGGCGCAAGGCCGGCTGGTGCGGGTGCTCGACAGTTGGGAAGGCCCCCGCGACCTCGCCGTCTACGCCGTCCATCCTCGCGCCGCCGGGCGCCCGGCGGCGGTCGATGCCTTCATCGCCTTCCTGCGCGACATGTTTCGCGACGCGCCCTGGAACGACACGCTGGCCTGATCCCCAGGCGGCACGAAAAAGAGATTGGCACCGGCCTAATCTCGATTATATCGGCCTTCCCGCAGCCTATGTATAAGCGGGCAAAAGACAATGAATGAGAGAGGATATCGGGCCATG
This sequence comes from Sphingobium sp., assembly GCA_035278405.1. GTDB lineage: Bacteria > Pseudomonadota > Alphaproteobacteria > Sphingomonadales > Sphingomonadaceae > Sphingobium. The sequence continues at coordinate 30,167 of DATEJA010000240.1, read as the reverse complement.
AGCCCCCATGACGCATCCCATTTTTCCGCTTGCGCGGCGCAGGAAGCGCGGCGTGCCCGTGAAGCTCGGTTGAGCGGCGCGGACCAACTGACCATCGCCCATCACAGTGAACGCGCCGTCCGTTTCCAGGCCATGGCCCTGCGCCTGCAACGAAGCGCGGAGCGACAATCGGCCGCCTGACGGAGCCGCCTCCCCCTAATTTGTCATCCTGAACGTGGCTAGCTGCGCTGGCCTTCGGCTCAGGATCCATTTCTCCCCACGAGCGACCGTCTCCGTGGGCGCGATGGATCCAGAACCAAGTCCAGGATGATGGTTAAAAAGGGCAGCCCAACCCCCTTCCCTTTGGCCATGACAATATCGGCCTGCTGGTTTAATCCAGCACCTATTCATTCATGGCGTGGATGGTCGGATGCGGTTCCGGGGGCTCGATCTCAATCTTCTGGCGGTGCTCAGCACCCTGCTGCAGCTGCGTTCCGTATCCGCCGCCGCGCGGCAGATGAATCTCAGCCAGCCGGCGATGAGCGCCGCGCTCGCGCGGCTACGCGATTATTTCGGCGACCCGCTGCTGCTCAGCCACGGCAAGCGCATGTATCCGACGGCCTTCGCCGAAAGCCTGTTGCCCCAGGTCCAGTCCTGCCTCGGCCAGATCGAAACCATGCTGGCGACCAACGCCGGCTTCGATCCGCTGAGCTCGCAGCGCTCCTTCCGCATCATCGCGTCCGATTATATCATCGCCGCGCTGATCGCGCCGCTGACCGTGCGGTTCGCGCAGGACGCGCCGGGCGTCCGCCTGCATCTGGCGCTGCCCGACGCCACCGCCGGGCAGCAGATCGCCGATGGCTATGCGGATCTGTTCATCGGCCCGCGTGATTTCCTGACCGGCGGTCATCCCAGCGAATTGCTGCTGGAGGAGGAGCATGTCGTCGTCGGCTGGTCGGGCAACCCGATCTTCGATCGGCCTCTGGACGAAGTCGCCTTCCTCCGCGCCGACCATGTGTCGGTCGGCATCGGCGCGCGCGGCCAGGCCGCCTTTGCCGACCTCCAGCTCGCCCTGCTGGGCAAGACGCGCCAGATCGTCGTGGAGGCGCCCTCCTTCGCCACCGTGCCCTGGCTGCTGATCGACACCGACCGGATCGCCGTGATGCACGCGCGCCTCGCCCAACGCGTGGCGCGGGTCTTTCCCATGCGGACCGCGCCCATCCCCTTCGCCTTTCCGGTGATGCAGGAACATATGCAATTCCACCAGACCCGCGCCCAGGACGGCGGGCTCGCCTGGCTGCGCAGCGCCCTGCAGGAAGCAGGATCATCCATGGAATGGATGGATTATCATTCAAACAATCAACTGTTATAATTATCGGTTCTCGATAGGATAGCTCCTCGACAAGTCAGGCGAGGATGGCGGTGGACCAGCAGAAGATATTGGTGATCGGCGGCGGCATTGGCGGCCTGACTGCAGCCATCGCCCTGCGCGCAGAGGGCCATCAGGTCGACGTGATCGAGCGCGACCCGAACTGGTCGGTCTATGGGGTCGGCATCATCCAGCAATCGAACGTCGTCCGAGCCATGGACGCGCTCGGCCTGCTCGACGATTATCTCTCGGCCGGCGTCGGCTTCGACGCTGTGGAGATCTTCCTGCCCGACGGCAGCCGCATCGCCCGCGTCCCCTCCCCCCGCCTGGTGGAGGGCAAGCCCGCCAATGTCGGCATCGGCCGCCCCGCCCTGCACAAGGTTCTGGGCGACCGCACCATCGCCAGCGGCGCCCGGATCCGCCTCGGCGTCACGGCCGAGGCATTGGATGATGACGGCACGCACGTAAATGTGCTTTTCTCGGATGATAGCAGCGATCGCTACGATCTTGTTGTAGGAGCGGATGGCGTTTATTCGCAGACGCGCGAGGCGCTCTTCCCTGACGCGCCCATGCCCCAATTCACCGGCCAGTCGGTCTGGCGCTACAACTTTCCCCGGCCCGAGGGGCTGGACGCGCTGCAGGTCTATAACGGGCCCACCGGCGCCGGGTTGGTGCCGATTTCCGACAGCCTCATCTACATGTATGTGACGACGCCCGAGCCCGACAATCCGCGCTATCCGCAAGAGGGGCTGGCGCAGGTCCTGCGCGCCAAGCTCGCCCACACCGCGCCCGCCATCCGCGCGCTGGCCGACCAGATCACCGATGACGCCGGCGTGGTCTATCGCCCGCTCGAAGGGCTGCTGGTCGAAGGGCCTTGGCACAAGGGGCGGATCGTGCTGCTGGGCGATGCCGTCCATGCGACGACGCCGCATCTTGGCCAGGGCGCGGGCATGGCGATCGAGGACAGCCTGGTGCTGGCCGACGAACTGTCGCGCCATGCGGATCCGGAAGCCGCCTTCACCGCCTATCGCGCCCGCCGCTTCGACCGCTGCGCCTATATCGTCCGGGCCAGCCTCGCCATCTGCCATGGCCAGATCGGCAAGGGACCGCCGGTCGACAATGCCAAGGCGACGCATGAGATGTTCGCCATCGTCGCCCAGCCGATCTGATCGCCTTTTCCAGGAGTTTTCCCATGAGCCGTGTCACCGAAATCCGTCATGTCGGCTATGCCGTCCCAGACCTTGCCGCCGAGCGCGCCTTCTACACCGATCAATGGAAGCTCGTCGAAAGCGGCGAGAAGGACGGCATGATCCATCTCGCGGCCGAGGGCGGCGAGGAACTCTATGTCGTCCGCCTGCGGCAGGCTGAGGAAAAGCGGGTCGACGTGATCGCGCTCGCCGCCGACAGCCGCGCCGATGTCGATGCACTGCACGACAAGGTCGCGTCGTCAGGCTGCCGCATCATCTTCGCGCCCAAGGAATTGCCGAGCCTGGGCGGCGGCTATGGCTTCCGCTTCTTCTCGCCCGACGGCCTGCCGTTCGAGATTTCCAGCGATGTCGGCCGCCGCGCGCCGCGCGCCCTGTCCCGCTGGGAAGGCGTGCCGCAGAAGATCAGCCACATCGTCCTCCATTCGCCCGATCATCAGGCGCTGGTCCAGTGGTTCGTCGATATCCTCGGCTTCAGGATCAGCGACTGGCTCGGCGACTTCATGTGCTTCCTGCGCTGCAACAGCGCGCATCACCGCCTTGCCATCCTCCCCGGGCCGCCCTGCCTCAACCATGTCGCCTATGACATGCTGAGCGTCGATGACATGATGGCGGGGATCAGCCGCCTTCGCCAAAAGGGCACCGACATCCGCTGGGGCCCCGGGCGCCACACGGCGGGCAACAACACCTTCAGCTATTTCACCACCCCTGCCGGCTTCGCGGTCGAATATACGGCGGAACTGGAGCAGGTGGACTTCGAACGCCACGAAGCAAAGGTCCATGTCCCGGGCCCCAAGGTGATGGACCAGTGGGGCATCGGCGTCGGTGGCCCGCAGACCATGCCCCATCCCGAACCCGACAAGGGCCTGTTCCAAGCGGCGGAAGCGTAACCACAATCCTCCCCAAGCTCGCTTGGGGAGGGGGACCAGCCGCAGGCTGGTGGAGGGGAAATGCGCGAACGCTAGCCCTGCCAATCCCGTTCGATCCCGAGAGACGAAAATGGCATTATTCGAATATTTTCCTAACTATATTTGGAACCTCTCAGTCGCGATCGCAATGGAAAGCGGCGCGCAACTGGGCGAGATCATCGACATGTGCCAGCCGATCCGCGACGCAGCGGCGAATGGCGCGGACGCCGGCACCCCCCAGTTCATGGCGCAATGGGCGGCGATGGGCGACAAGCTGATCGCCTTGGCGCAGGAGGATGAGGCGAAGGGCCGCGCCTTCTCCGCCTCCGACAAGCTGGAGCGCGCCGCGCTCTACCTCGTCACCGCCGAGCGGATGCAGGGCCACGGCCATCCCGGCCGCCAGGAAACCTATGCCAAGGCGCTGGCCGCCTTCGAAAAGTCCACACAGATTGGCAGGATCAATCGACAACGCGTTGAAATCCCTCTTGAGAACGGCACCATGCCCGCCCTCTACACCCGCGCGCCGGGGGAGGGCCGCAAGCCCGTGGTCGTCTATTGTAACGGCCTCGATAGCTGCAAGGAACTGCTCTACTGGTCGCGCCTGCCCGAAGCCCTCGCCCGGCGCGGCGTCTCGACCCTCTGCGTCGACCAGCCGGGCAGCGGCGAGGCGTTGCGGCTACAAAACCTGCCCGTCGACCCGCATAGCGAAAGCTGGGCGTCGAAAGCCGTCGACTGGCTGGAGCAGCAGCAGGATGTCGACCCCGCCCGCATCGGCATGACCGGCATTTCGCTCGGCGGCCATTTCGCCCCCCGCGCCGTCGCCTACGAACCGCGCTTCGCCAGCGGCGCCGTCTGGGGCGCCAATCACAATTGGGCCGAAGTCCAGCAGAAGCGCCTCAAGCGCGAAGGCGAGAATCCCGTCCCTCATTATTGGGCCCATGTCATGTGGGCCTTCGGTGCGAAGGACATGGACGAGTTTCACGCTAAGAGCGCGGCCATGAACCTCAACGGCCATATGGACCGGATCACGGTGCCCTTCCTCGTCACCCATGGCGCGCAGGACCGACAGATCAGCGTCGACTATGCCTACGACCTCTACGACCAGCTGGTAAACTCCCCCCGCCGCGAGAAAGTGATCTTCACCGCGCGCGAGGGCGGGGTCGAGCATGTCGGCGCCGACAATATGGCCTATGGTCGCGACTGCATCGCGGACTGGTTCGCGGAAATGCTGGGAGGACATGTGGCATGACCCGCCGCTTCATCGACCTGTCGATCACGCTCGAAAATGACGTGATCTCCGACCCGCCCTTCATGCGGCCGAAGATCACCTACGAAACCCATCAGGAGACGGTGAAGGAGCTTCAGCATTTCTTCCCCGGCGTCACGGCGCAGCAGACCCCCGGCGGCGAAGGCTTCGCTGCGGCGGAATGGGTGACCCTCACCACCCATAACGGCACCCATCTCGACGCGCCCTGGCATTATCACCCGACCATGGACGGCGGCGATCGCGCCATCACCATCGACGAAGTCCCGCTCGACTGGTGCTTCCGCCCCGGCGTCAAGCTCGACTTCCGCCACTTTCCCGACGGCTATGTCGCGACCGCGCAGGATGTCGAAGCCGAACTCCAGCGCATCGGCCACGACCTCCAGCCGCTCGACATCGTCCTCGTCAACACGGCGGCGGGCAAGGCGCTGGGCCGGCCCGATTTCGTCAATGTCGGCTGCGGCATGGGCTATGAGGCGACCATGTACCTCACCCGCCAGGGCGTCCGCGTCACCGGCACCGACGCCTGGAGCTGGGACGCGCCCTTCGCCCATACCGCGCGCAAGGTGGAGGAAACGGGCGACACCTCGCTCATCTGGGAAGGGCACAAGGCCGGCCGCGACATCGGCTATTGCCACCTCGAAAAGCTGCACAATCTCGAAGCCTTGCCCCCGCACGGCTTCATCGTCAGCTGCTTCCCGCACAAGATCAAGGGCGCGTCCGCCGGCTGGACCCGCGCCGTCGCCATCATCGAGGATTAGCCGATGCGCCTCGCCACCCTCGCCAGCGGATCGCCCGACGGCGCCCTGGTCGTCGTCTCGCGCGATGCGACGCGCTGCCTGTCCGCGCCCGGCATGGCCGACACGCTGCAGCAGGCGGTCGAACAATGGACCGTCGCCGAACCTGTCCTGCGCCTGCTCGCCGAACGGCTGGATCGGGGCGAGGGCGATCCGCTCGACCACAGCCGTCTGCTCGCCCCCCTGCCGCGCGCCTGGCAATGGCTCGACGGTTCCGCCTTCCCCCAGCATGGCGAGCTGATGCAGCGGGCCTTCAACCTGCCGCCGATCGAAACCGACCGCCCGCTCATGTATCAGGGCCTGTCCGATCGCTTCCTGCCCGGCCATGCCGACGTGCCGCTGCCCAGCGAAGCGGACGGCATCGATTTCGAAGGGGAGTTCGGGATCGTCACCGATGCCGTCCCCCTGGGCACCCCCGCCGACCGGGCGATGCCGCATATCAAACTGCTCCTCCTCATCAACGACTGGTCGCTGCGCGCCATCGCGCCGCAAGAGATGAAGACCGGCTTCGGCTGGGTCCAGGCCAAGCCCGCCTGTTCGGTCGCCCCCTTCGCCATCACCCCCGACGAGTTGGGGGCCGCCTGGGCCGACGGCCGCGTCCATCTGCCCCTTCGCGTCAGCATCAACGGCCAATGGTTCGGCCATCCCCATGGCCGCGAGATGCAGTTCGGCTTCCACGACCTCATCGCCCACGCCGCTCGCACCCGTGATCTGGTCGCGGGCACGATCATCGGATCGGGCACCGTGTCGAACGCGGACTATCTGAGCGTCGGCTCCTGCTGCCTGTCCGAACGCCGCGCGATCGAGACGATCGCGGCCGGCGCTCCCGCCACTCCCTTCCTCCACTTCGGCGACCGCGTCACCATGGAGGCCGGCGAAGGCCCCTCCCCCTTCGGCCGCATCGACCAGCGCGTCGTCCCCGCCAGCCTCCCCTGACCACCCCGTCATTCCCGCGAAAGCGGGAACCCATCTCCCATAAGCAGTAGCAGGCGGAACGTTCAGGAGATGGATACCCGCCTGCGCGGGGATGACGGGTAAAAGGCGGGCGTGGGGGAAATATGATCTTGCCCCCAACCCCTTCCCCCGCTACTCGCCGCCCGTCCGGCATCCTGCCGGACATCGATCGCGCCGGTGCCTTTGACGAGGCTTAAAAGGGAACGCGGTAAGGGCGGCGCAAGCCCCCAAAGCCGAGGCTGTCCCTGCAACTGTAAGCGGCGAGCGCGATGCACATCGCCCTTCCTCTATCGAAGGCAAGGGCAGCCACTGGGCCGGACGCTAAATCCTGCGAGGCTCGGGAAGGCCGTGCATCAAGCGATGACCCGCGAGCCAGGAGACCTGCCGGCGTCTGGTCGCTCTTGCCCTGGTCCAGGGGATGGCCGCGGCACGGTGTTTTCCGTCTGAGCGACGAACGAGCGGTGGAGGCCGCATCGGTTCGCGCGGGCGTGGCTTGATTGGGGCGCCGGCTGTCCGCGCGCGCCGACCGTCGTCGACGGCACGTCTCCACCGGAACGTCGCAAGGCGCCCGGAGGAACGCACATGCACCCGATCACCCATGTCCTGCCCTGGCTTGCCCTGGGCCTCATCCCCCAAGCCGCATCCGCCGAGGATGCAGACGCCGCCAGCGCCACCATCATCGTCTTCGGCCGGGGCGAGGAAAAGATCGGCACCGCCCATGCCGCCAGCGAAGGCAGCGTCGGCGGCGCCGACCTGCTCGTTCGCCCGCTGCTGCGCGTCGCCGAACTGCTCGAAGCCGTGCCCGGCATGGTCGCCGCCCAACATTCGGGCAGCGGCAAGGCGAACCAATATTTCCTGCGCGGCTTCAACCTCGACCATGGGTCGGACTTCACCACCTATATCGATGGGGTGCAGATGAATTTCCGCACCCACGGCCATGGCCATGGCTATCTCGACCTCAACGGCCTCATCCCGGAGATCATCGCGCGCGAGGATTTCCGAAAAGGCCCCTATCGCGCCGACGGCGGCGACTTCGCGCTGGCGGGCGCGGCCTATATGACGACGATCGACGGCTATGACCGGCCCTGGATGTCGGCCGAGGGCGGCTCCTATGGCTGGCGCCGGATCGCGGCCGGCGGCACGCTTCGCAATCTGGGCACCGGCGACCTCACCCTGGTCGCCCAGGCCAAATCCTATGACGGCCCCTGGCAGGAGCCGGAGAAACTTCGCCATTATGCCGGCTTCGCCAAATATGCCGTACCGTCGGGCGCGGGCAAGCTGGAGGCGTCGCTCCACGCCTATCGTGCCACCTGGCGCCCGACCGAGCAGATCCCAGAGCGGATCATCGGATCGCCGCAATGCCCCGCCGTCTTCTGCTCGCCCGATCCCTCCGCGCGCGGCGCAACCACGCGCCTCGTCGGCAATATCGCGCTCACCCGGCCGACATGGCACGCCAATGCCTATGCCCAATATTACGACTGGGCCATGTATTCCAACCCCACCTATGCCGATCCGGACGGCACCAGCGCGCAGATCCGCCAGCATGACAGGCGCTGGATCGCCGGCCTGACCGCGCAGAAAAACTGGACCGTCGCCCCCTCGCTCGACCTGCGGGTCGGCACCGAAAACCGCTACGACCATATCGGCGACGTTGGCGTGGATCGCACCGCCGACCGCCGCTTCCTCTTCCCCCTCGGCCGCTATCATGTCCAGGAAGCCTCCGCCGCCCTTTATGGCGAAGCCACCTGGACGCCGCTGCCCGGCCTGCGCCTGACCGGCGGGCTGCGCGGCGATCATTATGCCTATAGCGTGCGCGCGCGCGATGCGGCGGCGGCGCAAGCGGGCGAAGGCAGCGGATCGGCGACCCTCCTGTCTCCCAAGGGATCGCTCGCCTACCGGATCGCCCCCTCGCTCGAAGCCTATGCCAATTGGGGCCGGGGCTTCCATTCCAACGACGCGCGCGGCGCCGCGAACCTTGCCACGCCCGTCCCCCTCCTCGTGCGCGGCACCGGCAAGGAAGTCGGCCTGCGACTCCAGCGGCCGGGCTTTTCGCTGACCGCAACATATTGGTGGCTGAATGTCGGCAGCGAATTGCGCTTCGTCGGCGATTCCAACGCGGTCGAACCGTCCGGCGCCAGCCGCCGCCATGGCGTGGAACTGGTCGGCTTCTGGCGTCCCTTCCCCTGGCTGGCGCTCGACGGCAATTACACCGCGAGCCATTCGCGCTACGACAATGGCGACCACATCCCCAACGCCTTTGAAAATGCGGCGTCGGGCGGCGTGGCGGTCATCCTCCACCCCTGGGAGGCGAGCGTGCGCGTGCGCCACCTCGGCCCCTCGCCGCTGATCGAGGACAACAGCGTGCGCGATCGGGGCAGCACCGTGGTCAACGCCCGGGCCGCCTGGAAGGGACGGCGGGTCGAACTGTACGGCGAAATCCTCAACATCCTTAACAGCCGCGACAAGGACATCGCCTATTATTACGACTCCTACATCCCCTCCTTCGACGCCGCCGGCCCGATCGAAGGACGGCTCAGCCGCGTGGTAGAGCCGCGCACGCTGCGGCTGGGAACGAAATTCCACTTCTGACCGGACGCGCAACGACGCGGGCGCTGGGGCGTTCTCCTGGGGAAGGAACGCCCGCCATGACAGACAGCGCCCCCCGCAAGGGCATGCCCTCCCCCCAGTTGGACCGCGCGGCCTTCATCGCGCGGTTCAAGAGCCAGTTCAGCGATCCGGTCTTCGCATCGATGCCCGATGCGTTGGACCAGATCGCCCAGGGGGCCTGGGACGCCTACAGCCATCATCGCAAGAGCCCGCACACGCGCAAGGCCGGCCCCGGCCATGCCGATCCGGACTATGACCTGGCGATCGACTGGATCAACGCGGCGGCCGCCATCGCCCAGGCGCAGGAAAGCCATGACCGGCAAGGACCGCCGCGCCGCATCCTGATCGTCAACGGATCGTCGCGCAGCGAACATAGCTGCCCGGGCGAAATGTCGAAAAGCTGGCGGGTCGCCGACCTCGCGGCGCAGACCTGTCGCGGCCAGGGGCTGGAGGTCGACATGCTCGACCTGTCGCGGCTGACATCGGAATATGGCCGGACGATTCATCCTTGCAAGGCCTGCTTTTCCACCTCGCCCGCGCTCTGCCACTGGCCCTGTTCCTGCTATCCCAATTACAGCCTGGGCCAGGTGCATGACTGGATGAACGACATCTATCCCCTGTGGGTCGCCGCGCATGGCGTGCTGCTGGTGACGCCCGTCAACTGGTATCAGCCCAGCTCGCCGATGAAGCTGATGATGGACCGGCTGGTCTGCGCCGATGGCGGCAATCCCGACCCGACCCTGACGCAGGGCAAGGACGCGGCGAAGGCCAAGGCGGTGGAGCTTCAGGGCTGGCATTATCCCCGTCACCTGGCAGGGCGGCTGTTCGGCGTGATCGTGCATGGCGATACGGAAGGGGCGGAAAATGTGCGCCGCCTGCTTGGCGACTGGATGCAGGCCATGGGCATGATCTCGGCCGGCGCCAAGGCGGAGCTTGACCGCTATATCGGCTATTATGGCCCCTATGCGGAAAGCCATGCTGCCCTCGACCGGGACGAACCCTTCCAGACCGAAGCCCGCAACGTGGCGCTGACCCTGTGCGAGGCCGTGCTGGCCGACGACGCGCACAAGCTGGCAGCGGCCGGACAGGGCCTGCCCGATCCTCGGCCCAAATAAGCGCGAATCGGCCATGGCCGGGCAGCGACGCCGATTCCAATAGGATAATTAGGTCAACCTAACTTTTGATGGGGAAATTTAAATATCAGGGACGTGTTGACGGCCCGTCGCCTCTATGCAACTTTCCTCTACGGCAAGCTGGCACAAAGACCCAGCAGCTGGAGAGGATGCCCCATGAATCACGCACCGATAACAGGCGCGGTGTTCCACGCGATCCTGCGCGACTGTCTTGAAGCGCAGCGGAGCCCCAAGGAATCCGAAATTCAACTGATAGCCTGCAAGATCTGGCAGGACAGTTTCGCCGCGCTCGCCGACAAGGATTGGCATGACCTTGTCCCCGGCAGCCGCGAATATGACTATACAGTCCGCGCCGCGCGCATGGCCTTCGGCCTTCCCGTGGCGAACACGGCCGCCTGACGCGGCATCAACTACCTTGACGACTTGAGCTTGCTTCCTCGCTTCGAACGGCGAAGGCAGAGGGCGTCGGCTGAAGTCATCATGCTCTAGCGCCGCATCCTGACATGCCAGCCTATGTTGAAGCGCCACCCGCCCCGGGCCGCTGCATAGGGCGTGTCGAGGACGCGCGCGCCCTCCAGCGTCAACGAGGCATGCGGGTTATAGACCAGCCGGGCACCCATTCCGGCCGAAGCGAGGTCGTAGCGGCTGGATGGCAAGCCGGCTCGCTCCAGCACGCGGATGCGCGCGCCGTCGACAAAGCCATAGACTTCGCTGTCCTTGATCCTGCCCGACGGCAGCGGTCGCCAGGCCAGTTCCATCGATCCCGCCGCGCCCCGGTCGCCGCTCAGGATCGCCGCGTCGAAGGCGCGGCCGAACTCCGGCCCGCCGATCGCCAGCCGTTCCGCGCCCGACAGGCGATCGCGGCTATATTGCCCGACCGCGCGCAACCGGGCGGTCAGGCGCTTGCCGATCATCCGGTCATAGCTGGCCCGCCCGACCAGCTTGGTGAAGACCGGATCGGTAAAGCCCGCCGTGCCGCGCGCGCCGAATATGTCGATCCCCCGGCTGGCGCTGACGGCCGCCGCCAGCGCGCTCTTCTTGCCGGTCTGCGCATAGCCAAGGCCGGCGCGGACCGCGCGGATATGGTCCGATGACAGCACCGCCCCCAGCAGCGCGGCGTCGCTGTTCAGCCCGTCGATGCCCGCGCTGACGGTCAGGTTGCGCTTGTAGCCCCGGATGATCGGGTAGCTCATCGACAGCCCCAGCGTCCAGGCTTCGCCGCTGATCGGCAAGCCCTTGAGCCTCGTGTCGAGATGCGACGCCGACAGCCCCAATGTCAGCCCGTCCGACCCGAGCGGGGTCTGATGGCCGATGCCGACATAGCGATAGCGTTTGAGGTCGATCGCGCTCAGCAGCGTGATGTCGGTGCGGTCGCCGTCGCGCAGCAGGCTGTAGAGCTTCGCGCCCGCGCGCAGCTGTCCCCGCCCCAGCCCGCTTTGCGCCTGGTTGTCGACGCCGAAGCTGAACTCGCTCCGCTTGCGGCTGGGCGTGACGGACAGCCGGACGGCGCCCGGCGCCCCACCGCGCAGCAAACCCACCTCCACCTTCGCGCCCGGAATGTCGCGCATCAGCGACAGATAGCGTTCCAGCGCGCGCCGGCCGAGCGGTCGCTCCGCTCGCAACCGCTCGGCATAGGCGCGCACCAGCGGGCTCGCGCCCTGGGGATAGACGACATCCTCGACAAAGCCCTCGGCCAGCTGCACCTTGACCTGGCCGCCCGACAGGTCCTGCTGCGGGATGGCGACGGTATAGAGCGCGATACCGCTGCGCGCATAGGCGGCCGAGATCGCCTGGGCGAGCGCGGCCAGATTATCGCGCGACGCCGGCCTGCCCAGAAAGGCGCGCGCCGCCTGCGCGACCGGGGCGGGGGCCTGCACGCCCAGAAAATCGATGCCCTTGATCATCGCCGCGCCATCGCCGGCCCGCACCGCGACCAGATCATCGGTCGCCGGCGTTGGCGAGGAAGGCACCGCCTCGGGCGCCTCGGGCGGCGCTGGTTGACCTTGCGTACCGATCAGCGGCGGCGACAAAGGCGTGGCAGTCGATTGCATCGCCAGCAGCAGGGGCGCGCCGGCGGCCAGGAGAGCGGCCATAGGGGGGAGCTTTCCGCGTAAGGGGAGGAGGCGGAGGCGAGGGCCCGTGCCCCGCCTCCACCGATCCATCAGGGCTGGGTGAGGCCGAGCCCGCTCGTCAGGCTGTTGACGGTGCCGCTCACGACGCCGGTCACGGGCGCCAGCGCGCCGCCGGTCGTGGCCGTCGCGCCCGCATCGACGCTGGCGCTGCCCGCCGTCGCGCCAATGCCGGCGGCGGCGGTCACCGGCGCCAGCGCGCCGCCCGTCACCTGGTCCACCGTCTGCCCGACCGACTGCACCGCCGATTGCACCGGCGCCAGCGCCCCGCCCGTGCCCGGCAGCGCCGCGCCGCCCGGCAGCAGGTTCGCCTCGATCAGCGCCGGGCTGCCATTGCCGATGACCTGATTGCCGGTCAGCGCGACGTCGAGCAGATTTTGCGACAATCCCCCGGTCGGCGAGGTGATGTTGGTGACGCGCACGTCCGCCACGCCGTTCACGTCGGCCAGCACCGTATTGCCCGCGTTGAGTACCCCGGCCGTCGCCACCGTGCCCACCGGCTGGGTGGAGCCCAGCACACCGACGCCGATCGCGCCTGCCGTGCCATCCAGGCCGGTCGTGACCGAATGGCCGCCGACATCGATGGTGACAAGGTCGCCGACCACGCCCTGCGCGCCTTGCAGCAGCAGCGTGCGCCCCTGGCCCGCATCCACCAGCACCGTCCCCGTATCCGTCAGCACGCGGGTGATGGTGCCGGTCACCGGCTGCAACACCGGCAAGGCGGTCGCGACTGGAGTGGTGACGCCGCCCTGCCCGTCCGAAACGCCCAGCACCGCGTTGCCCGCCGTCACCAGCGCGGGCGAAAGCTGCCCGAGCGCCGCTGTTGACGTGCCGCCGGAGCCACTGACGCTCCCCGATCCGCTGCCACCACCTGTCACGCCCGTGCCCGAACCCGTGCCGGATCCAGAGCCGCTGCCCGTTCCCGCGCCGCCGCCATCGGTCGCGGTTCCGCCGCCCGAAGCGCTGCCACTTCCGCTCCCGCCGCCGCTCCCCTGGCTTGCGCCGCCCCCGCCGCTGCCCGCGCCCACGCTCGCAAAGCGCGTCGTCCCGGTGCTTTCGCAGGCGGCCAGCATCAGCATCAGCGCCGAGCAGGCCCCCAGGGTCGTGAACGCGCGTCCCTGGGCATTTCGATCGAATGACAGACCATCCACCACTGGCTTTCTCCTATCGGTCCGGCGCCATCACGCGCATGGCGGACAAGAGCCACCCAAGGTCGAATTGTCAGGAAAGCCACGGCAGGCCGCTCGCCCGGACGGGCGATGATGATGATCGGGACCGGCGCTATTTCACCTGAACCTCGGTTCCTTCGGCAGCCCCGCTACCTTGCAACTCAAGGCCGGACGCTTTGCGTCCCGATGTCACCATCGGTTTGCCTTTGTCGGGGATCGGCCGATCCTGAACCGACAACCAAGAAGTCGCCAATTGGTTCTACGCAAAGTCAGAATTTTTCCGACTTTATGGTTAAAATACAGATCGATGCTCGCCCGGCCCTCAGGCCGGCTCCAGCCGCTTGTGCAGGATGGAACTGGCCAGCTTGGGATTGACCTCCGCAAAATGGTCGAAATGCGCCTCGAACTGCGCCATGCCCTGGCTCAGCGACCGCAGCTCCGCCTCCAGCCCCTGCAGTTCCGCGCCCGGCAACAGCATCTCGATCATGTCCCATCGCGACCAGCCGTCGCGCGGGGTGATGCCCAGCAACTGCCCCCGCCGGCTCGCCAGCGCCGAAGTCACGCGAGACGTCGCGCTGCCCGGCGCGGCGATCGTCACATGCACGAAGGGTTCGAGCAGATAGGGCGAAGCCGCCGCCAGCGCGTCCGCCATGCCCATCCGGCCGGCCAGGCGAAAGGCGAGTTCGGAACTGTCGACGCTGTGGAACGACCCGTCGACCAGCGTCACGGCGACATCCACGACCGGAAAGCCCAGCGGCCCGTTCGCCATCGCGTCGCGCACCCCCAGCTCGACCGCCGGTATCCATTGCTTGGGCACCGCTCCGCCGGTGATGCGATCGTCGAAGCGGAACCCCTCGTCGCGCTGGAGCGGCCGCACCTCCAGCACGACGTCGCCGAACTGGCCGTGCCCACCCGACTGTTTCTTGTGCCGCCCGCGCTGGGTCACCGCCTTGCGGATCGTTTCGCGATAGGCGACGGTCGGCAGGCCCGATTGCAGGGCAACGCCATAGCGCCGCTTCAGCCGGTCGAGCGCCACCGCCAGATGTTCCTCCGTGATGCCCCGGATCAGCATCTGCTGGCTCATCTCGTCGGCTGCCCAGTCCAGCCCCGCATCCTCCTCGACCAGCTTGCCGATCGCGGTCGACAGCAGCACCTCGTCCTTGTGATCCTTGACCGCTATCGTCAGCGCGCAATTGGCGCTCGCCTTCTCGCGCGGCGGCGCGGCGTCGGGCTTGTGGCCGGACAGGCCCAGCCGATCGCCCGCCTGCACCCCCTCCAGCTTGGGGATGCCGACAACATCGCCCGGATCGCTGGCGCGCAGCTTGGTCGACGCCGCGCCCTGAAGCCCGAACAGCGCGCCCGCGCGCAGCGACCGGCCGTTGCTGTCGACCCAGTCCGCCCCTTCCTGCACCGGCCCGCCGAACAGCCGCGCCAGGGCGAGCCGGCCGACCGAGCTGCCGTTCATGATCTTGAAGATCTGGGCGCCGTCCGCGCTGATGCCCAGCCGCGCCGCGCACTGTTCCATCGCCGGCGTGTCATGCCGCAGCATCTTGAGCAGCCGCCGCACGCCAAAGCCGTTCAGCGCCGATCCGAACAGGACCGGCACCGCCTGCCCCTCCGCCAATTCGCGATGCAGGTCGCCGAATATCACGTCCAGCGGCGGCACCTCGTCGCTCAGCAACTGTTCCAGCAGCACATCGTCATGATCGGCCAGCTGCTCCAGCATGTGGAAACGCGCGGCTTCCTCGGCGGCCTTCAGCTCGGCCGGGATCGGGATCTGCTCGGACGGCTTGCCCGCCTGGTAATGATAGGCCCGCTCCAGCGCCAGGTCGACAAAGCCGTCGACCTGCTCGCCCGACCGGATCGGGATCTGCCGCGCGACGAAGGGCGCCTCGCCCAGCGGCTGCAACGCTTCCAGCAGGTCCTGGATATTGCCGCGCGCCTGGTCGATCTTGTTGACGAAGACGGCGCGCGGCATGTCCAGCTTTTCCAGCCGGCGCAGCACGGGTTCGGCCTGCGGCGCGCGCGCGGGATCGGGGTCGATCACCACCAGCGCCAGGTCGGCGACGCCCAGCGCCATGTCGCCGTCGGCGGCAAAGCCTGGTGATCCCGGCACGTCCAGCAGGACATAGGGCTCGTCCATCCAGCTGAAGCGCATGACGTTCAGTTCCGTCGACGCGCCGCGCGATCGCGCTTCGGGACTGGCGTCGCCCACGCTGCTGCCCTGCTTGACGGCGCCCAGGCGCGGGATGGCGCCCGCGGCAAAGAGGATCGCTTCCGCCAGACTGGTCTTGCCCGCGCCCGCGGGCCCCACGAGCGCGATGACTTTCGAGGCGCGGTCGATTGCCTTCATGGTCCTCTCCTTGCCTTGCCGTTCCCCCTGCGGCGGACGTAATGCACCGGAGTCGCGAGGATCACTCCAACATCAAGGTAAAGCAAGGGCCTGAAGGATCAGAACGCGCGCCGGCGCGGCCAACAACAGGATCGCCTCCCGCTGGCACGCTGCCATCGGCTCGACATCGTCCCGCGATAATAAAAGCCTGATCGATCAGCACCTTGCCTCTCCCAGCCATGCCCCTTCTGCCCCGCGCGCTATCCGCCTGCGCTCTTCCCCGCCCAAAAGGCGTGCGTAAAATTACCCGGAAATTGCGCTGTAACTTGCATGACTCGTTTGGATGGGACAGTATTTAAAATGTCGGGGGACATTCCACTCGGACAGTTTCAGGTGCCATTCTGGTGCCGCGCTTATTCTAACGAGCCGCGGGAGCAGCGCGCGCAAAGGGCTGCAACTCGCCAAGAAACATAGGGTCGCTTCAGGATAATCCCGCCCCGAGCGGGACAAGGAGGCCTTATGCGCAAAGCGAACGATGGTGACTTTCTGCTCACTCGCCGGGAAATCCAGATCTTGGAATTGGTAGCGCAGGGCTTTTCCGCCAAGGAGGTGGCCCAGTCCATCGCCATCGCGCCCCGAACCGTGGAAGGGCATATCGACACGATCCGGCTGAAGCTGCAGGCCCGCAATCGCGCCCATATGGTGACGAAGGCGATCGCGGCCAAGCTGCTGCTGATCGATGATCAGGCCGCGCCCCATGTCGCCGCGATCGAAGTGCCCGAACCGCTGCTCTCGTTGGTCAGCCGGCGCCCGCCCGAAATGGGCACTTTCAGCCGCGTCTGATCGGCAGCACGCCGGCAAGCGGAACATCTGTCGACACGGTGGCCCGGCGGGTCCCCGTGCGGGCGCCGGCGGCCGCGAACGGCAACACAATGGCTCCGTTCGCTCCGAGCGAAGTCGAGAAGCCCGTGGCGCGACATCCACCCGGCGCGCCGACCCGAAGCCGCCTCGAACTGGTCCGCCGATACCCCGATGCCGGTAAGGGGGGGGAACCGGCCATCTGAGGTATCGGCGGTGAGCGCGGCGCCCATCATGCACGGCACGACAGGCCACGCCCTCAACCGCTGCCCGCCCGGGGCATGGCGCGACAGCGGCGCAGCCAGGCGGCTTGCCCATCCCGCCGCCTGCGTCCCCGCTCCGCGCCGTCGAAGAAGAAAAGCCGCCTTGCCCCCTCCGGGTCCCGCCGGCCACGCCATTCCCCTGAGCGCGTTCTCCAGAAGATAAGGGATGAACGGCGGGCTTTCGATCCCGGTATTTACGCGCTTCAAACAACGGTGGGAGAAAGCGTGAGCTACGGTCGCCACGCCCCGCCGGTCAGCCGCCCTTCAGTGTCTGGAGTTCCCGGAACATCGCGACATGGCGCTTGAACACGCCGCCCTCATAATAGCGCAGCAGCGCCAGCGCCTCCACATCCACGCCCGCTTCTCCAGCCAACCGCTCGATCAGCGCGTCCGTGCCCGTCTCATACCGTCCCGCCTCGAACTCCACCGCCGGAAAGCTCGCTTTCTGCCCCGCCGCCTCCATCGCGGCGCGCAGCCCCTCATGGGTGGCATCACCATCCTCAAAGATGGTGAAATCGAACCCATCGGCCAGCCCCGCCTCGGTCAGGAAGATGCGCAGCTTCAGGCAATAGGGGCAGCTATGCTTGAGATAGGCCCGGGGGCGAGCAAGTTGGTCAGCCATATAATCTCCTGCGCGACAGGCGCTCCCTGCCCACCGCCTTCAACCCTCCACCCACGCGAACGCTCCCCGGCGAAGGCCAGGGCCCAGTTCCGCCCTCACGGCCGGACCCGCCACCCGATCCCGCGCGCGCCCTCCGCTACAAAGGCAACCCCACATAATTTTCCGCGATCGTCGTCTGCGCCGCGAGCGACGACGCGATATAATCCAGGTCGGCCAGCTGCATCCGCCGGTCGAACGCGTCGCTGTCCGGAAAGCGGTGCATCAGCCGCGTCAGCTGCCAGGAAAAACGTTCCGCCTTCCAGATCCGCGCCAGCGCCCGGCGAGAATAGCCGGCAATGGCGTCGAAATCGCGCCGGCCGAAATAGCCCATCAGCGCCTCCGCCAGATAATGCACGTCGGACGCGGCCAGGTTCAGCCCCTTGGCGCCGGTCGGCGGCACGATATGCGCGCTGTCCCCGGCCAGCAGCAGCCGGCCATGGCGCATCGGCTCGAACACGAAGGAACGCAGCGGCGCGATCGACTTTTCCAGCGCAGGCCCGCGCGTGATCCGGCCGCCCGCCTCCGGGCCGAGCCGCACCGCCAGCTCCTCCCACAGCCGGTCGTCCGGCCACTCCTCGATCTTCTCATCCAGCGGCACCTGGATATAATAGCGGCTGCGGCTTTCCGATCGCATCGACGCCAGCGCAAAGCCGCGCTCATGATTGGCGTAGATCAACTCATGTTCGCACGGCGGCACATCGGCCAATATCCCCAGCCAGCCGAACGGATAGACTTTCTCGAACGCGGTGCCGACGCTCGCCGGGATCGCCTGGCGCGAGGGCCCGTGGAACCCGTCGCAGCCGCAGATGAACTGCGCCTCGATCCGGTGGGTCGCGCCGTCCTTGCTGTAGCTGATCCACGGCGCGTCGCTCGTGGCATCATGCAGCGCCACGTCGCCCGCCTCATAGATGATCCGCAACCCCCGCTCGGGCGCCGCCTCCATCAGGTCGCGGGTCAGTTCGGTCTGGCCATAGACCATCACCTGCTTGCCCGTCAGCGCGGCGATGTCGATCCGGATCAGCCGCTCGCCATCGGCCAGGTGAAATCCGTCATGCGGCAGCCCTTCGCGGTGCATCCGATCGCCCAGGCCCAGCCGGTCCATCAGGTCGGTGGTTGTCCGCTCCAGCACGCCCGCGCGGATGCGCCCCAGCACATAGCCGGGCGACGCGCGCTCGACGACGACCACCTCCAGCCCCTCGGCGCGCAGCAGATGGCCGAGCAGCAGCCCGGCAGGCCCTGCGCCAACGATGGCGACTTGCGTTTTCATGGCGACATTCTCTCCGGATTTGCGATTGCCGCCATCCTGGCCTGCGGGGCGCTTGCAGGACATGGGTAAACCGGCCTATGATTTGGACGATCCAGCAGGACTTCTTCCCATCATGACCACCGCCGTCCCCACCTTCTACCTCTATGGAGAGCCCCAGCGCGGCGTGGCGGAAGGCTTTGTCCATGTCGAAAGCCTGGATGACCGCTCCCGCCCCAGCGAGTGGACGATCCAGCCGCACCTCCACCGCGACCTCAACCATATCATCCTGATCGCCGAGGGCGGCGGGTCGATGCGCGCGGACGGCGACCATGTCGGTTTCGAAGCGCCCTGCCTGCTGCTCGTCCCCGCCGGGGTCATTCACGGATTTTCCTGGCACCGGGATTCGCGTGGCTGGGTGACGACCATCGCCGACAGCTATCTCCAGCAGCTCGCCCAGCGCGATGGCGACCTGCAGCCGCTGTTCCGCAGCCCCCGCGCCGTCCCCCTCTCGCCTGCCGACCGGGCGGAGGTGGAGGCGAGGATCGAAGCGCTCGCGCAGGAACTGGGCTGGGCCGCGCCGGGCCAGCGCGCGGCGGTCGACGCGCTGCTCCTCTGGCTGATGGTGCAGGCGCTGCGCCGCGCCGCCCTCTCCAGCGACGGCACGGTCGCGGCCGGCCGACAGGCCCGCCTCGTCGCCCGGCTGCGCGAGCGGATCGACCAGCGCTTCCGCCATCGCGAGCCCGTCGCCGCCCATGCCCGCGCGCTCGGCGTTAGCGAAACCGCGCTGCGCCACGCCTGCGCCCGCGTCGCCGGCCTCTCGCCCGCCGCCATGCTCGACGAGCGCGCGCTGCTCGAAGCGCGCCGCCTGCTGCTCTATTCCAACCTCTCGGTCGGCGAGGTCGCCTATGCCGTGGGGTTCGAGGATCCGGCCTATTTCTCCCGCTTCTTCGCCCGCCATGTCGGCCACTCGCCGCGCGACTGGCGCGCGGCCAAGGGCCGGGCTATCAGCCCGTCATGAGCGAGGAGATCCGCGCCATTCTCGACCGCCTGCGCGCGCCGCCCGACAATGTCGTCGCCCGCGCGCGCCGCATGGTCGAAGCCCATGTGCCCGAGGAGAGGCGCGGCCCCGGCTGGGACCGCCACTGGCGCGAACTGGAAGCCTATCTGGAACTGCCCGGCCGCTGGCTGGGCGCGGAGAAACCCGAAGAATGACCGCCGACAAGATCATCGACCTGCTCGTCGCCCGACTGGTCCGCGACCATGGCCGCTCCAAACATCATTGGCGCAAGGCGATCGGCTCGGTGCGCCTCTACTCCCGCGCGACCCACCCCCATTGCAACTGGACGATCACGCCGACGGGCTCCCACCAGGAAATCGCCGCGATCGAAAATCTGCTCGACGACCTGCGGATGAGGCACCCGGTCTTAACTGCCTGACAAACCTATCCGCCGTTCGGGCTGAGCTTGTCGAAGCCCATCTCTAGTTCAAGAACAGAAAGCCCTTCGACAAGCTCAGGGCGAACGGAGGTAGTGATAAAAGGAAAAGAGGCCGCCGAGATGGCGGCGCCTTCATCTCAATCGCGCTTGGTTCACCCCAGCTGCGCCTCCAATTCCCCCAGCACCCGATAGCAATCGAACACCTTGGCCACGCTGCTGTTCGGCTCCCGCCCCTCGCGGATGGCGCTCACAAATTCCCGATCCTGCAACTCGATCCCGTTCATCGACACCGCCACCTTGGATACGTCGATCGGCTCTTCCCTGCCATTCACCAGATCGTCATAGCGCGCGATATAGGTCCCCGTATCGCCGATATAGCGGAAGAATGTCCCCAGCGGCCCGTCATTGTTGAAGCTCAAGGACAGGGTGCAGATCGCGCCGCTCTGGCTCTTCAGCTGGATCGACATGTCCATCGCGATGCCGAGGTCAGGATGGATCGGCCCCTGCATCGCATGCGCGTCGACGATCTTCCCTGCCTGATAGGCGAACAGGTCCACCGTATGCGCCGCATGGTGCCAGAGCAGATGGTCGGTCCAGCTGCGCGGCTCGCCCTTGGCATTGATATTCTGCCGCCGGAAGAAATAGGTCTGCACGTCCATCTGCTGGACAGCGAACTCGCCCGCCCGGATGCGATCATGCACGAACTGGTGGCTCGGGTTGAAGCGCCGCGTATGCCCGACCATGCAGGTCAACCCCGTCTCCTCCTGCTTGGCCAGCACCGCCTGCGCATCGGCCCAGCTGTCGGCGAGCGGGATCTCCACCTGCACATGCTTGCCCGCCTCCATGCAGGCGATCGCCTGGGCCGCATGCATCTGAGTCGGCGTGCAGAGGATCACCGCGTCGACATCATCCCGCGCAAGCGTCTCGGCCAGATCGGTGGTCGCATGGCCGATGCCATATCTCGCCGCGACCGCCCGGGTCGGCTCCAGATTGCGGCCCACGAGCGAGGTGACGGTCACCCCGTCGATATTCTTCAGACCATCGAGATGCTTTTCACCAAAAGCGCCGGCACCGGCCAGGGCAATACGCATGATAAACTCCTTACTCTGTCGCCCCTCCCGCAGGCGGGAGGGGGAGAAAATCAAACCGGCTCCAGCACCAGATGCCCGACCGCCGTATTGCTCGCCGGCACATGATAATGGCGATGCAGCGTCTTCACCCGCCCGCCCAGCGCCCCGCGCATGATCAGCCACATCACCATCTCGATGCCTTCCGATCCCGTCTCGCGAAGATATTCGATGTGCGGAATGGCCCGCAGCGCGCTGCCGTCATCCTCGCCCATCAGGTCGAGGAAGCGATTGTCCCATTCCGCATTGATGAGGCCGGCGCGCGGCCCCTGCAACTGGTGGCTCATCCCCCCCGTGCCCCATACCTGCACGTTCAGATCCTCGCCATAGCTCTCCACCGCCCGCGCGATCGCCTCGCCCAGCAACCAGCAGCGATTGCCCGACGGCGGCGGATAGGTGACGACATTCACCGCCAGCGGAATGACCCTGCACGGCCAGGCCTCAGGCTGTCCGAACATCAGGCTCAAGGGCACGGTCAACCCATGGTCGACATCCATCTCGTTGATGATGGTCATGTCGAATTCGTCCAGGATCAGGCTCTGCGCGATATGCCAGGCAAGGTCCGCATGCCCCTCCACCTCCGGCACCGGGCGCGGCCCCCAACCCTCATCGCAAATGCCGTAGCGGTCCGCGCAACCGATCGCGAAGGTCGGGATGATCTTCATGTCGAACGCCGACGCATGGTCATTATAGACCAGGATGACGACGTCGGGCTTTTCCTTCGCGATCCACTCGCGCGACCAGTCATAACCCGTGAACAAAGGCTGCCAATAAGGCTCGCCCGTCTTGCCATTATCGATGGCGGCGCCGATCGCCGGCACATGGCTGGTTGCAACGCCAGCGGTGATGCGGGCCATCAACGTTTCTCCCTGATCGAACGGACGCCTTCGGGCGATCGTCCCCCGGCGACCATCATCGCCTGATATTCCTCCGGACTCATGCCCGTCATCGTGCCCACCGCCTGCAGGAAGGACAGCCCATCGGTCGAAAAGACCTTCGCCAGGAAATAGATGTTCCCGCCCAGGTCCAGGCAGCGATTATAGTCGCGATCCAGGATCGCCTGTTTCTGCGCCTCGCTCATCGGCCATTCGTCGATATAAGCGCGCTCATCCGCCTTCCACCGCTCGCGATTGTCCGCCTTCATCAGGCTCATCGCGAACTGGTTCATCCAATAGCCCTGCCGCGCCCGCTTCGCCGTATAGACGCGGGTGCCCGGAATATCGTCGAACTCGGCGAGATAGTCGTGGATATCGCTGTTCATGCCGTCCTCTCTTCGTGACCCACCCCGGGACCTTTCCTTCCAACTAAAAGCCGCGGGATGGGTCACACCCCATCAGGGGATCGCCTACAGCCCGCGCGCCTTCAACTGTGCGTCCAGTCGGGGGAAGACCCGCCGCGCATTGCCTTCGAAGATGGCGTGCCGCTCCGCCTCGCTGATGTCGAGCGCGTCGACATAGCGTTTGGTATCGTCGAAATAGTGGCCGGTCGTCGGGTCGATGCCGCGCACCGCGCCGACCATTTCCGACCCGAACAGGATATTCTTGTTGTCGATCACGTCCGCCAGCAGGTCGACCCCCGGCTGGTGATAAACGCACGTATCGAAGAAGATATTATTCATCAGATGCGTGTCCAGGCTCGGCTTCTTCAGCATGTCGGCCAGCCCCCGATACCGCCCCCAATGATAGGGCACCGCACCCCCGCCATGCGGGATGATGAAGCGCAGCGTCGGGAAATCGGCGAACAGATCCCCCTCCAGCAACTGCATGAAGGCGATGGTATCAGCCGCAATATAATAGCCGCCCGTCGCGTGCATCGCCGGGTTGCAGCTGCCCGACACATGGATCATCGCCGGCACGTCCAGCTCGACCATCTTCTCGTAGAAGGGATACCAGTATCGATCGGTCAGCGGCGGATGCTGGAAATGCCCGCCGCCCGGATCGGGATTGAGATTGCAGCCGATAAAGCCCATCTCCACGCAGCGTTCCAGTTCCGCGATGCTGTTCGCCATGTCGGCGGCCGGTGACTGCGGCAACATGCACACGCCCACGAACGTCTCGGGATACAACCCGACCACCCGCGCGATCAGGTCGTTGCAGTGGGTTGCCCACGCCTTCGCCACCTCCGCGTCGCCCACATGCGGCGCCATCGCCGATGCGCGGGGGCTGAAGATGGTAAGGTCCGCGCCCCGCTCCCTGATCAGCCGCAGCTGGTTGGACTCGATCGTGTCGCGGATCTCGTCATCGGAAATCTCGGGATAGGCCGGCGCGGCCACCCCCACCTTGAACGCCGCCTTCTGCTCCTCGCGCCACGCATCATGCCCGTTGGGGAGCACGGTATAATGGCCATGGCAGTCGATAATCAGGCTCATGCGTCGGTCCTTGAAATCGTCATTCGTTCAAATCCATCACCCCAGCGCAGGCTGGGGTCTCGTGCGGCGACAAACAGCCTCCAACAGTTTCGTCATTCCCGCAAAAGCGGGAACCCATCTCCCGACCGCTCCGCTGGAACCAACGCCGGAGATGGATCCCCGCCTTCGCCGGAATGACGGACCAAATTCGTCGCCGAAGAAATCACCCCAATCTTCGCCCCCAACCCCTCCGGCACATCCTTCACCGCCAGTGCCCCGATCGCCCGCTGCCGCTCCACCGTCCCGCGCGTCATCGCAGCGCCGGTGCCCAGCCCTTCTAGCGTCTTGACCACCTCTTCCATCTCGGCCGCGCGCCTCAACCCATGCACCAGCATCCGGTCCAGATTATAGTCCGCCCGCGTGTCCCACGGCTTCGCCTTCTCGCTCGCGTCGAGCGACGCCAGCACCTCCGCGCACACCCCCGCCGCTTGCGCCGCCAGCACACATTCGGCGGTCAGCGCCTCGATCCCTTTCACCATCACCGACCGGATCATCTTGATCGACGATGCGCGCCCGACCGCCTCGCCGACGATTTGCGTGTTCGCAAAATCCAGCGCGCCCAGCCGCGCCTGCGCCTCCGCCGCGCGCGCCCCGCTCAGCAGCAGCGGCACGGCCAGCCGCGCCGGATCGACCGGGGCCATCACCGCCACGTCGACATAATGGCCGCCCGCCGCCTCGATCGCTTGCGCCGCCGCCTGCTTGGTCTGCGGCGCCACGCTGTTCATGTCGCAATAGATCGCCCCTGCGGGCAGGCAGTCGGCCGCCGCCTGCGCCACGGCCAGCGCCTGGTCCGCCGTCACCAGCGACAGCACCAGCCCCACGCCCGACAGCGCATCCTCCAGGAAACGCGCGCCCATCACCTGTGCGGCTGCATAAGCGGCGACCATCGCCTCGCGCTCGGCCGTGCTGTCCGTCTTGCGGTCGAACACATGCGCCCGCTCGTGCCATTGCCCCGCGATCGCGAAGGTGGAGCCCGCTTCCCCAAATCCGATCAGACCAACTTCCTGCGCCATGGATCCGGCATGGCCCAACGGGGCCGTCCCAGCCAATCGAATCCATGGCCAGTCTATAAGAAATTACGAATTCATGTTTCTCACCTCGGCCTCCACCGCCGTCATGAAACGCTGCTGCAGGCGCGTTGGCCGCCAGTCGGCGCGGGTGGTCAGCCCGATCGTCCGGCTGACCGCGCCGGGCGCCGCGCCGATGTCGACGACCAATCCGACGCTCAGTTCCAACGCCAGCTGATCCACCGACAAGAGCGTCAGATAGTCGCCCCCCACCAGCAGCTCGCGGATCGTCATCACCGACCCACATTCGATCGGCACGGACGGCAGCTCGCCGCCCAGCGCCTCGAACATCCGCCGCCACAATTGCCGTAGCGGCGCGCCTTCGGGCGGCAATATCCAGGGAAAGCGCCGCAGCGCGTCCTCGTCCCATCCCTCCGCCAACGGATGCCCCGCCCGCGCCAATATGCGCGGCCGATCCTCGAACAACGGCCTCTGCACCAGGTCCTGGCCGATCGACGGATCGCGCAGCGCGCCGATCATCATGTCGACCTCGCCGTCGCGTAGCGGACCGACCAGTTCGCCATGCGACCCTTCATGCACGCTGATATGAACCTGCGGGAAGTCCTTGCGAAAGCTCGCAATCGCTCCGGGCAGCAGGCGCGCCCGCGACAGCGGCATGGCACCCACCACGATCCGCCCGCTCTCCCGCCCCTGCAGGTCGGCCATATCCTCCAGCCCCGACCGCAATTCCGCCAGCGCCAGCCGCAGCCGCCGCGCCAGCAGCGCGCCCGCCCTGGTCAGCATCAGCCCGCGCCCGCGCCGGTCCACCAGTCGATAGCCCATCGCCAGTCCCAGGTCGCCGACAGCGCGGTGCAGCGACGGCTCGGTTACCCCCGCCTCGACGGCCGCCGCCGCATAGCTGCCCGCCCGTGCCAGCGCGACGAACGCTCGCACCTGCGCCGCCGTCACCCGGCTGCTGCCGATCAGCCGCATGGCCGCCTCGACACGCGGCGCCAGCCGCTTGGCCGCCTCGGTCGGCGCCATGCCTCCGGGCTGACGCTCGAACAGCGGCAGGCCCAGCTGCGCCTCCAGCTTGGCGATCGCCTGGGTCACCGCCGGCTGCGTCAGATGCACCGCCCGCGCGGCCAGGCTGACGCTCCCCTGCTCGACGACCGCCGCCATGGCGGCCAGGTGACGGATATTGAACTGATCGGGCTCCATGAACCAGACTTAGCATAAACTTATGGCAAGGCCACAGATCGGATTTGAGGAATCCCGTTTTTCTCGCCATCTCCTTCATGGTTTCGAAAAAGGAGCAGGAGAGCCCCATGTCCGGCATCGTCGTCCAGAATATCGAACGGGCGGACCTCTCCGTCATCGACGGCCTCGCCAAAGCCGGCGTCGCCACCGTCCACGAAGCCCAGGGCCGCACCGGCCTGCTCGCCCCCTATATGCGCCCGATCTACAGCGGCGCCCGCATCGCCGGCAGCGCCGTCACCATCTCCGCCCCTCCCGGCGACAACTGGATGGTGCATGTCGCCATCGAGCAGTTGCGCGAAGGCGACATCCTCCTCCTGGCGCCCACCAGCCCCTGCACCGACGGTTATTTCGGCGACCTGCTCGCCACCTCCGCCCAGGCGCGCGGCTGTCGCGGCCTCGTCATCGACGCGGGCGTCCGCGACATTCGCGACCTCAAGCAGATGAACTTCCCCGTCTGGTCGAAGGCGGTCCACGCCCAGGGCACGGTCAAGAACACGCTCGGCTCCGTCAACGTCCCCGTCGTCTGCGCCAATGCCCTCGTCCACCCCGGCGACGTAGTCATCGCCGACGATGACGGCGTCTGCATCGTCGCCCGCGCCGACGCCGCCGCCGTGCTCGAAAAAGCCCAAGCCCGCGAAGCCGCCGAAGAAGCCAAGCGCATCCGCCTCGCCGCCGGCGAACTCGGCCTCGACATCTACAATATGCGCCCCCGCCTTGAGGAAATGGGCCTCAAATATGTCTGACGCCACCACCTCCGCCAAAGTCATGTGGATGCGCGGCGGCACCTCCAAGGGCGGCTATTTCCTCGCCGAAGACCTCCCCGCCGACCCCATCGGGCGCGACGCCTTCCTCCTGCGCATCATGGGCTCCCCCGACCCGCGCCAGATCGACGGCATGGGCGGCGCCGATCCGCTGACAAGCAAGGTCGCGGTCGTCAGCAAGTCGCAGCGGCCTGGCGTCGACGTCGACTATCTCTTCCTCCAGGTCTTCGTCGACCAGGCGATCGTCAGTGATGCGCAGAATTGCGGCAACATCCTCGCCGGCATCGGCCCCTTCGCCATAGAGCGCGGCCTGGTCGCCGCGCAGGGCGAAGAAACCGGCGTCGCCATTTTCATGGAAAATACCGGCCAGATCGCCATTGCCACCGTCCAGACGCCCGGCGGCACCGTCCGCTATGACGGCGATGCCCGGATCGACGGCGTCCCCGGATCGGCCGCCCCCATCCCGCTCGAATTTCGCGACACCGCCGGCTCCTCCTGCGGCGCGCTGCTCCCCACCGGCAACCCCTTCGACGAGGTGGACGGGATCCGCGTCACCCTCATCGACAACGGCATGCCCTGCGTCGTCATGAAGGCGCAGGATGTCGGCGTCACCGGCTATGAAGACCGCGACACGCTCGACAATGACAGCGCGCTCAAGGCCCGGATCGAGACGATCCGCCTCGCCGTGGGCGAACGAATGAACCTTGGCAATGTCCGCGAAAAGTCCGTCCCCAAGATGATGCTCGTCGCCCCGCCGCGCCATGGCGGCGCAATCACGGTGCGCAGCTTCATCCCGCACCGCGCCCATGCGTCGATCGGCGTGCTGGGCGCCGTCAGCGTCGCTACCGCCTGCCTCATCACCGGCTCTCCCGCCGCTGAGGTCGCGTCGATCCCGCCCGGCAACCGCAAGACGCTCTCGGTCGAACATCCCACCGGCGAGACGACCTGCGTCATGGAACTGGACGATCAGGGCAATGTCACCAGCGCTGCCATGCTGCGCACCGCCCGCAAGCTGATGGATGGAGAGATTTTCGCATGACCGCCCCTGATGGCCAGCGCATCATGAGCTGGCACGGCAATCCCTCCGTCCCCCGCTTCACGCCGCCTCCGGGCGCTATCGACGCGCATTGCCATGTCTTCGGGCCGATGGCGCAATTCCCCTTCAGCCCCAAGGCCAAATATCTGCCGCAAGATGCCGGCCCGGACATGCTCTTCGCCCTGCGCGACCGGCTCGGCTTTTCGCGCAACGTCATCGTCCAGGCGAGCTGCCACGGCACTGACAATAGCGCGACCCTGAACGGCATTGCCCGGTCGGACGGGAAAGCACGCGGCGTCGCGGTCGTCGACCCCGCCATCAGCGACGCGGCGCTGGAACAACTGCACGAAGGCGGCATGCGCGGCGTGCGCTTCAATTTCCTCAAGCGCCTCGTCGACGACGCACCCAAGGACAAGTTCCTCGAAATCGCGCGCCGCATCCAGCCGCTGGGCTGGCATGTCGTCGTCTATTTCGAAGCCGATATCCTGGAAGAGATGCGCCCTTTCCTCGACGCGATCCCGACCCTGATCGTCATCGACCATATGGGCCGCCCGAATGTCGCTCAGGGTCCCGACGGGGCCGACATGAAAGCCTTCCGCGCGCTGCTGGACAGCCGCGACGATATCTGGACCAAGGTCACCTGCCCCGACCGTCTCGATCCCAAAGGCGCGCCCTGGGACGATTTCGCCGCCGCCGTGGCGCCGCTGGTGGCGGATTATTCCGACCGCGTCCTCTGGGGCACCGACTGGCCGCACCCCAACATGGAAAAGGCGATTCCCGATGACGGCGCGCTGGTCGACATGATCCCGCGCATCGCCCCCACCGCCGATCTTCAGCGCAAACTTCTGGTCGACAATCCGATGCGGCTCTACTGGCCGGAGGAAGCGGCAAGCTGAACCGGGGCGGGATCAGGGCACCAGGATCGATCGCACCACTTCGCCCGCGACCATCGTGTCATAGGCGTCATTGATACCATCGAGCGGATAGCGGCGGCTGATCATGCCGCCCAGCTCCAGGCGGCCGGATGCGACCAGCGAGATGATCTTGCCATAGTCGGTGCGCACCTGGGCCGACCCGTTGGCGCAGCCGATGATCGTCTTCGCCCCCGCATGCAGGTCATCGCGCTTTGCTATGGCTCAGGCAGCAGTCTGCGGCGGGAGCTGCACCATGTCGATGGGCATTTGGGCGCGATAATTGGAAAAGACTATCTCGCCACTCACTTCTAGATGCTTGCGCCAGAAGCGATGTGCCTCCCCTGAGTTGCCCGACTTGATGATGGCAATCATCTTCTGACGATCGCGCACATTCAGGTGGCTCATCCGATCGACGCCCGCACGTGTATAGGTGTTCGCCGCGACTTCGACATGCTGCCGATCGACAATATCCTGGATGAGGGTAGATAAAATATGGAGCGTGTTGTTTCCGCAATATTTAGTCAATATGTGGGAAAAGCGCGTGGTAAGTTCGGCTGACGCGACATAGTCGTCGAGCGCGGCGACGGCATCCCTTACATTCTGCTCCATCGCCTCGATAGCGGCCTTTTTGATATTCTGCGTGAGCAAAGCGGCGGCACCGGGCTCGATCACCATGCGGCATTGCCAGACATCCTGCAGTGTCACGCCTTCCAGCTGGAGCCGCACGCCTACCTGGCGAGCCAGGACCGCGGGATCGATTTGCGTTATCCGCGCCCCACCTTGCTGCCCCCGCGTCACCTCGATCAGAGATTCCGATTCCAACATTCGCAAAGCCTCACGGAGCGTCGGGCGCGAGATGTTGAACTGCTCCTGCAGCTGCCATTCGGGATTCAAACGATCGCCTGGACGGAGATTGCCCGTCACAATTTCACGCCGCAGCTCGGCCGCAACCCGCTCAGCAATTTTTATCTTTGGCGCCGCCTGCTCTTTAGCCATTGACTTCCTATAAATCCAGATGCGCTATAATGAGCCGACTTATCTCATGCCTGCCTTAATGGCCAGCCGCATATCCAAACCGCAAAATGCAGTATCGTCGTGGCATCCGTCCGATTCCCATCTTCTGGATCGCCGACCCGGAAACCGGCGCCATCCTGCGCGCCGATGAAATGGGCAGCATCCAGATCGGCGGCCATGATATCCTGCTCGGCATTTGCGGGCTGGAACGCGAACAGGTCTTCACCGCCGACGGCTGGTTCGACACCGGCGACATGGGCCGCCTCGACCCCGAAGGCTTCCTTTGGTTCGCGGGTCGCCGCGACGACATGGTCAAGGTGAAGGGCGCGAC
>DATEJA010000239.1:0-6308 GCA_035278405.1 Sphingobium sp. | reverse complement strand
CCCGGCATGGTTATCATATGTTAACGATGAGCGGCTATCTCGCGGAGGACATGTTCGTGGCCTACCGCTCTCCCACCTCCCTTATCGCGCCGTTGATCGCCGGCACGGCCTATTTCTTCATGGCCGCGCTGGCGCTCGTCTGTTCGCGCTTCGATGGCGGGCTGGCGTTCATCTGGGCCGCCAACGCGCTGCTCATGGCCGAACTGCTGTCGTCGCGACGGCGCTATTGGCCGCGGGTCATCCTGGCTTGCGGCATCGCCAGCATCATTTCCACGACGCTGTTCGGCATGGGACCGCTGGCAGCGGTGCCGATGGCGATCATCAACATCGGCGAAGCGCTGATCGTCGCGGCATCGTGCCGCTGGTTCGTGCGGGCGACGCATCCTTCGCCCGAATCGAAGCGACCGCTGCTGCTCTTCGTCCTGGTGCTTTGCGGCCCGGCGAACATCCTCATGGGCCTCGCCGCCGCGCTCGTCGCATCGGCCCTGACCCCGGTGACCTTCGCCGCGTCCTGGCTGCACTGGTATAGCGGGCATGTGCTGGGCGGCCTCACCTGCGCGCCGGTGCTCACGATGCTGCTGCAGGGACAGGTCAGCCGCTGGCTGAGGGAGACGTCCAGGGGCGAGAAGATCGAGGCGCTGTGCCTGCTGCTGTTTCTGGCGGCGGCGACTTTCTACATCTTCTACATCGCCCGCTATCCGATGCTGTTTGGATTGTTGCTGCCGCTGGTGCTGATCGCCTTCCGCGTCGGCTATATCGGCGCTGCGGCCGCCATCGTGCTGGTCGCGGTGATCGGCGGAGCGGCGACGATCACGGGCCACGGCCCCTTGCATCTGGTCGCCGCGACGATCGGCGAGCGGACCCAGTTCTTTCAGCTCTATCTGGCGTTCAGCTTCATGCTGACGATGCCGATCGCGGCCGAACTCAACGCGCGCCGGCGGCTGTTCCAGATGCTGCAGGAAAGCGAAACCCGCTACCGCGCGATCGCTGAACATAGTGGCGATGTCGTCTTGAACGTCAGCGTTTCGGGCGTCATCCAATATGCCTCGCCTTCGGCCACCAAGCATGTGGGCTGCGCGCCCGACCTGCTGATCGGGCAGGATGCGGCCATTCTCGTCGACCCGGAGGATCGGCAGGAAGTCGTGCGGGCCCACCGCCGCGCGCTGGCTGCCCCCGGTGAGATCCAGACCGTGGAATTTCGCCCCAACCTGCCGGCCGACGGCCTCGACTGGTGCGAGATGGTAACGCGCGCCGTGCTGGACGAACGCGGTATTCCGACCGGCGTCGTCAGCACCATTCGTGACATGTCGCGGCACAAGGCGCGCCAACGGGCGCTGCAGCGGGTCGCGGCGATCGACATGCTGACCGGCTCCGACAGCCGCTGGGCGTTCCTGGAAAAGCTGGATCAGGAAATTCAGCGGGTCGCGCGGGGCGGCCATGCCTGCCTGCTGCTGGTCGACATCGACCATTTCAAGTCGGTCAATGATCGCTATGGCCATGGCGTGGGCGACAAGGTGCTGGCCGGCTTCGTCGAACGGCTGCGGCCGGGGCTGCGGGGCGTGGACAGCATCGGCCGGCTGGGCGGCGAGGAGTTCGCCATCCTGCTGTCGGGCACCGATATCGACCGGGCCAGCATGGTCTGCGAGCGGCTGCGCACCATGGTCGCGGCGCACCGGATGCAGATCGACAGCGGCGAATCGATCGCGGTGACCTTCAGCGCGGGGCTCGTCGAACTGGGCGGGGGCCTGGGGCGGAGCGACCTGCTGGAAGCGGCTGACAAGGCGCTCTATCGCGCCAAGCATGGCGGCCGCAACTGCCTGCGCTTAGCGGCCTGAGGCGCGCAAGGCCGGCCAAGCGCAATTCTCTCTTCAAGAAATCGAAGATCGTTGCGCTTCCATCGTCAAAAGCCTGCAATGATATGTTGTAACTTCATCCGCGCTGGCCTATGTATCGGCGGCCATGCCGATCAGCCTTCGTTCCAGTCTTCACAGCGGCCGTATCGATCGCCTTGCGATCGCGCTGTCGGGTATGTGCGTCGCCCATTGCCTGGGCACGGCGGTGCTGCTGGGCGTGCTGGCGTCGGCGGGGGGGATTTTCGCTAATCCGCTTTTTCATGAGACGGGGCTGGTTCTCGCGATCCTGCTGGGCGCGCTGGCGCTGGGGCATGGCGCGCTGGTCCATGGCTTCATGATGCCGGCGGCGGTCGGGTCGTTGGGGCTGGGCATCATGACCGGCGCCATGACGCTCGACCATGGCTGGCAGGAAAGCGCCTATACGCTGATCGGCGTCGCCATCCTGGCGCTGGGCCACGATCTCAATCACCGCGCCGGGCGATAAAGGCCAAGAAAAAGGGGACCTGGTGAAGGTCCCCTTTCTGTATCATGTCCTGGTCGCGCGGCTCAGAAATGCTTGCGGTCGAGATGATGCTCGCCCTTCACCCAGCGCACGGTGCCGGTGCTGGCACGCATCACGACGCTGTCGGTGGTGAGCTTGCCGCCCGGCAGCCGCTTGACGCCGCCCAGCAGCGATCCGTCGGTCACGCCGGTCGCGGCAAAGATGCAGTCGCCCTTCGCTAGCTCCTTGAGGTCATAGACCTTGTCGAGGTCGGTGATGCCCCATTTATAGGCGCGGCCGCGTTCGTCATCGTTGCGGAACAGCAGCTTGCCCTTGAACTGGCCGCCGACGCAGCGCAGCGCCGCGCAGGCCAGCACGCCTTCGGGCGCGCCGCCCGACCCCATATACATGTCGATGTTGGTTTCGGGATTGGTGGTCGCGATCACGCCGGCGACGTCGCCATCGGGGATCAGCATGATGCCGCAGCCGATCGCGCGCAGCTCGGCGATCAGCTTTTCGTGGCGCGGGCGGTCGAGTACGCAGACGATGATCTCGGCGGGGCTGACGCCCTTCGCCTTCGCGACCGCCTCGACATTGTCCTTCACCGACTTGTTGAGGTCGATGATGCCCTCCGGATAGCCCGGGCCCACGGCCAGCTTTTCCATATAGACGTCGGGGGCATTGAGCAGGCCGCCTTCCTCGGAGATCGCCAGCACCGCGAGCGCGTTGGGGCCGGCCTTCGCGGTGATCGTCGTGCCTTCCAGCGGATCGAGCGCGATGTCGATCTTGGGGCCGGTGCCGATCGCGCTGCCGACCTTCTCGCCGATATAGAGCATCGGCGCTTCGTCGCGCTCGCCCTCGCCGATGACGACGGTGCCGTCCATGTAGAGATCATTGAAGGCCAGGCGCATCGCTTCGACCGCCGCGGCATCGGCAGCCTTTTCATCGCCGCGCCCGATCAGCTTGGATGCGGCGATGGCGGCCGCTTCGGTGACGCGCACCATTTCAAGCACCAAGACACGATCGAGTATCGAGCTAGCCTGCACCATGGTCATTCCTCTGCTGTCACTGTTCGTGAGGGCGATAGGAGGTCGGCCCGACCTTGTCGAGCCGCGCGAGGGCTCTGAAATGCATTTCGCGGCGCCCATGCAACGGAAAGCCGATGTCGGCGTTGCATTGCGACAAGGTAAAAGGGGTCGCCCAGATGATAGCCGTGCTGCTCGCCGCCAGCCTCGTCCAGACTGTGTCGCCTGCGCACAAGCCGAGCCCGACCGCTCCCTGCCATGCCGTGCCCGCGCTGTGCCTGACCAGCGAGCAGGAAAGGGCGCAGCCGCTTGGCGGCCGCCCGGGTGCTTCCCCCGACAACAAGATGAGCGCCTATCGCTTCGATGCGCGTCCCTGCCGCGTCATCGGCAATTTCGGCTGTCCCAAACAGGCGCGGCTGCAGCTGTTCCGCCTGGGCGAGCCGGTGCGCGAAACCTTGTCGCGCACCTTCCTGCCCCGCTGAAAGGCGCCGACGCCTCAATCGAGAATGTGCATCACCATCGGCTGTTGCAGCAGGCTGTCCGATCCGGCCAGCCGTTGTAGCGTGTTGATGACGCAGCGCTCCTCACCCGCATGGGTGACGATGGCGAGCAGCACGCCATCCTCCTCCTCCTGGCTGGTGCCGCGCTGGATCATGCTTTCGATCGACACGCCGGCATCGCGGGTGGCGGCGGCGATTTCGGCCAGCACGCCAGGACGATCCTGGACCTTGAAGCGCAGATAGGCGCGACCGACGCGCTGGCCGGCATCGGCGGGCTTCTGCTGGGCGAGGGCGGCCACCGGCATGGCAAGCGCGTCGCCATATTCGTCACGCGCGACGTCGATCAGGTCGGCAACCACGGCCGATGCAGTCGGGCCGTCGCCCGCGCCGCGTCCCTGGAAGAAGAGCCGGCCGACGAAATTGCCCTCCGCCACGACGGCGTTGAGCGACCCGTCGACATGCGCCAGCGGATGATCGAGCGGGACGAGCATCGGGTGCACCCGCTGGAACAGGCCGTCCGGCCCATTTTCCGCCATGCCGACCAGGCGGATGCGATAGCCCAGCGCGGCGGCTTCGGCGATGTCGGCCGCAATGACATGGCGGATGCCGGTGATCGCCACATTGCCGAAATCCAGTTCGGTGCCGAAGGCGAGGCCGGCGAGGATGGTCAGCTTGTGGGCCGCGTCGACGCCGTCGATGTCGAAGCTGGGATCGGCTTCGGCATAGCCCAGCTCCTGCGCTTCCTTGAGGACATCGTCAAAGCCCCGGCCTTCCTTTTCCATCGTGGTCAGGATGTAGTTGCAGGTGCCGTTGAGGATGCCGTAGACGCGGCTGATCTCGTTGGCGGCGGCGCCTTCGCGCATGCCCTTGATCACCGGGATGCCCCCCGCGACCGCTGCTTCATATTTGAGCGCGACGCCGGCCTTTTCCGCCAGCCCGGCCAAATCCAGCCCATGATGCGCCAGCATGGCCTTGTTCGCGGTGACGAAGGGCTTGCCGGCGGCCAGGCACTGGCGGGCGAGGGTGAGCGCCGGGCCGTCTGCCCCGCCGATCAGCTCGACCACGACATCGATGTCGTCGCGCATCGGCAGGGTCGTCATGTCGTCGACCCATTCATAGGGGGACAGGTCGACGCCGCGATCCTTGTTCCGGTCGCGCGCGGAAATGGCGACGATCTGGATCGGGCAGCCGGCGCGGCGCGCGATCAGGTCGGCATTGGTCTGCAGCAGCCGAATGACGCCTCCGCCCACCGTGCCGAGTCCGACAAGCGCGACGCGCAGCGGGGCATGGCGATGCAGATTGGTCATGTTTCCTCTTTCCGGTCCTGGCAGCCTGGCTGAAGCCGCGCTGATAGCCGCCAATCCGTCCCTGTCCAAGGAAAAGGACAGGGGCGGCAAAGGGAGAGGCGCGTCAGGACGCCGATCGGGTGCGCTCGCACCGGCCGAGTGCCTGGATGACGAAGGCGTAATCGGCGCGCGCGGCATCGGCGTCCGGCGGCGACAGCGCACCGACGGAGCGATCCGGCAAGGTCTGCGGCAGGCTGCAGGCGAGGCGATACCAGAGCAGGCTCCCCGGCGCGGGCGGACGGGCGGCTTCGTCGACGATCTCGCCCAATGCTACCGCCCAGCGCGGCGCCTGGCCGGGGCGGCGCAGGATCGACAGCGACACCGGATCGCCATTTTCGGTGCGGAGGAATATCTGCGTCTCGCCTTCGCCGGCGATGGTGCCGGGAACATGGAAGGCGTCGCCCAGCCCGATGATCCGGGGCGGTGCGCCGCTCGCCATCAAGTCGGCCAGGATCGCGCGCGTCTGTTCCCGGTTGGCCGGCGTGGCGGGCAGCTGCGCGTC
Source organism: Sphingobium sp. (assembly GCA_035278405.1). Lineage (GTDB taxonomy): Bacteria > Pseudomonadota > Alphaproteobacteria > Sphingomonadales > Sphingomonadaceae > Sphingobium. The sequence goes on along the minus strand of DATEJA010000239.1, from coordinate 601 downwards.
GCGGGTGACGAGCTGGATCTCGCCGGGCCGCGTGCCTCGCTGGGCGAACAGGATGACGTCGGCCTTCTTCAGTTTGGGGACTTTGCCGCGCGCGTCGAGCGGCGCGTCGTAGAGATAGGTGACGGTGGGACTGATTCCCCCATCGCCGCGAATCAGATTCTGCACCTCGGCCTCCAAATAGAGGCGGCGGCGGCCCGCCGGCACGGTCCCGGCCCGTTCGGGAGGCAAGATGATGATGTTGCGAATTTTCGCCACCGCGACCAGCGGAGCTGCATCGGCAAGGTCCGCGATGTCGGCGTAGGACAGTGTCCCGGCGGCGGCGGCAGCGGGCGAGGGCGGTGCCGGCTGGGCTCCGGAAACCCGCGGGTATACGGCAAAAATGAGGCATGCCGCCGTGATCGTTGTTAACCGAATAGGGGATTTGCTGATCATGTTCGTCCTAGGGGTTGTCGTCCGTGGCATTGATGTCACAGGCAAGTCATTCCGATGGTGAATGATAATCGGAAATGAGGATATCGATAAAGCGTTTGCGTGCCACGGTTGGCCGCGATAGGAGTTCGCACGGTAGCAAATGGACGGATAGGGGCCAAAGATGACCGGG
>DATEJA010000238.1:0-9545 GCA_035278405.1 Sphingobium sp. | reverse complement strand
GCGATCATCTGGGAGCCCGACAGCCCCGATGCCGAGCCGCGCCGCTTCACCTATGCAGAGGTGCATGAAGAGGTCTGCCGCTTCGCCAATGTGCTGAAGGGCGCCGGCGCGAAAAAGGGCGACCGCGTGACCATCTACCTGCCGATGATCCCCGAGGCCGCCTTCGCCCTGCTCGCCTGCGCGCGGATCGGGGCGATCCACTCGGTCGTGTTCGGCGGTTTTTCCCCCGAAGCGCTGGCCGGCCGCATCATCGACTGCGATTCGACGCTGGTCATCACCGCCGACGAGGGCTGCCGCGCGGGGAAGAAGGTGCCGCTCAAGGCCAATGTCGACGCCGCGCTGAAGGAATGTCCCGGCGTCGGCAAGGTCGTCGTCGTCCAGGCGACCGGCGGTGCCATCGCGATGCAGGAGGGCCGCGACCTCTGGCTGCATGAGGAAGCAGCCAAGGTGAGCGCCGACTGCCCGCCAGAGCCGATGAACGCGGAAGATCCGCTGTTCATCCTCTATACCTCCGGTTCCACCGGCAAGCCCAAGGGCGTGCTGCACACGACCGGCGGCTATCTGCTGTGGGCCAGCCTGACGCATGAGCTGTGCTTCGACTATCGGCCGGGCGACATCTACTGGTGCGCGGCCGATATCGGCTGGGTCACGGGGCACAGCTATATCGTCTATGGCCCGCTGGCGAACGGCGCGACGACGCTGATGTATGAAGGCGTGCCCAACCATCCGACGCCCAGCCGCATCTGGGAAGTGGTGGACCGGCATCAGGTGCAGACCCTCTTCACCGCGCCCACCGCTTTGCGCGCGCTGATGAAGGAAGGCGACGAGTTCGTCCATTCAACCAGCCGCAAGTCGCTGCGCCTGCTCGGCACGGTGGGCGAACCGATCAACCCCGAAGCCTGGCGCTGGTATCATCATGTCGTGGGCGAGGATCGCTGCCCGATCGTCGATACCTGGTGGCAGACCGAAACGGGCGCGGCGATGATCGCGCCGATGCCGGGCGCCACCGACCTGAAGCCCGGTTCCGCGACGCTGCCGATGCCCGGCGTGGTGCCGCAGATCGTCGATGGCGAGGGCCATGTGCTGGACGGCGCGACCGAGGGCAACCTGGTGATCGCGCAGAGCTGGCCGGGGCAGATGCGCACCGTCTGGGGCGATCATGAGCGTTTCTTCCAGACCTATTTCACCACCTTCCCCGGCAAATATACGACCGGCGACGGCGCACGGCGCGACGCGGACGGCTATTACTGGATCACCGGCCGCGTCGACGACGTCATCAACGTGTCGGGCCACCGCATGGGCACGGCGGAGGTCGAAAGCGCGCTGGTGCTGCATGAGGCCGTGGCCGAGGCGGCGGTGGTCGGCTTCCCGCACGACATCAAGGGGCAGGGCATCTATGCCTATGTGACGCTGAACGCGCATGAGGAGCCGAGCGACGCGCTGCGCCAGTCCCTGGTGAAATGGGTGCGGACGGAGATCGGCCCTATCGCCACGCCCGACGTCATCCAGTTCGCGCCGGGCCTGCCCAAGACCCGGTCGGGCAAGATCATGCGCCGCATCCTGCGCAAGATCGCCGAGGGCGACGTTTCGCCCCAGGCGCTGGGCGACACCAGCACGCTGGCCGACCCGTCGGTGGTGGAAAATCTGGTCGCCAATCGTCAGAAATAGGCAGGTCGCAGGATCGGGAGAAGTCCATGGAAAGATACAGTCTTGTCGCGCGCACGCTGCATTGGGTCATGGCGATCCTGATCCTCTTCAACCTGTGGCTGGGGATCGCGCATGATTCGCTGCCCAGGGACTGGCAGGTCACGCCGGTGCACAAGTCGGTGGGCCTCACCGTCCTGGCGCTGGCGATCGGCCGGCTGGTCTGGCGGCTGACCCACCGCGCGACGCCCCTGCCGGGCGGGATGCCCGCTTGGGAAAGGATGGTGGCCAAGACGACGCATTATGTCTTCTACACCTTCATGCTGCTGCTGCCGCTTTCCGGCTGGATCATGACCTCGGCGGGCACTCGACCGCTCAACTGGTTCTTCCTGTTCGATGTCCCCAAATTCGCCGTGTCGAAGGGCGATCCCATCGTCGGCCTGTCCGGCGAGACGCATGAGATATTGGGCTATTTGTGGATCGCCCTGCTGGTCCTGCATGTCGGCGCGGCGCTGCGCCACCATTTCATCCTGAAGGACGACGTGTTGCGGCGGATGCTGGGGTGATTTGGGATGGGATAGTCAGGAAACCTTCCACTACCGCTGGCGGGAGGGGCAGCGCGACTTGCTCGCGTAGCAAGTTGGTCGCGGCGGGGTGGGCGGGCACCACCGCAGCGGCATTTTTCAACGGTTAGGCCATAGGTTCGCTTCGCTCGCGCCCACCCCTAACCCGGAGGGGATGTTCAGCCCGCTAAACCATCTCGCCGATCAGCAGCTTGGGCAGGGCGCCCGATTCACCGCGCGCTTCGGCCATAAAGCGGTTCTTGAGGAGCGAGGTGCGCTGCACCGCCGCCAGCCCGGCGCGGCGCACCAGCGAGGGCACACGGCCGGGCACGTCGAACAGGCGGACGAGGCCGTCCATCGCCACGCTGGTCATCATCGCGTCAAGCCCGCGCCAACGCTGGTAGCGCGCCAGCAACTGGGCATCGCCGGGATCAAGGCCGAGGCGCATGCCCTCGACGATCACCTCCACCAGCGCGGCCACGTCGCGAAAGCCAAGGTTCAGCCCCTGCCCCGCGATCGGATGGATGGCATGGGCGCTGTCGCCCACCAGCGCGAGGCGCGTGTCGGTGATGCGCGCGGCATGGTGAAAGCCCAGCGGATAGGAGGAGCGCGGCCCAGCCAGGCTGATCTCGCCCAGAAAGCCGCCGATCCGCTTCTGCGCTTCGGCCAGCCAGGCGCGTTCCGACAATTTGAGCATCGCCGGCGCCTGCTCGGTCGGCACCGTCCAGACCACCGCCGACCGGGTGCCCGGCAGCATCGGCAGCAGCGCGAAGGGGCCGCCGGGATAGAAGATTTCATAGGCGGTGTTGGCGTGCGGGACCTCATGGTCGATCGCCGTCACCATCGCGACATGCTTATATTGCCAGCGCGTCGTGCGGATGCCGGCCGCTTCGCGCGTCGGGCTGTTGCGGCCTTCGGCGGCGACCAGCAGGGCGCCGTGCAGCACCTCCCCGCCCGCCAGCGTCAGCGTCACGCCATCGGCGTTGCGATCGACCTCGATCGCGCGGTTGGGCTGGAAGCGGGTGAGGTTCGCCGCTTGCTCCGCCGCTTGGGCGAGCGCCACGCGCAGGTCGCGATTGGGGAACATCGTCCCCATGACGCCGTCATCCGCGTCGGGCATGAAGTCGAGCGCGCCCGGCTCCAGCCCGTCGCTGACCCAGATGCGGTCGATCGGGCAGCCCTTGCCCTCCAGAAAGCCGGTGACCCCGATCGCCGAGAGCATGGCGTGGCTCGTCGAACTGATCGCCGAGACGCGCCCGTCAAAGCCGGTGGCGGTGGTTTCGACCGGATCGGCCGGATCGATCACGGCGCAGCGCACGCCATGGCCCGAAAGCGCGATGCCCAGGGTCAGCCCGACCAGGCCCCCGCCCAAGATGACGACGTCGAAGCGTTGCATGGGGGTCTTCTAAGACGTTGGGGCGGGATTGGAAAGCGGGGCTTATCCCCCAATCCGTTCGGGCTGAGCCTGTCGAAGCCCCGCATCGAGAATAGCGAAGATGGCTTCGCTTCGCTCAGCCGCGTCCTTCGACGGGCTCAGGACGAACGGAGCGGCTTGCGCGCAATTAAAGCTTGCGCACCCATCCCGCCGGGTCGGCGACGGTGCCGCGCTGGATGCCGGTCAGTTCGGCGCGCAGCCCTTCGGTGACGCTGCCGCCATCGCCATTGCCGATGGTGAAGTCGCCATCCTTGCTCTTGACCGTGCCGATCGCGGTCACCACCGCCGCCGTGCCGCAGGCAAAGGCTTCGCGTAGCTTGCCGCTGGCGGCGTCGGCGCGCCACTGGGCAAAGCTGTAGGGTTCCTCGCGCACCGCATGCCCCTTGGTCCGGGCGAGGCTGATGATGCTGTCGCGGGTGATGCCGGGCAGGATCGTGCCGCCGAGCGGCGGGGTGATGATCGACCCGTCATCCATCACGAAGAAGACGTTCATGCCGCCCAGTTCCTCGACCCACTTATGTTCGGCGGCGTCGAGGAAGACGACCTGGTCGCAACCATGGTCGATCGCCTCGGACTGCGCGATGAGGCTGGCGGCATAGTTGCCGCCGCACTTGGCCGCGCCCGTGCCGCCCTGGGCCGCGCGGGTATAATGTTCCGAGACCCAGAGGGTGACGGCCTTCTTCCCGCCCTTGAAATAGGCGCCGGCGGGCGAGGCGATGACGCAGAATATATATTCGCTCGCCGGGCGGACGCCGAGGAACGTCTCGCTCGCGAACATGAAAGGCCGCAGATAGAGGCTGCCTTCGCCGCCGGGGATCCAGTCGGCGTCGATCTTCACCAGCTCCTCGACCGCCTCCAGGAAGACGTCCTCGGGCAGGGCCGGCATCGCCATGCGCTCTGCCGATTCGGCGAAGCGCCGGGCATTTTCCTGCGGCCGGAACATGGCGACGCTGCCATCCTCCAGCCGATAGGCCTTCATCCCTTCGAAGATTTCCTGGGCATAATGCAGCACGGCGCAGGCCGGGTCGAGCTGGAACGGCTCGCGCGGGCCCACGCTATGGCTGTGCCAGCCCTGCCCGTCGGTGTAGCGAATCGTCACCATATGGTCGGTGAAGAGGCGGCCGAAGCCCGGGTCCGTCAGCAATAGCGCGCGCTGGTCCGCCGAGACAGCCTTGCTGCTGCGGGTGACGGTGAAGCGCGACTTCTGCTGGACGTCCATGATCATGTGCTCCTTTGGGGGACGGCCGCCTATGTCACAAACGACCTTCCGAAACAATGGGTCATTATTACTGACCAATTCATTGCCATAGCGAAAGGGCCGCTGCGCATGGGGTGGCATCTTGGCCGAAGCGCGGAAGACGCGTAATCCCCGCGACCATGCACTTCTTTTCCGACAATGCGACGCCCGTCTGCCCGCCGGTGATGGCGGCGATCGCGGCGGCCGACCGGGCCGACCATGGCTATGATGGCGACGCCTGGTCCGCGCGGCTCGACAGCGCCTTTTCCACCCTGTTCGACACGCCGGCCCGGGCGCTGTGGATCGCCACCGGCACGGCGGCCAACAGCATCGCCCTCGCCTGCCTCTGCCCCCCTTATGGCGGCATCCTGTGCCATGACGAATCGCATATCGTCGTCGACGAATGTGGCGCGCCCGGTTTCTATACCCATGGCGCCAGCCTGATGGCGCTGCCGGGCACGGGCGCCAAGCTGTCGCCGCAGACCGTCATCGACCGGCTGCAGGCCATTCGCCCCGACGTGCATCAGGTCCCCGCCGCCGCCATCAGCATCACCCAGGCGACCGAATATGGCCTGGCCTATTCGCCCGACGAGGTCGCGGCGCTGGGCGAGGTGGCGCGGCGGCATGGGCTGGGCTTCCACATGGACGGCGCCCGCTTCGCCAATGCGGTCGCGCATCTGGGCTGCCATCCGTCCGACGTGACCTGGCGGGCGGGCATCGACATCCTGACCTTCGGCTGCGTCAAGAATGGCGGCATGATGGGCGAGGCGCTGGTCTTCTTCGGCGACCAGGCCGATGCCCGCGCCGCTCAGGCGGCGCGCTGGCGCAAGCGGGGCGGGCATCTCCTGTCCAAGGGCCGCTACCTCGCCGCGCAGATCCTGGCGCAGCTGCAGGATGATCTGTGGCTGACCAACGCCCGTGCCGCCAATGCGGCGGCGGCGGCGCTGGCGCAGGCGGTGCCCGACCGGCTGCTGCATGCCGTGCAGGCGAACGAGCTGTTCCTGCGCCTCGCCCCGGCGGAGGCGGCCGGCCTGCGGGCGCAGGGCTTCGATTTTCATGATTGGGGTGAGGGCGCGGCGCGCATCGTCACCAATTGGGCGCAGGACGTGCGGAGCGTGGCGCCCTTGGCCCGGGCGCTCCAGGCGCTCGGATGAGACAGGACAGGGCCGAGGCAGGCGGCGGCGTCCTGCTGCCCTTCCTGCTGGTGACGCTGATCTGGAGTTCGACCTGGATCGTCATCCGCGACCAGCTGGCCGCCGTGCCGCCCAGCTGGTCGGTCTGCTACCGCTTCCTGGTCGCGGGGATCGGCATGATCCTGTTCGCCCGCGCGCGCCGCGTGCCGCTGCGCCTGCCGCTGGCGGGCATCGCCTTCGCGGCGCTGCTGGGGCTGGCGCAGTTCGTGCTCAACTTCAACTTCGTCTACCGGGCGGAGCATTATCTGACCTCGGGCGTGGTGGCGACGGTCTATGCCCTGCTGCTGATCCCCAACAGCATCCTCGCCTGGATCGCCTTTCGCCAGCCGGTCGGGCGCGCCTTCGTCCTTGGCTCGCTGGTGGCGATCGTCGGGATCGCCATGCTGCTGATCCGGGAATATCGCGCCGCGCCGGTGTCGCCCGAAACGGTGCTGCTGGGCATCGCGCTCAGCGTCAGCGGCTTGCTCAGCGCGTCGACGGCCAATGTGATGCAGGGCATGGAAATCGCGCGGCGCCTGCCGATGGTGGCGGTGCTCGGCTGGGCCATGCTGATCGGCAGCGCGATGGACGCGGCCTTCGCCTGGGCGACGGTGGGGCCGCCGGTGATGGAATGGCGCCTTAGCTATCTGCTGGGCATCGCCTGGCTGGGCATCGCCGGCTCGGTCGTCACCTTTCCCCTCTATTTCCGCCTGATCCAGCGCATGGGCGCGGGGCCGGCCGCCTATACCAGCGTGCTGATCCCGGTGATCGCGATGCTGATTTCCACGCTGGTGGAGGGCTATCGCTGGACGCCGCTCGCGCTGGGCGGGGCGCTGTTGGCGGTGGTGGGGATGGCGATCGCGCTGCGGGCGCGGTCCGCTTAACGGCGCAGCTGCCCGGGCTCGTAGAGCCGCTTGGCGCTGTTCACCTTGTCGATCAGGCTGGCGAGCGACTGCGGCGCGGGGGCAGCGCGCTCGGGCACCGGCAGGCCGTTGATCCGGTGGCTGAGCGCCGCGAAAACATGCTCGATACGGTCCATGAACGGTCCCCCGAAAAGCTGGTGGACCATCCATCGCGGCATTTGGTTAACGGCGCGTAAGCGATGAGGCGAAGCGTTTCACCGCGTCTCGGCCAGGCAGGCGGCAAGCCCCTCCCGATAGGTCGGATAGCGCGGCGACCAACCCAGCAGCCGCTTCGCCCTGCCGTTCGCCACGCGGCGGTTTTCAGCATAGAAGCCGCGCGCCATCGGGGAAAGCCGCGCCTCCTCCAGCGACAGCAAGGGGGGATGCGGCACGCCCAGCAGATCGCAGGCCGCTTCGATCAGGCGGTTCTGGGCGCAGGGCAGATCGTCGGCCAGATTGTAGATGCCGGGCGGCCCGTCGAAGGCGGCGATGATGCCCGCGACGATGTCGTCGACATGCACCCGGCTGAACACCTGGTCGCGCAAGGCGACGCGATGCGCCCGCCCTTCCCGCACCCGGTCGAGCGCGGAGCGGCCCGGGCCGTAGATGCCCGGCAGGCGGAAGCGGCGCATGTCGGCGCGCAGCGCGCCCCAGGCAAGATCGGCCTCCACCCGCGCGGCGCGGCGGTCCGATCGGGTCGGGCTCGCTTCGTCCACCCACGCTCCCCCCGTGTCGCCATAAACGCCGGTGGAGGAGAGATAGCCGGTCCAGAGCGCCGGCGCGGCGGCGATGAGCGCGCCGTACCGGGCGAGGACGGGATCGGCCTCCCCCTCCGGCGGGACGGAAGAGAGGATATGGCTGGCCTGGACGATGGCGGCGCGAACGGCGCTTTCGTCATCGAAGGCGAGAGCTTGCGCATCGGCGGCTCGGCGGACGCCGGTGACGCGCCAGCCTTCGGCCTGGAGGCGGCTGGCGAGGCGGGAGGCGGTGTAGCCCATGCCGAGGATCAGAAGATGGGGCATATCTACCAACCCCCGTCGGTGGAATGGTGGCGCCTAGACCGTGAAACTCTCGCCGCAGCCGCAGCTGCCCTTGGCATTGGGGTTGTTGAAGACGAAGCCGGCGGTGAAGTCATCCTCCACCCAGTCCATCGTCGACCCGACCAGATATAGCACCGACGCGCCGTCGATATAGAAAGTGCCGCCGGGGGTTTCGATCTTCTCGTCGAACTTCGCTTCCTCGCTCACATAGTCGACCGAATAGGCAAGGCCCGAGCAGCCGCGTCGGGGCGTCGACAGCTTGACGCCGATCGTGCCTTCGGGCGCCTTGGCCATCAGGTCGGCAATGCGCTGCTCGGCGCTCGCCGTCAGGTTGACGGCGGCAGGGCGGGCGCGGGTCTTGGTCGTGGTCTCGGTCATCTTTTCCTCTTCTCCCCTCGCTTCAGGGAGGGGTCGGGGGTGGGGCGAGCAGAGCGAGCGCTACTGACGGGCCCTCCCCTAACCCCTCCCGCAAGCGGGAGGGGAACTATAGCATCCCCAGTTCGAGCTTGGCTTCGTCGCTCATCTTTTGCGGGTCCCATGGCGGGTCCCAGACCAGGTTGACCTGCGCGTCGCCCACGCCCGGCACGGCGCCGACCCGCAGTTCGACTTCGCCCGGCATGGATTCGGCGACCGGGCAATGGGGCGTGGTCAGCGTCATGGTGACGACGGCATGGCCGTCCTCGGTCACGTCGACGCCATAGACGAGGCCGAGGTCATAGATGTTCACCGGAATTTCCGGATCGTAGATTTCCTTCAGCGCATCGATGATCGCGTCGTAAAGGCTGCCGCCCGGCTCGCCCCTGGGGGTTTCGGCGGGCTTCTGCGCCAGGAAGCCGTCCAGATAGTCGCGCTGGCGCTGGCCAGAACCAGAGGTTTCGTCCACCCGCGCCTTGGGCGGGGTGTCCACCGTCTCGACCTCTTCCACCAGAATCTTCCGCTCTTCGCTCATCCGAAGATCTTCCTCACTCTTTCAATGCCCTTGACCAGCGCGGCCACGTCGCCCTCGTCGCTGTAGATGCCGAAGCTCGCCCGCGCGGTCGCCTCTACCCCCAGGTGGCGCATCAGCGGCTGCGCGCAATGATGCCCCGCCCGGATGGCCACGCCCGTTTCGTCCAATATGGTGCCGACATCGTGCGGATGCACCCCCTCCACCTCGAAGGAGAGGATGCCCGCGCTATCCTCCGGCCCGAAGACGCGGACGCTGTTCAGGCCTTCCAGCGCCGCGCGGGCTTTGCCGACCAGCGCCGATTCATGGGCGTGAATGGCGTCAAGACCGATCGCCTGCACATAGTCGATGGCCGCCGACAGGCCGACGACGCCGGTGATGTGCGGCGTGCCCGCCTCGAACCGTGTCGGCGCGGGTGCGTAGGTGGTCTTTTCGAACGTCACCTTGTCGATCATCGACCCGCCGCCCTGATAGGGGGGCATGGCGTCCAGCAGTTCCTTCCGGCCCCAGAGCGCGCCGATGCCGGTCGGCCCGTAGAGCTTGTGCGCGGAAAAGACGTAGAAATCGCAGTCCAGCGCAGCCACGTCGACGGCGAGACGCGGCACG
>DATEJA010000237.1:0-3760 GCA_035278405.1 Sphingobium sp. | reverse complement strand
GCTTGCCGATGTGGTGGAGGCGGTCGAAGGCCCGATCGCCATGACCGCCTGCGCAGACCATGGCGCGCATGACTGCTCGCTGGAGCAGGAATGTCGCGTGCGCCCGCATATGAATGTGGCGAACAATGCGATCCGATCGGCGCTCGCGGGCGTCACCATCGCCAGCCTGACACGAGACATCCCCCCACCTCCGTTCGTTTCGAGCGAAGTCGAGAAACAGATCGCGCTATGACCGAAGAAGCTACCACCGTTCGCAATCTCGAAGCGCATGAGGCCGCCGAGCGCGCTTCCACCTACGAGCATGGCTGGTCATCGGCCATCGAGCAGGACTTCGCGCCCAAGGGGCTGAACGAGGACACGGTCCGCTTCATTTCGGCCAAGAAGAAGGAGCCGGAATGGCTGCTGGAATGGCGGCTGAAGGCCTTCGCCCTATGGCAGCAGATGGAAGCGCCGGACTGGGCCAAGCTCAACATCCCGCCGATCGACTATCAGGACGCCTATTATTACGCCGAGCCCAGGAAGAAGGCGGAGCTGGAGTCGCTGGACGAACTCGATCCCGAAATCCGCGCGACCTATGAAAAGCTGGGCATCCCCATCGCCGAACAGGAACTGCTGGCCGGGGTGAAGAGCAGCCGCAAGGTCGCGGTCGACGCGGTGTTCGACAGCGTCTCGGTCGCCACAACCTTCCGCAAGGAACTGGAGGAAGCCGGCGTCATCTGCCGCTCGATCAGCGAAGCGGTGCGCGAATATCCCGACCTCGTGAAGAAGTGGCTGGGCAAGGTCGTGCCGATGCACGACAATTATTTCGCGACATTGAACTGCGCGGTCTTTTCCGACGGCACCTTCGTCTACATCCCCAAGGGGGTGCGCTGCCCGATGGAACTCAGCACCTATTTCCGCATCAACGCGGAAAATACGGGCCAGTTCGAACGCACGCTGATCGTCGCGGACGAGGGCTCTTACGTCTCCTATCTCGAAGGCTGCACCGCGCCGATGCGCGACGAGAACCAGCTCCACGCCGCCGTGGTCGAACTGGTCGCGCTGGACGATGCGGAGATCAAATATTCCACCGTCCAGAACTGGTATCCGGGCGATGAGAACGGCAAGGGCGGCATCTATAATTTCGTGACCAAGCGGGCGCTCTGTCAGGGCCGCAACAGCAAGGTCAGCTGGACCCAGGTGGAAACCGGCTCGGCAATCACCTGGAAATATCCGAGCTGCGTGCTGAACGGCGAGAACAGCGTCGGCGAATTCTACTCGGTGGCGCTGACCAACAATCTGCAACAGGCCGACACCGGCACCAAGATGATCCACAATGGCAAGGGATCGCGCTCGACCATCGTGTCCAAGGGGATCAGCGCCGGCCGCTCGAACAACACCTATCGCGGCCTCGTCCGCGTGGCGCCCGGCGCGGAGGGCGTGCGCAACTTCACCCAATGCGACAGCCTGCTGCTGGGCGACCAGTGCGGCGCGCATACCGTGCCCTATATCGAGGTGCGCAATCCCTCGGCGCAGATCGAACATGAGGCGACGACCAGCAAGATCAGCGACGACCAGCTGTTCTACGCGATGCAGCGCGGACTGGACGCGGAAAGCGCGGTGTCGCTGATCGTCAACGGCTTCGCCAAGGAAGTGCTGCAACAGCTGCCGATGGAGTTTGCCGTGGAGGCGCAGAAGCTGCTGGGTATTTCGCTGGAGGGCAGCGTCGGTTGAGGCCTCTCGATCCTCTCGATCAAGCCACGCGCCTCAACTCCCCTCCCCTTCAGGGGAGGGGCCGGGGGTGGGGGCTGTCCGCTGGGCGCCTCGCTCAATTGGCAGGCTTCGCCCGTGAAATGCGCCGCGAGCCGACGGAGCCGGAAACGCGCCTGTGGGCGAAGCTCTCTCGCTCGCAACTCGGTGGGCACAAAGTTCGCCGCCAGTCTGTCATCGGCCCGTTTATCGCGGACTTCCTATGCCCTCAAAAGGCGCTGATCGTCGAAGCCGATGGCGATACGCATGGCGCGGAAGCGGACAAGGCGCGTGATCCAGCGCTTCAATCCATGGGCTACCGCATCATCCGCGTCGCCAATCATGAGGTGATGACCAATATCGAGGGGGTTTGTGCTGCAATCCTCGGCGCGCTGGAACAGGCGCCGGATCGTTGGGCCAGCCCCCACCCCAACCCCTTCCCTGAAGGGGAGGGGCTTCAAAACAAAAGAGACCTGACCGAATGAGCGACGAAGACGATATCCAGGATGCCCTCGCCGATTTCGCGGAGGATGTCGGCAATGGCCAGGCATGGACTGCCGCGATCCGCATCCTGACCGAGGATTATGAACTGGAGGAGGGCGAGCTTGCCGCCCGCGCCGCCAAGGATTTCGGCGACCTCGACGCCTATCAGGCCGAATGTCGCGCCGCGCTGGAAAAGGGCGACCTCGCTTTCACCGAGAAGCTCAAGTCCGACAAGGCGTTCCACAAGGCCAAGGCCCCCAATCTCGCCCGCATGGGGCCGGTGACCGAGTTCGTCACCGGCGTGCTGGAAAAGGGCGCGCCCGAACCGGGCGCCGACTGGTGGCCCTATATGCCGATCAAGCGGCATATCGACACGCTGTTCCCCGCGCCGGGCGATGTGCGGGACATGGCTTTCTGGACGGCGCGGACGCTCCAGCGCGCGCATAAGGGTTGAATGATGCTGACGATCGACAATCTCACGAATGAAATCGACGGTAAAACGATCCTGAAAGGCCTGTCGCTGTCCCTGAAGGCGGGGGAGATTCATGCGATCATGGGCCCCAATGGCGCGGGCAAGTCGACGCTGGCCTATACGCTGGGTGGGCGTCCCGGGTATCAGGTTACCGGCGGCGAAGTCTCTTTCGACGGTGTGAACTTGTTCAGCCTGGAGCCGCACGAGCGCGCCGCCGCCGGGCTTTTCCTGGGCTTTCAATATCCGGTCGAAATCCCCGGCGTCTCCAACCTGCAATTCCTGCGCGAGAGCCTGAATTCCCAGCGCAAGGCGCGTGGGCAAGAGCCGCTGTCGGGTGGCGAATTCATCAAGCTCGCCAAGGAGAAGGCCGCCCTGCTCGGCCTCGACATGGAGATGCTCAAGCGCCCGGTGAATGTCGGCTTTTCCGGCGGCGAGAAGAAGCGCGCCGAAATGGTGCAGATGGGCATCCTCGACCCCAAGCTGGCGATCCTGGACGAGACGGACTCCGGCCTCGACATCGACGCGCTCAAGATCGTGGGCTCGGGCATCAACGCCATCATGCGCAAGCCCGACAAGGCGGTGCTGCTCATCACCCATTATCAGCGCCTGCTCGACTATGTGAAGCCGGACTATGTCCACGTCCTCGCCGCCGGCCGGATCGTGAAGTCGGGCGGCCCCGAACTCGCCCTGGAACTGGAACGTGAAGGCTATGCCGAGGTGGTGGCGGCGTGAGGACCGAGCAACATCCGAACGGAGGTGGGGCATGACCTTGGCCACTCTCCCCACGCGCAAGGCCGAGGAGTGGCGCTACAGCGACCTCGACGCGCTGGCGGCCGTCTGGCCGCTGCCCGCGCCGACGCGGATCGATGTCGCGGCCGGGACAACGCAGCATCATCAGCTGCTCCAGGATGCGGCCGAAGGCGCCGCGGCGGTGCATGATTATGCGATCCATATCGCCGACGGCGCCCGGCTCGACTTCCACGTGCTCAACATCGGCGGCAAGTTCGGCCGCGTGACCTTCACCGTCACGCTGGGCAAGGCCAGCCATTTCGAACTGAACGGCGCGATCATCGGCGG
>DATEJA010000236.1:0-2449 GCA_035278405.1 Sphingobium sp. | reverse complement strand
CGCGCATCGCGACGGCCTGTGGCGCTGGCTGAACCAGGGCGTGCCCGATGTGCTGGGCAGCGACCATGCGCCGCACACGATCGAGGAAAAGGCCAAAGCCTATCCCGCTTCCCCCAGCGGCATGCCCGGCGTGCAGACGCTTGTGCCGCTGCTGCTCGACCATGTGGCGCAGGGGCGCTTGTCGCTGCGGCGCTTCATCGAACTGACCTCTTCGGGGCCCCAGCGCGTGTTCGGGCTGGTGGGCAAGGGGCGCATCGCGCTCGGCTATGATGCCGACTTCACCATCGTCGACCTCAAGAAGCGGTGGACCGTCGGGCGCGACTGGCTGGCCTCGCGCTGCGACTGGTCGCCTTTCGAGGGCATGGAACTGACCGGCAAGGCCACCGGGACGATCGTGCGCGGCCATCGGGTGATGTGGGAAGATACGCTTGCCAATGAAGCGGTGGGGGAGGCCGTGCGGTTCGAAGCGACCGAATTCGCCTGATCAGGCGGTCGCCATCCGGCCGCGCCGGGCGGCGGCCAGGCTGTCGGCCGCGAAGAGGATGAGGCCGATCCAGATCAGCGCGAAGCTCACCATCTGGCCGTGCGTCAGCGTTTCTCGATAGAGCAATATGCCGCACAGGAACTGAAGCGTCGGCGCCAGATATTGCATCAGGCCGAGCATCGCCATCGGCAGCCGCTGCGCCGCCATGGCGAAAAGGACCAGCGGCACCGTCGTCAGCGCGCCGGAAAAGATCAGCAGCCCGGTGATCATGCCATCCTTGCCGAAGCTGATGCCGCCATGGCCCGATTGCCAGAGCAGACAGGCGATCGCCAGCGGCGCCAGGACGAGCGTTTCGGCGCCCAGGCCCAGCATCGGCGCCACCGGCGTCACCTTGCGCACCAGGCCGTAAAAGGCAAAGCTCATCGCCAGCACCACGCTGATCCAGAGGGTGGTCAGCGCCGCGCCCGCCATGATGGCGACGCCCAGCGCGGCAATGGCGATCGCGATCGCCTGGCCTCGCCGCAGCCTTTCGCCCAGCACGATCACCCCCAGCGCCACATTCACCAGCGGATTGAGGAAATAGCCCAGGCTCGCGGCGATGACATGGCCGCCATTCACCGCCCATACATAGGTCAGCCAGTTCGTTGCGATCAGCAATGCGGACGCGGTCAGCGGCAGCAACAGGCGCCGATCGCGCAGCACGGCGATGAGCGGCCTGATGCCGCTCCGCAAGCTCAGCAGGCCCAGGATCAGGATGAGCGACCAGAGTATCCGCTGCGACACCACCTCGATCGCCGCGACGCCATGCAGCAGCTTGAAGAAGATGGGCAGCAGGCCCCACAGCCCATAGGCGCCGAGCGAGGCGAGCAGGCCGGCCCGCAGTTCGGATTGGGGCGCGTTCAGAAAATGCCTCCGCCCAGGAACAGGCGCAGGGCCCCGAACCCGGCGACGATCAGGCAGAAATTGCGGCCGCTCTTGCGGGCCGACAGCATGCCGATGAAGGCGCCAAACAGCGCCATGGGCACCAGCAGCCAGTTGAGGATGCCGACGAACGGCAGGATCGCGGGGATCATCAGCAGCAGCGCGGCAAGGCCGATCAACGCGGAAAGCAGGTTTAGCATCGCCGACAGATGGCAACTCCGCACCCTGGCGGCAAGGCAGCACCGCAGGGCCAGTGCAGACCAACTGGCATGGGAATTTTCGCCGATTCACCAAAATCCCTAACGGAATATTAACCCCTGCTCTTCATCTCCTGTTTACGAAGGAGTGAAGCCATGGCGCGTTTCCGGTCGGTTTATGCTGTCGCCCTCTTGCTGGCGCTGCCGCTGGTCGGCTGCGGCAAGGGGAAGAAGGAGGCGGATCTCAATTCGCTCGATGCCCAACTGACCAACAACAGCGTCGACCTGGCGGATCAAGTCGTCGTGAACCCCCGGCTTGTCCGCGATGGGACGCAAGCGGCTTTGCCGAAGCTGAAGGGCGATGCCGCCAAGGCGCTTGCCGAATCGGTGAAGCAGGCGGGCGGCAAGCTGCTCGCCACCCCCGCGCCGACGAGCGGCGAGCCGACGGAATCCACCGCCGCCCTGGCCGCTGTCGCGCAGGAACAGGCAAAGCCCGGCGGCAATGGCTATTGCCGCAAGCAACTGGACTACGGCATGCAATGGGCGAGCCGGTTGCCCGATCCCTTCACCATCTATCCGGGCGCGAAACTGACGGAAGCGGCGGGGGCGGACAAGGAGGGGTGCACCCTGCGCGCCGCGACCTTCGTGACGCCGGTCCCGCGCCAGAGCGTCATGGACTATTATTATACCCAGGCGCGCCGGTCGGGATTCGATGCGGAACATAAGCTGCTGGATGGCGATCATGTGCTCGGCGGCACTCGAAAGGACGACGGCAGCGCCTTCCTGCTGCTCTTCACCGACGCGCCGGGCGGCCTGACGAATGTCGACATCATCGCCGACAAGGGGC
>DATEJA010000235.1:0-3845 GCA_035278405.1 Sphingobium sp. | reverse complement strand
CGCCATCCGAGCCAGCTTTACGAAGCCTTTCTGGAAGGCATCGTCCTGTTCCTCATCCTTGCCTTCGCCTTCTGGAAGACGCGGGCGCGCTACAAGCCCGGCCTGCTCGTCGGCCTGTTCCTGCTCTGCTATGGCCTCTTCCGCTTCGGCGTCGAATATTTTCGCGAAGCCGACGCGCAGCTCATGGAATTCGCCGCGCGCACCGGGCTGCACATGGGGCAATGGCTGTGCCTGCCCATGATCCTGGGCGGCCTTTACCTGGTGCTGACCGCCAAGGGCCGCCGGGTCCGCGTCGAGCCCATCGCAGGCAGCGCGAGTGTCAGCTGAACCGCTGACGCTGTCGGAACGGCTCGCGCGGCAGATCGATGCCGGCGGGCCGATCTCGGTCGCGCATTATATCGCCGAGGCGAACCAGCATTATTACGGCACCCGCGATCCGCTGGGCGCGGCAGGCGACTTCACCACCGCGCCCGAGATCAGCCAGATGTTCGGAGAGCTGATCGGCCTTTGCCTGGCCGATGCCTGGATGCGGTCGGGCAGTCGCTCCGACACGCTGTATGCCGAGCTGGGGCCGGGGCGCGGGACGCTCGCCGCCGACGCGCTGCGCGCCATGGGCCATGCCGGATTCGCGCCGCGCCCCCATTTTGTCGAGACGAGCCCCGCCCTGCGCGAGCGGCAGCGGGCGCTCATCCCCCATGTCTTCCACCATGAAGCCGTCGGCGACTTGCCGGAACACGGCCCGCTGCTGGTCGTCGCCAACGAGTTTTTCGATGCCCTGCCCGTGCGCCAGCTGGTCCGCACCGGGACGGAGTGGCGCGAGCGCGTCGTGATCCGCCCGGATGCGGATGATCCCGACCGCTTCCTGCCCATGCCCGGCTATCGCCGCGTCGATCCGGCTGTTCCTGCGATCGCGGCGGACGCCCCCGAAGGCTCCGTCGTCGAAATCCCGCTCGCGGGCGCCGCCATCGCGTTGGAGCTGGCCCAGCGGATCGCCCGGCAGGGCGGCGCGGCGATCGTCATCGACTATGGTTATGAGGGGCCGGCCGTCGGCGACACGTTGCAGGCAGTGCGCGATCACCAGTTCGCCGACCCCTTCGTGCAGCCGGGCGAAAGCGACCTCACCACCCATGTCGACTTCACGATGATCGGCAACATGGCGCGCCAGGCGGGGCTGCGCGTGCTGGGCCCGGTGGGGCAAGGCGCGTTTCTGCGCCAGCTCGGCATCGATCAGCGCGCCGCGCAGCTTGGCCAGGGCGCGCCCGGCCGCGCGCAGGAGGTGGAAACTGCCCGCCGCCGCCTGACCGACGAGGATGCGATGGGCACGCTGTTCAAGGCGATGGCCTGGGTCCATCCCGACTGGGCGGACCCGGCGGGGTTCGACGGTTAGCCTCGCTCAATCTTCCTGATGATAGCGGCTCAGGCGGCGGATGAAGCCGATCAGCCCGGTCTGCCGGCTGCGCTTCATCCTCTCGGCATGCAGGATCGTCTGCACCCGGCGGAAACAATCCTCCGCATCGACATTGCAGAGCACATAGTCATAGCCGTCCCAATGCGCGATCTCGTTGGCGGCGCGCGCCATGCGGCCTTCGATGACTTCCTCGCTGTCGGTCGCCCGGCCGCGCAGTCGCCGCTCCAGTTCCTCCATCGACGGCGGCAGGATGAACACGCGCACCACGTCGCCGCCCGCGATCTGGTGCAACTGCTGCGCGCCCTGCCAGTCGATGTCGAACAGCACGTCGCGCCCGCTCTTCAGCATCGCCTCGACCGGCGCGCGCGGAGTGCCGTAACGCTGGCCGAACACATGGGCCCATTCCAGGAATTCGTGGTCCGCCGTCATCCGCCGGAACTCTTCCAGGTCGACGAAATGATAATCCTTGCCCTCGACCTCGCCAGGTCGGATCGGCCGCGTCGTCGCGGACACCGACATGGCAAGGTCCGGCTCAGCCGCGAGCAGCTTGCGCGCGATGGTGGACTTGCCCGCGCCCGAAGGCGAGGAGAGAACGAAGAGCACGCCACGACGCTTGAAATCGGGCGCTTCGGTGGGGATGCTGTCAGCCATGGCCGCTAGTGACGCCGGGAAAAGCATTTGGCAAGAGGCCGCAGGGGGGAACCGACTGTTGAGACGCAAGCGCATACGCAACCGGCGCGGCTTTCTGGTCGCGGGCCTGATCGCGCTCGCCACCTGCGCCTTGCTGTTCCTGATGGGCCGGCCGCCCATCTGCACCTGCGGCACGATCGCGCTATGGCATGGCCGTCTCGACAGCGGGAACAGCCAGCATATCGCCGACTGGTATAGCCTCAGCCATGTGATCCACGGCTTCCTCTTCTATGCCGCCGCCTGGGCGGTCCTGCGGCGGCAGCCGATCGGCCCGCGCCTCGCCGCCGCCGTCGCGATCGAATCACTGTGGGAGATCGTCGAAAACTCGCCCTTCATCATCGATCGCTACCGCACCGCAACGATCGCGCTGGGCTATAGCGGCGACAGCATCCTCAATTCGATGAGCGACATCGGCATGATGGCGCTGGGATTCCTCTTCGCCTCTCGGGCGCCGGTCGCCCTGACGATAGCCGTGGCCATTGCGCTCGAACTGATCGCGCTCGCCGTCATCCGCGATAATCTGACGCTGAACGTGCTGATGCTGGTCTGGTCGATCGAAACGGTCAAAAACTGGCAATCCGCGCTTTAGACAGTGCCGCGCACCTTGCGGGCGTCTTCGATCGGAATCGGTTCGTTGCTCTTGTCGGGCAACGCCTTGGCCGCGCGCTTGCGATCCACTTCGCGCTTGGCCTCATAGGCCTTGCCCACCAGATAAGCGCTGGTGACGAACAGCGCCCCCATCGGGTAGCGCATGATCAACCGCTTGGCGCCCGCACCCGCGATCAGGCCGACGACGCCTTTCTTGCCGGTCGCGGCCGCGACGCGAGCGGCCACCACGGCGGCACCGAGCCGCGCCGTCTTGCGCAACAGCCCGGCCTTTCGCGGCGGGCGAACGGTGGCGAGCGGCTGGCTGGGAACGCGTTTCTTCATATCGCCACAATGTATCGCACCGCCGGCGGTTCCGCCAGCATCACACCATATTTTCCGGCCGCACCAGACGGTCGAACGCCGCCTCATCCACCAGGCCGAGGGCAAGCCCCGCTTCCTTGAGCGTCAGGCCGTGGGCATGGGCATGTTTGGCGATCCTGGCCGCATTGTCATAGCCAATCTCCGGCGCCAGCGCGGTGACCAGCATCAGCGATCGATCGACCAGCTCGGCGATCCGCCTTTCATTGGCCTCCAGTCCCGCGACGCAGCGCTCGGCGAAGCTGTCCATCCCCACGCTCAGCAGATGGATGGAACGCAGCACAGCCGCGCCGATCATCGGCTTGAAGACATTGAGTTCCAGGTGCCCTTGCAGCCCGCCGATCGTCACCGCCTGATGGTTGCCGATGACCTGCGCCGCGACCATCGTCAGCATCTCGCATTGGGTGGGATTGACCTTGCCCGGCATGATCGAACTGCCCGGTTCGTTGGCGGGAAGGTCCAGTTCACCCAGGCCCGATCGCGGCCCGCTGCCGAGCAGGCGGATGTCGTTGGCGACCTTGGTGAGCGCGACCGCCAGCGTTGCCAGGGTCGAGGACAGGTGCACCAGCGGATCATTGGAGGCCAGCGCCTCGAACTTGTTGTCGGCCGTGCGGAACGGCAGGCCGGTGAGCGTGGCAATTTCCTTCGCCACCGCCACATCGAAGCCGGCGGGCGCGTTGAGGCCGGTGCCGACGGCCGTCCCACCCTGCGCGAGCGCGGTCATGCCGTGCATCACCGCAGGCTCGATCCGCTTGCGGGAGCGATAGAGCTGGTGCGCGTA
>DATEJA010000234.1:0-6077 GCA_035278405.1 Sphingobium sp. | reverse complement strand
AAGTGCCGCTGCCCAACGGCCGGCGCGCGGACATCATGGCGCTGGACGGGGCGGGGCGCATCACGATCGTGGAGATCAAGTGCAGCCGCGCCGACCTGATGGGAGACATGAAGTGGCAGGATTATTTCGATTATTGCGATCGCTTCTACTGGGCGGTTCCGGCGGGGTTCGACCTTGGCCCCTTTGACGGCGACGCGCTATGGCCGTCGCGCACCGGCCTGATCGTCGCGGATCAATATGACGCCGAACTGGTGCGCCCGGCCCCGGCCGAGCCTTTGGCGGCGGCGAGGCGCAAGGCGGAGACATTGCGCTTTGCCCGGCGCGCCGCGCGACGATTGACCGCTCTCGCCGACCCGGACCACGCAGCGGAACTGGGCTGGTGAAGGACGGCCTTCAGTAAGGATCCTTGCCCCAATATTCATCCTGAAGATGGGGATTGAGAGAGGTCAGCCCGCGTTGCGCGGCGGTTCGCGCCAGATGGCGGCGAATGTCGTGGCTGCTCGACTGAACCAGTTTTTCAGGCCGCTCCGAGCGTTCCCCCGTGGGCGCCACATAGGGCTGGAAGATATTGCCGAAGGCCTGTTCCCAAGCCCGTTCGATCTGCATTTTCTTGCTGTCCATGATCCGCCTCGCAGAACAGGAGTGTGGCAGCAAGATGGGGAGCGGGTCGGGTCTGTGCAAGACGGCGGACCCGCCCTGACGGTCAGAAGACGGGGCCCTGAACCGGCCCCTTGGGCGCGACCTTGCTCTTGGCCGCGCTGAGCGCTTCGACCAATCCCGGCGTGCGCGATTCCTGCTGCGCATAATCGCGCGCGGACATGCCGGCGATGCTGTCCTTGCGGTCCGGATTGGCGCCCTGACCGATGAGGAGGCGGGTCATGCCGACATCGCGCAACTGAACCGCCCGGATCAGCGGGGTTTCGCCGCTGCCGTTCGCCTTGTCGACCTGAACCCCGCTGGTCAGCAAGGTAGCCACGCCATCGATGAACCGCGCCTGCACGGCGTCCATGAGCGGCGTGTTGCCCCTGTTGTCAGCGAGGTTGGGATTGGCTCCCTTCGCCAGGAGGAAGGTGAGCCATGTATTGTCGCGCCGGGCGATGACCAGGTGAAGCGCGGTGTCGCCAGTGGTGACGTCGCGGCTGTTGATGACGGTCGACCCCGGTTTCTGGATCAGGTCGGTGACCTTCTGGCCGTCCGCGTCCTTCACCGCCTTGAGGAAATTATAATTGTCGGAAAACTGGGCCTGCGCCGTGACGGGAACCGCCAGCGCAAGCGCCAGAGCCGCGGCGCGCGCTGCGCCCATCCAAGCCGGAAAACGTCCTGTCATCGTCCTGTAAGCCCCGTTGGCGTTTGCAAAAGCGCCCATAGCAGGGCATGGCTGGCGGCGCCATGAACAAAGCGTCCCTTCCGCTGATCCTGCCGCTCACGCTGTTGCTGGCCGCCTGTAATATGGGGCCGGGCGGCAATGCATCAAGCGGCGCCGAAAATGTGCCCGGCGACCTTGCCGGCGCACGCATCGGCGCGCCCTTCACCCTGACCGACCAGGACGGCAAGAAGGTCAGCTGGGACGATTTCAAGGGCCGCTACCGGATCGTCTATTTCGGCTACAGCTATTGCCCGGACGTCTGTCCGGTCGACCTGCAGAACATCATGCAGGCCTTTGCCCGGTTCGAGAAGGCGGAGCCGGCCCGCGCGGCCAGGGTGCAGCCGATCTTCATCACGCTCGATCCCGAACGCGACACGCCCAAGGTGCTCAAAACCTATGTCGCCGCCTTCCACCCGCGCCTGATCGGCCTGACCGGCACGCCGGACGAGATCGCGAAGGTGGCGAAGGATTTCGTCGTGCTCTACAACAAGGAAGAGCAGAAGGGCGCGAGCGGCTATCTGGTCAGCCACAGCCGCACGCCCTATCTGTTCGGGCCGGACGGCAAGCCGGTGGCGCTAGTGCCGGTGGATGATCCGGGCACCCCGGACAAGCAGGAAGGAAGCCCGGTCGAGGTGCTCGCCTTCCTTGAAAAATGGGTCAAGTGACGGTTGGACTTCTGGGAAAAGCCCCTCGACAAGCTGGATCGCGCCGAATGGGAGGCGCTGTGCGACGGTTGCGGCAAATGCTGCCTGCACAAGGCCGAGGATGAGGATACGGGGCGCATCTACCCCACCAATGTCGCCTGCCGGCTGCTCGACCGGCAGAGCGGGCAATGCACCAATTACAAGGAACGGCGCCGCTTCGTGCCCGATTGCGTGCGCCTGACGCCGCAGAAGGTGAAGACGATCAGCTGGCTGCCCCGCACCTGCGCCTATCGGCTGCGGGCGGAAGGCGAGCCGCTGCCGCCCTGGCACTATCTGATCAGCGGCGATCGCGAGGCGGTGCATCGCGCGGGAGAGTCGGTGCGCGGCTGGACCGTGGCCGAGGCCGATGCGGGCGATTGGGAGCATCATCTTGTCGACCGGGAACTCTGACCCGGTCCTGTTGGTCGATGGCGTCGCGGTGCCGGTGCGGGTGCGCCGGTCAGCGCGGGCCAAGGCCTATCGGCTATCGCTGGACCATGCCCGGGGCGAATTGCGGCTGTCGCTGCCGAGCAGGGCGAACCTCAAGCGCGCGCTCGGCTGGGCGCAGAATCATGAGGATTGGGTGCGGTCGCAAATGGCGGCGCGGCCCGATACGGTGGTGCTGGGCGATGGCGTCGCCTTTCCGCTGGAGGGGCGAGAGCTGCGCATCTGCTGGGTCGAGGGGGCGAGCCGGACGATCCGGATCGAGGGCGACCGGCTGCTGACCGGCGGTGCGGCGGAATCGGTGGGGCCGCGCGTGCTGCGCTGGCTCCAGACGCGGGCGCGGGCGGTGCTGGAAACCGAAAGCCATGCGATGGCGCGCGATCATGGGCTGATCGTCGCGTCGGTGGGGATCGGCGATCCGCGCAGCCGCTGGGCGAGCTGCGCATCGAGCGGGGCGATCCGCTACAGTTGGCGGCTGATCCTCTGTCCACCCGAGGTGCGCCGCGCGACGGTGGCGCATGAGTTGGCGCATCTGCTGCATATGGACCACAGCCCGGCCTTCCACGCCGCCCATGCGCGGATATTGGGGGCCGATCCCAAGCCGGCGCGCGCGTGGCTGCGGGCGCATGGGGCGGGGCTGCATCGGTATCTGGCTTAGGTCTGTCCTGACGAGTTGAAGCGCGTCGTGCTTCTGCCTTCGCAGCAGCACCACTTAGCTGACGGCGACCATTGGGTCGAGGCGCACTCATGCTCCGCGTCCCGTCGATGGGCGAGGCCGCAATCCCGGCAGACCACATGGCTTCCCGGCGTCAATCCATGCCCCACGGCGACGCGTTCGTCGAAGACATAGCAGTCGCCCTGCCAGCGGCTCTGCGCCTCGGGCATTTCCTCGAGATAGCGCAAGATGCCGCCGCGCAGATGATAGACCTCGTCAAAGCCGCGCGCGCGGACCAGCGCGGTCGATTTCTCGCAACGGATGCCGCCGGTGCAGAACATCGCGATACGCGGCTCACGGCCCTCGGCGCGAAGTCCGGCGGCGAAAGTGTCGAACCAGGCGGGAAAGTCGCGGAAGGAGCGGGTGCCCGGATCGATCGCGCCGGCAAAGCTGCCGACGGCGACTTCATAGGCGTTGCGGGTGTCGATGACGACCGTGTCGGGATCGGCGATCAGCGCGTTCCATTCGGCCGGGTCGAGGTGGCGGCCGGCTTCTTCGGCGGGGTTGAGGTCGCCCGCGCCCAGCGTCACGATTTCGCGCTTCACCTTGACCTTCATCCGGCCGAAGGGCGCTTCGTGGGAGGCGGCATATTTGACGTCGAGATCGGCGCAACCGGGCAGGGCGCGGAGATGGGCGAGCAGGGCCTCGATCGCCGCCGCGCTGCCCGCGACCGTGCCGTTGATCCCCTCCGGCGCGAGGATCAGCGTGCCGCACGTCTCCAGTTCCGCGCAGAGCGTCCGCAGTCCGGCCGCCAGCGCCTGCGGGTCGTCGAAGCGGGCGAACCGATAGAGCGCGGCGATGGTGAAGGGCGGGGCCATGCGCGCCCCATAGCCGCTTCGCCGCCCTCTTGAAAGACGCCGGGCTTGGGCGCATAGGCGGGCCATGGTTCCCTTTTCGTTCGCGGGTCATGATTTCCTGGCGCTGCCCGAGGCGGCACTGTTCTGGCCGGCGCGCGCGGCGCTGCTGGTGGCCGACCTGCATTTTGAAAAGGCGAGCTGGTTCAGCCGCTTCGGCCAGTTCCTGCCGCCCCATGACAGCCAGGCGACGCTGGACCTGATCGAGCTGCTGGTCGCGCGGACCGGTGCGCGGGCGGTCTGGTCGCTGGGCGACAGTTTCCATGATGCCGATGGCGCGGCGCGGCTGTCGCCGGGCGTGCGGGGGCGGCTGGCGGCGCTGACGGAGCGGCTCGACTGGTGGTGGATCACCGGCAATCATGATGCGGGCGCGGCGCACCTGCCGGGCGGCCGACGCCTGGCGGAGGCGGAGGTAGACGGCATCTGGCTGCGGCACGAAGCCGATCCGGCCGATCCGCGGCCCGAGATTTCCGGCCATTTCCATCCCAAATTCCGCCTGTCGGTGCGCGGGCGCCATGTGTCGCGGCGCTGCTTCGTGGGGTCCTCCTCCAAGCTGATCCTGCCGGCGCTGGGCGCGCTGACCGGCGGCCTGGATGCGCGGCATGGCGAAATCCGCCGCGCGGTGGGCCCGGGCGCGAGCGCGCTCGTCCCGGTCGCCGACCGGCTGCTGCGCTTTCCGCTGGCCTGACCGAGCGTAGGGAAACCGGACCTTAAGCTGTTGCTGCCAAGCTACAGGGCGCCAAAATCATGCCACGGCGAGGCGCCAAAGGGTTGGAAAAGCTGGGTTCGCTTGCCTTTGCACCGCTGTGGCCGCATAATCGCACCATCAGGCAGACATGGAAAAACCATGCGTCGCAGGAGAAGGGGTCCTCCATGAAACAGAAGAATTTGTGGCTGCTGTCGGCCGGTATGGTCGCGCTGGCGGGGACGATGACGGTCGCCCGGGCGCAGGAAAGCGCCGCCCAGGGCGCGGCGGCGGACGATAATGCCGTCATCATCGTCACCGCGACGCGGCGCGCCAGCCCCTTGTCCGACGTGCCGATCGCCGTGTCCGCCGTCAGCGCGCAGGCGATGCAGAATAGCGGCGCGAGCGATATCCGCAGCCTCAACCAGCTGGCGCCCTCGCTGCTGATTTCCTCCACCGGGTCGGAAGCCAATGCGTCGGCCCGCGTGCGCGGCATCGGCACCGTGGGCGACAATCCGGGCCTGGAAAGCTCCGTCGCGGTGTTCATCGACGGCGTCTACCGTTCGCGCACCGGCGCGGGGCTCAACGAACTGGGCGAGATCGAGCGGGTCGAAGTGCTGCGCGGGCCGCAGGGCACCTTGTTCGGTCGCAATGCGTCGGCCGGCCTCATCAACGTCATCAGCAAGGCGCCCGAATTCACGCTGGGCGGCAAGGCCGAGGTCACCTACGGCAATTATGATTATTGGCGCCTCGCCGGCCGCATCACCGGGCCGGTGACCGATGGCCTGGCGCTCAGCCTGGACGGCGTCTGGTCGAAGCGCGACGGCTTTTTCGACCTGGTCGATACGAGCGGCAGGAAGGTCGGCGACACCAACGACCGCAACCGCTATTTCCTGCGCGGCCAGGCGCTCTACGAGCCCAATGACGCGCTCTCCATCCGCCTGATCGGCGATTATACCCATCGCGACGAAAGCTGTTGCGGCGCGGCCTATATCGAAACGCGCGAGCGGCGGCCGGTGGCGGGCGGGGGCTATACGACGGCGCCGTTCAACCGCATCGCCGCGATCCTGAGCGGGCAGGGCACGGTTTTCCCGACCGATCCCTATGACCGCAACCTCACCATCACGCCGGGCCGCGATTATGTCAGCAAGGTCAAGGATTGGGGCGTTTCGGGCGAGATCAACTATGATCTGGGCGGCGCGAAACTGACCAGCATCACCGCCTATCGCGATTACAAGAGCCAGGATTATGGCGATTATGACTATAGCGGCGCCGACCTGCTCTATCGCGATCCCAACACCTATCGCGAGTTCAAGACCTTCACCCAGGA
>DATEJA010000233.1:0-14074 GCA_035278405.1 Sphingobium sp. | reverse complement strand
CTGGCGATGCTGCAGCCCGAAATCGGCGACGGCGCGATGCTGGGTGGCACGATTGTCCCAGATGGCGACATCGCCCGGCTGCCAGCGCCAGCGCACCGTGTTTTCGGGCCGGGTGACATGTTCCTGATAGATGGCGAACAGACGCTGGCTGTCCGCTTGGCTGAGGCCGACGAAATTCTTGAAGAAATGACCCAGGATCAGTGAACGCTCGCCCGATTCCGGATGGATATGGACCAGCGGATGCTCGGTTTCATAGACGGTCGAGGCGAAGACCTGCTGATAGCGCTTGAGCGCCTCATCCGTGGCGTCGGTGCGCACGGCGGCATAGTCGTAGAGATTGCTGTGCACCGCCCAGAGCGTGTCGGCGAGCTGGCGCAGATGTTCGGGCAATTCCTCATAGGCGCTGGCGGTATTGGCCCAGAGCGTGTCGCCGCCAGCCGACGGAACGACCAGCGCCCGCAGGATCGAGGCTTCGGGATAGTCGGGCACGAAGGTGACGTCGGTGTGCCAGCTGGAAGCGGCGCGACCTTCCTTCGAATCCAGTTCCAGCAGATATTGGGAGCCGGGAACGACGGGCACGGTCGGGTGGGCGACGGGCTCGCCGAAGCGTTCGGCGAAGGCTTCCTGCGCGGCGTCGTCCAACTGGTGCTGCTCGCGGAAGAAGATGACCTTGTGCCTCACCAGCGCGGCGCGGACGGCGGCGAGCGTCGCATCGTCAATGTCGCCATTGAGCGCGACGCCGCGAATTTCGGCGCCGATGCGACCGGCGACGGGGACGATGTCCAGCGGGCTTTCCGCGTCGGCAGCGTTCAGGAATGTGTGGGTCAGAACAGTCATGACAAGTCTCCTGTCGGGGGTGGTTCAGGCGGGGATCGCGTCGCGCTGATCAAGGGCACGGCGGATTTCGGCATGGGCGGCTTCGTTCAGTGGGAAGCGCCAGATGATGAGGGTGGCGACGATGTGGGCGATCGCCGGGCCGAGGGCGAAGACATATTTGAGCGCTTCGAGCGCCTCAGGACCATTGTGCGGGCCGGCCTTGAACCCCGCCCAGGCAATCAGCGGCAGGGCGATGCCGACGCCGATGGCCGGGCCGAGCTTGGCCGAAAGGGCGAAGACGGAGAAGAAGAGGCCGGTGCGATCATGGCCGGTGCGCAGCCGATGCGCGTCAGCCACATCGGCGACCATGGCGCGCAGCATCAGATTGCCCGACCCCTGCGTCACGCCCTGCGCGATGGTGAGCGCGACCAGCAGCGGCAGCGCGCCGGGATAGACGAAGAGCAGGCCGATATTGATGGCGGCCTGGGCAAGCTCGCCGGTGATGACGGCCTCGCGCTTGCCGATGCGGGTGCCGATCCGCTGCCACAGCGGCGCGGCGGCGACGCCGAAGATGAACTGGAGGAGGTAAAGGCCGCTCGCCCAGGCGGGCAGGCCCATATACCAGACGGCGAAGAAGACGATCAGCCCGGCGCGGACGGACTGGCCCGCCGTGACGATGGTGTCGGACGCCAGCACGCGCAGCAGCAACCGATCGGAAAAGACGAGGCCGGCGGCGCGGGCCAAGCTCTGGCGGATAGGCGGGGTCGCGGGCAGGGCCGGTTCGGGCAGGGAAAAGAGGGTGAGGATAAGCGAGGGGATCAGGGTCGCGAGGATGAAGCCGCCCACCAGCTGGAGCTTCAGCGCGCCGTTGCCCGGGTCGAACTGGTCGAGGATGGTCGGCAGCACCAGCACGGCGAGGAGGCCGATCGAACGCAGCAGCGCCTGCCAGGCGACGACGCGGGTCCGGCCGTGATAATGGGCCGACAGTTCCCCGGCCCAGGCGGAGGAGGGGATCTCCACCATCGACCAGCCAAGATAGAAGAGGAACAGCGCGGCGGCGAGATAAGCGGGCGTCACCAGCGCGGCGGGCGGGAAGAAAAGCAGGGCCGAAGACAGGCCGAACAGCAGTCCGCCAGCCGCGATCCAAGGGCGGCGCCGGCCGAACCGGCTGCGGGTGCGGTCGCTGAGCGCACCGACGAACGGGTCGACCGCGACATCCCAGAAGCGGCCGATCAGGAAGATGAGGCCGATGGCGGCAAGCGAGAGGCCGAACTCGGTCGCGTAAAGCTGCGGCACGAAGATGGCGAGCGGCAACCCCGCACCCGCCAGCGGCACCGCGATCGAGGCGAAGCCGGCCAAGCGCGAGGGCGAAAGAGGCTTCTCTCCCGAGCGATCTTCGGGCCGGGCGGCGGCGCGCCCGACATAATAGTCTGCATAGGGGAGGGTAGCCATGATGCGTCTCCTTTCTTGCGGGTCAGAATTTGCTGCGCAGGGTCACGCCGGCAGTGCGGGGATCGCCCACGGTGGCGGTGACCAGGCCGGTGTTGGCGACGGAAAGCGTGTCGACATAATTTTTGTCGAACAGGTTCTTGGCCCAGATCGACAGGTCGAAGCTGCCGCTTTCGGTGCGGAATCCGACCCGGGCGTTGGCGATGCCGTAGCTGGGCACCAGCGAATAGCGGCTGTCGGACACGGCGGTATAATAGGCTGAACGCCAGCTATAATCGGCGTGGGCATAGAATTCCGCCGCGCCGATCGCCGTTTCTCCGATCGGCTGGGCAAAGTCGCCGCCTGCGCTCCAGGACCATTTGGGCGATCCCGACAGCGGCTTGCCGCTGAGGTCGGTGACCGGCGAGCCGCCGGTGGTGGGATTGAGCGCCTCGACTGGCGTCGGGCCGTTCTTGAAGTCGATATAATAGGCGTCGGTATAGGCGAGCGAAGCGTTGAGATTGATGTGGCTGGAGACGGCGAGCGCGCTGTCCAGTTCGAAGCCGCGCGCACGCGCCTGGGGAATGTTGGTGATATAGTTGCGCGCGACATTGCTGCCGGCGATCTGTTCGGTGATCGCGGTCTGATAATCGAAGATGTCGGTCCAGAAGGCGGCGGCGTTCAGCGTCAGATTGCCGCCCCAGAACTGGCTCTTGATGCCCGCTTCATAATTGTCGACCTTTTCCGGGCCGACCGCCGCGCTGACGCCGGCGGGATTGTTGGTGAGATTGAGGCCGCCCGACTTGTTGCCGCGCGAATAGGTCGCGTAGACCAGGACGCCCGGCGACACCTTGTAGGACAGGGTGGCAAGGCCCGACAGGCTGTCGTCGGTGAAGCCGAGCGAATAGCTGGTGACGGGCGCCAGCTGGTTGCGCAGGGCGAGCGCGGCGGTGCGCTGCGCGGCGGTCAGGGTCGAGAGGTCGTTGCCTTCCGCCCACCATTGGTTGAAGCTGCCCTGCTTCTTTTCATGGGTGTAGCGCAGGCCGATGGTGAGCGACAGGCGGTCGGGGACCAGGTCATAGCTGCCCTGGCCGAACAGGGCGTAGCTCTTGGTTTCCGGATTGGAAGTCGATCGCGCGACAAAGCCGTTGACCGCCGCGTTGCTGACCAGCGGATCGGCATTGGGGAAGAGCCAGCGTGGCGCTTCCGGGCCATAGCCCGACGCCCCCGCGCCGTTGATGATCTGCCAGAAATAATAGGCACCGACCGACCAATTGAAGCGGTTGTCGCCATTGGAACCCAGGCGCAGTTCCTGGCTGAACTGGCGTTGGGCATTGGCCTGTTGGGCCAGCGTCTGCACGGACAGCGGCGTGCTGTCGCCGTCATTGGCCGGATGCCAGTTCCACTTGCGATAGGCGGTGATCGACGTCAGCGTGACCGATCCCAGATCCCAGTCCGCCTTGCCCGACACGCCCCATTGATTCATGTTCGCCTGGAAATGCGCGTCCACATTGACGATGCGCGCGAAGGGATCGGCGGGCAGCGGCGTGTAGCCGGCGCGCGCGGCGCGCTGGGCGAAATTATTGGCGATGGTGGTGCCATCGTCATAGCGGGTGAACACGGTGCTGGGCAGGCGGACGCAGCAATGCAGCGTCTGCTTTCCATAGTCGCCGATCAGGCGGAAGGTGAAATTGTCGCTGGGCTTCAGCAACAACTGGCCGCGCGCGGTGAAATTGTCATAGTCATGGATCCGCGTGGCGTCATAGGCATTGCGCAGGAAGCCGTCGCGATGGGTGTCGGCGACGCTGATCCGCACCGCTACCCAATCGCTGATCGGCCCGGTGACGGAACCTCGCACCTGATGGAAGCCATAATCGCCCAGCGTCGCTTCGGCGGAACCGCCAAAGGCGAAGTCGGGCTGGCGGGTGGCGATGTTGATCGCGCCCGCCGTGGTATTCTTGCCGAAAAGCGTCCCCTGCGGACCGCGCAGGACTTCGATCCGTTCAAGGTCCACCAGGTCGAACTGGCTGGAGCCGACGCGGCCATAATAGACGTCGTCGATATAGACGCCGACGCCATTTTCCAGACCATCATTGGTCAGCGCGACGTTCGATCCCAAGCCGCGAATATTGATGTTGGTATTGCGCGGATTGAAGCTGAACAGCTGAAGACTGGGCGCGACCTGCTGCACGGCGGCGAGCGTATAGTCGCCGCGCTGTTCGAACTGGTCGCCGCCGACGACCGAGAGGGCGACCGGGACATCCTGCGCCTTTTCCTCGCGATGACGGGCGGTGACGACGATCGCCACGCTGGCATCCTCCTCAGCGGCGGAGGTTTCGGCAGCGGGCGATTGCGCCTGGGCGACGAGCGGCAGACAGGCGAGCGCTACGCCGCTGAGCAAAAGGGTGACGCGCAAAGGAGGTGACGCGGAAATGGAGGGCATGAAAAGGACTACTCCCTGGAATCATTGGATTTGTTTTTGGGTTATGAGCGGAAGCGGATGGGTGCGCGTGATCGCGCCGAGGATCGCTACCCGCGACCTCGGATGGACCGCGCCTGGCCGAGCGGGAGCGTCCGCCGGGCGTACCAGCGGCGGCTCGGGCGTAGCCATGGCCTGCTTCGGAAAAAAAGATCAGTTCATGTTGGACAAAGGCGCATCGTTTCGTTCCCCATATGGATTGGGGGGAGCACGAGGCTGGCGTGGACGCCCTGCATCGTGCGCTTTAGCCGTTGGTCACGCGGAGCAAGCTGCATCCCGTCAAAAGCCGCGAGTTCCCGTAAGCGATATTCCAGCGACGCGAGGAACCAGGTGCGTTGCTGCTGTATCTCTACTTAAACGGTAGAGACTGGGAATGGCAAATCAACTTTTCCTTGGGGCGGCATTAGCGAAAGTTCAGTCCCTATTCAGCGGGCCTGTGATCCTATGCGCTCTGATACACCGTCCGCCGGGAGCGAACGGGAAATGCAGGAGAATTGGGAGATGAAACTGCTCCGTAACGCTGTCCTGGGCCTGGCGATGGCAGCGTCCATTCCGATCAGCGCGGCTCCGGCCCAGGCGCGCGACCATTATCGCTATTATTCCCGATATCATGACGATGACGCCGCCCTGGCCTTGAGCGCGGGCATAATCGGCCTGGCCATCGGCGCGGCGATCGCATCCGACCGGCCGCGCTATTATTATGACGACGATTATTATTATCGGGAAAGATATTATCGGCCGCATTATCGGTCCTATTATTATTCCTATGACCGCTATCCGCGCTACGATGACCGGCGTTGGTATCGGCATGATCGGGGTTGGCATCGGGGCTCGCATCGCGATTGGGATGATGATTGATTTACGACAGGTTCCCGCCTCCGCGCCGTAGATCCCATCAGCCTTGCTGGGCCATGTCCCCCTCGTCCGAAAACAGGGCGGGGGGAACATCATAGCCCCAATCGCGATATTTTCGCGCGATCAACTGCCCCATCAGCCTGATGTCGGCCGAATAGTCCCCGGTGCGATGGCTCATGATGATCGGCGACGTTGCCGGTTCCAGAAGGTCGCGAAAGGCGACGTCGTGGCTGCGCGCATGGCGCACCGATTCAGGGACGATCGCCACCCCTTCCTCGGCGGCCACCAGGCCGATAGCGATCTGCAATTCGCGCGCCTCATGGATGATCTTGGGTTCGATCGCATGGTCGCGGAAGAGCGAGATCACCTGGTCCGCATAGCTGGGCCTGGGCGATCGGGGGTAGATGATCTGCGGTTCGTCACCGAGTTGGTGGAGCGAAACCGGGCCCGGCTCCTTGGCGAGCGGGTGATCGATGGGGAAGGCGGCGATCAGTTTTTCCTGCCGCAGCACCACCCGGCGCACCGCTGGGTCTTCGAACCGGATGCGCCCGAAGCCGATATCGATGCGCCCTTCCTTGAGCGCGGCGATCTGGTCGAGCGTGTTGGATTCGACCAGGACAAGCTCGACATGGCCGGCTGCCTTGCGGAATTCGCGGATCAGCTCGGGCAGCCTGGCATAGATGGTGGAGGCGACGAAGCCGATGATCAGCTGGCGCCGCTCGCTGGCGGCCGCTGCCTTGACCATGGCTTCCAGGTCATCCATGCGATTGAGCATCTGCAGCGCCTGGGTATGGAGCAGCTTGCCCACGGCGGTGGGTCGCATAGGCCGGCTCGCCCGATCGATCAGCGCGGTGCCGACCTGTGCTTCCAGTTGCTGGATCGCGCGGCTCAAGGGCGGCTGCGCGATGTGCAGCTTCTGCGCGGCGCGGTTGAAATTGCCCTCGCTCACCACCGTGGCGAAATATCGGAGCAGACGCAAATCCATATATTACCTTCTAGGTATAACAAGCCCACCGAATAGGTCTTTGATCAAACCCTTCGAGACGCCTAACTCGGCCAAGAACCTTAGGCATTTGGGAGAGTCGCCGCAATGGTTTGCCTGGGCAATGTCGATACCTTCATCGTTGATGTGTCGATCAATCCGCTGCCTCTCCCGGCCGCTACAGATGGGAGACAGGATCATGCATGAGCATCTGATGCAGCGTGTGGCGAGCGCCGTGGTCGACGATCCGGCGACCGGGCTTTTCCGCTGCCGCCGCGACGTCTTCACCGATCCCGAACTGTTCGCCCTGGAGATGAAATATATCTTCGAGAGCAATTGGGTCTATCTCGCCCATGAAAGCCAGGTCGAGCACAAGAACGACTATTTCACGACCTGGATCGGCCACACGCCCGTCATCCTGACGCGGGCCAAGGATGGCGGCCTGAACTGCGTGGTCAATGCCTGCGCCCATCGCGGCGCCAAGCTGTGCCGCCGCAAGCGGGGCAATCAGCCGCTGTTCGTCTGCCCCTTCCACGGCTGGAGCTTCAAGACGGACGGCAAGCTGCTGCGCGCCAAGGATGCCAGCAGCGGCGCCTATCCCGACAGTTTCGATCATGACGGGTCGCACGACCTGACCCGCGTCCGGGTGGAAAGTTATCGCGGCTTCATCTTCGGATCACTCAACCATGATGTCCTGCCGCTGGAGCAGCATCTGGGCGAGGCGAAGATCATCATCGACCAGATGGTCGACCAGGCGCCGGAGGGGCTGGAGGTGCTGACCGGCAATTCCACCTACACCTTCCAGGGCAATTGGAAGATGCAGCTGGAAAATGGCTGCGACGGCTATCATGTCAGTTCAGTCCACGAAAATTACCAGTCGACCATGGGCCGCCGCGCCGAGGGCGGGACCAAGGCGGTCGACGCCAATGGTTGGTCCAAGGCGCCGGCGAGCGGCGTCTATGGCTTTGAGCATGGCCATATCCTGCTCTGGACCCAGGTGCTGAACCCGGAAGTCCGTCCCGTCTGGAACTATAGGGACCAGCTGGTCGAGCGGCTGGGCGAGGACAAGGCGGGCTTCATACTGGAGCAGACGCGCAACCTGGCCCTCTATCCCAACGTGTTCCTGATGGACCAGTTTTCGACCCAGATCCGGGTGGTACGGCCGATCGATGTCCACACGACCGAGGTCACCATCTATTGCTACGCACCCAAGGGCGAAAGCGCCGAAGACCGCGCCCACCGCATCCGGCAATATGAGGATTTCTTCAACGTCACTGGCATGGGCACGCCCGATGATCTGGAGGAATTCCGCAGCTGCCAATCGGCCTATGAAGGGGCGGGGGAGCTGTGGAATGATCTCAGCCGCGGCGCCGCGCGATGGATCGCGGGGCCGGACGCCAATGCAAGGGCGATGGGCATGAACCCGCTGCTGTCGAGCGAGCGCAGCGAGGATGAGGGGCTTTTCGTCCGTCAGCACGAATATTGGGCGAAGATCATGCTGGACGGCATGGCCAGGGAGTCCGGCGCGCCGATGATGGAGGCCGCGGAATGACAGTGATGATCGACAAGGCCGGCACGGCGCTGTCCTACCGCGACATCTGCGCCTTTCTCTACCGCGAGGCGCGCCTGCTCGACGACCGCGAATTCGACGAATGGCTGGACTGTTATTCGGAGGAGGTCGAATATTGGATGCCGGCGTGGACGGATGACGATGCGCTGACGACGGACCCCCACAGCCAGATCTCGCTGATCTATTATGGCAATCGCAAGGGCCTGGAAGACCGCGTCTATCGATTGAAGACGGAAAGGTCCTCGGCCAGCACGCCGGAAGCGCGCACATCCCATTTCATCGCCAATGTCGAGGTGCTGGAAACACGGCCGGATGCCGTCGACCTGCGCTATAACTGGCACACGATGAGCCATCGCTACCAGCAGACGGCGCAATTTTTCGGAACGACATTCGTCACGCTGGACACGACGGGCGATGCCCCCAGGATCCTGAAGAAGAGGATCGTCCTCAAGGACGACTATATCCATCAGGTCATCGACGTCTATCATATCTAAGGAGCCGCCGATGATCTTCCAGGGACGTTTCGCCGGCAAGGTGATGGTCGTGACCGGCGCGGCGCAGGGCATCGGCGCGGGGGTCGCCATCCGCGCTGCGGCCGAGGGCGCCAGCCTGGTCCTTGTCGACCGGGCGGATTTCGTCGCCGATGTCGAGCAGGCGATCGTGGCGGGCGGCGGCAAGGCGGCTTCCGTCCGGTGCGACCTGGAAAGCTATGAGGGCGCGGCGCAGGCCGTGGCGGCGGCGGTGGAGGCGTTCGGACGGGTCGACATCCTGGTCAACAATGTGGGCGGCGCGATCCGCATGCGGCCCTATGCCGCGTTCGAACCGGCACAGATCGATGCGGAAATCCGCCGTTCGCTGATGCCGACGCTCTATTGCTGCCACGCGGTCCTGCCGGTGATGCTGGACCAGGGCGCGGGGACGATCGTCAACGTTTCGTCCAACGCCACGCGGGGCATCCGCCGCGTGCCCTATTCGGCGGCGAAGGGCGGTATCAACGGCATGACCCAGGCGCTGGCGATGGAATATGCGCAAAGCGGCATCCGCGTCGTCGCCACGGCGCCGGGCGGCACCCAGGCGCCGCCGCGCCGCGTTCCCCGCAATGCGGAGGGCGACAATGAACAGGAACAGGCCTGGATGGCCGAGGCGGTGGCGCAGGTGACCTCCTCCGCCTTCATGAAACGCTATGGGACGCTGGAGGAGCAGATCGCCCCGATCCTTTTCCTCGCCTCGGACGAAGCCAGTTATGTGACCGGGTCGATCCTTCCCGTCGCTGGCGGCGATATCGGTTGAAAGCGAAGAGACGGCTGTCGGAACGGGTGTGATCGAAATGGACAAGGCGGACATCGTCATCGTGGGTGCGGGCCATGGCGGGGCGCAATGCGCCATGGCGCTGCGCCAGAACGGCTTTGCCGGGAGCATCGTCGTCGTCGGGCGCGAGCCGGAATATCCCTATGAGCGGCCGCCCCTGTCGAAGGAATATTTCGCCCGGGAGAAGAGCTTCGAGCGGCTTTATATTCGGCCGCCCGCCTTCTGGGCCGAGAAGAATGTGGATTTCCGCCTGGGCATGGAGGTGAAGAAGGTCGATCCTGACGCCCGACAAATTGCCCTGTCCGACGGCAGCAGCCTTGGCTATGGCAAATTGGTCTGGGCGACCGGCGGCGATCCGCGCCAGCTGACATGCGCGGGCGCGGAACTGGCGGGTGTGCATGCGGTTCGCACCCGCGCCGACTGCGACGCGCTGATGGCGCTGGTGGATGCGGGCACAAGGAAGATCGTCGTCATCGGCGGCGGCTATATCGGGCTGGAGGCGGCGGCGGTCTTGTCCAAGATGGGGCTCGACGTGACCTTGCTCGAAGCCCTACCGCGTGTGCTGGCGCGCGTCGCCGGCGAGGAACTGTCGTCCTTCTATCAGCAGGAGCATCGGCGTCATGGCGTGGACCTGCGGCTGGAGGTCAAGGTTCAGTCGCTGGAAGGCGACGGGCGCCGCGTGACTGGTGTGCGGCTGGAAGGCGGCGATCTGATCCCGGCCGAAGCCGTGATCGTGGGCATCGGCATCGTGCCTGCTGTAGCGCCGCTGATCGCTGCCGGAGCGAAGGGTGAGAACGGGGTGGAGGTGGACGAGTTCTGCCGAACGTCGCTGCCCGACATTTATGCGATCGGCGATTGTGCTGCCTTCGCTTGCGACTATGCGGGTGGTCGGGTGATGCGGGTGGAATCCGTGCAAAACGCGAATGACATGGCGAACTGCGTCGCCAGGGCAATCTGCGGCGAGACGAAGCCCTATGCCGCCTTCCCCTGGTTCTGGTCCAATCAATATGACCTGAAGCTGCAGACGGCGGGAATCGGCCTGGGCTTCGATCGGACCGTCGTGCGGGGCAGTCCGGAACAGCGCAGCTTTTCGGTGATCTACCTGAAGGAAGGCCGGGTGGTCGCGCTCGATTGCGTGAACATGGTCAAGGACTATGTCCAGGGGCGCAAGCTGGTCGAGGCAGGGGCGAGGCCTGGCGCCGAGCGGCTGGCCGATGTCGACACGCCGCTCAAGGAGCTGCTTCAGGCCGAGATGGCCTGATACTGGGTGGCGATATTATTCCACATCATACAGGATTTTGCCCTGGAACATCGTCATCACGACTTTCGCCGTGCCGATCTTTTCGGGCGGATCCTGGAATATGTCCCTGTCCAGCAGGATGAGGTCCGCCGATTTGCCGACCGCGATGGAGCCGGTTTCCTTTTCCGCGAACAAGGCCTGGGCGCCGCGCAGCGTCTGGCTGGTCAGCATCGTGGCGAGCGGCACGCCTTCCTTCACGCCCGCCTGGATGCGCGGCAGCGGGTGGAAATCCCATACCGGATAGTCGCTGGACGATGTGGTGGGCACGCCATGGTCATAAAAGTCCCGGGGCGCCGGATGACCGTCCGCGTAAAGGCCTAGCGCGTTGAAGCGAGGTGCCGTCGGCGCCGACAAGGGGAACAGGTGGGAGAGGATGTGCCGCGAATCCCGCCGGCCATTTTGCTTCACGACATAGGCAAAGGCATCGACCACCTGTTCATAGCTTTCGGTGGGGCCGATATCGTGGACATAGAGGCGGAACCCCGCCTGGTCCAGCGCTGCCATCGTCCTTTCCAGTTCGTGCTGCGGCCAGATCATGGTGATGCCCGCATCCGGCACGGCGGTCGCGAAGATCTTCGCCGTGTTCAACTGGAACAGCGGGCCGCCGGGGAAGCGTTTGCGCGTCGCGATGAGGTCGGGAAGCTGCGCGGCGCCGCGTGCCTCATCGACCCATTGGGCGACATTGTAGCGCGCTGTCAGGGCGCCTTCGTCGCTGAGCGACTGCATGGCGACGAAGAAATTGGTCGTGCGATAATGGGTGGGCACGATCGCGCCGGTCACCCCGCGCTCGGCCGCGAGCTTTTGCCACGACAGGATTGCCTGGCGATGCTGCTCGACCGTCAGGTCCGGCTCGGGAAGCTTGCCCAGCACCAGATTCTGCGCGCTCATCTCGTTGAAGATGCCGTTGGGCTGGCCGGTCTTCGGGTCCCGCACGATCACGCCGCCCACCGGATCGGGCGTGTCGCGGGTGATGCCTGCGCGCTCGATGGCCTTTGAGTTCGCCCAGAGTTCATGATGGGAATGGGCGATCACCACCATGGGAACATCGCCGACCAGTTCGTCGAGCAGTTCGCGCGGCTGCTTGTTCCTGGCTGCCGCCTGCCCTTTCACCATCGCGATGTCGACGCCGACGCCCCTTATCTGCCGCAGGCCGGGATTGTTGACGCGGTAGGCCTGGATTGCTTGAGCGTAGCTGTCCATCGACGCTATGCCTTGATCGGTAGGCCCGATCGGCCGGGGCCCGCCGGGCAAGGTGAGGTAGAAGAGCTTTTCGGCGCGCAGATAGACGTGATTATGCGTGTCGATGAAGCCGGGCAGCAGCAGCTTGTCGTGCAGATCGATGACCCTGGTCCGCTCGCCGCGATAGCGCGCCGCGCCTGAGGCAGCGCCGACATAGACGATCCTGCCGCCACGCACGGCGACGGACTGGCCGCTGACAGGCGTGCCCCTGTCCGAGAAGATGGTGCCGTTGGAAAACAGGATGTCGGCCGGCGCGGCGGTCAACCCCCATGCGCTTTCCGGCATGGCTGCCATGACCAGCAACGAGGCTGCACCGCTGCAGAGGGTGCGCCGGTTCAGTCTCACTATATCTGTCTCCGAGATTATGATCGAGGCCGGGATGGCCGCCCTCTGTCAGACGGACGGCGGCCATCAACCCACAGCTATTTTCCGTGCCGAACCCCTATTTCGCGAAATCGGGAGAGAGATCGAGCGCGGGATTATGGTCGAAGAAGTTGAAGGGGCGCAGCCGGAATTCGTGCCACAATGTCGGCATGATTGGCCAGTCTTCCGCGCGCGTCACGTGCCGGAACCCGACCGTGTACCAGAGCACCAGGTCGGTGTTCACGGCACTTGCCTTGTCGCCCGTATATTTGGGCAGGCCCTCTCCCGGCATGCTCTGATTGGCGAACTCGCCGGCGCCGAACAGCTCGTTCGGGGCATAGCGGGTGATCCAGATCGGCTTCTTGGCGAAGAGCGCCCGGCCCTGGATGGGATCATCCTCCGACAGGAGCGAGGACGCATTGTGCCCGCCCATCAGGACATAGCCGGGATGATAGCCATAGGCATTGGCGCTGTTCGGATTTTCCATCCGATATTGCGCGTCATGGCCGTGGCTTTCCACAGCGCCTTCGGTCTGCTGTTCGGCGCTTTCGACCTGCCAATAGGTGCGCCGGGGAGAGGAAGGCGGCGCTTCCTGGGGGACGATATGGTCGACCATGAAGCTGTTGGCCGGGCCGTCGACATCCATGTCGAGGCGGAAGTTGACATAATGGTCATGATTGACGCCGACCACGCCCGGGCCGATCAACGTGCCATATCGCGTGTCCTGTGCCGCCGAAGGATCCTTGAGCGTGCGCGCGGCGACGCCCTTGACCGCGTCGATGCCGGTCGCGCCGACCCGCACGACGACTTCGCCCTTCTGCGTGAAGACATAGTCGAGGATATAGTCGTAATTGCCGATCACCGGGATGGATCGCACGACCAGATCGACTTCCGGGCGGCTTTCCACGCCCCGGCTGTCGGTTTCCACATGCCGCCAGGCGGGATCGCCCGCATTGCGTTCGAAAATGCAGATGGCGCGCGGCATCGGCATCGGTTTGCCGTCATCGTCCGGCAGCACGCCATCGAGGTACAGGGCGTCCGACGGGCAGTCGCGTCCCGGCGAAAGCGGGAAGGCGAGCAGGCCCAGGCCATATTCGCCGGCATCCAGATAGGATTTGAAGGACCAGGTGGGGGTCGGGTCCATATAGGGCACGAACATCTCGGACGCGGCGAGCTGATAGGCGACGGAGCGTTCCCGCCCCTTGTCGTCCCATTTGACGAGCGAGAGGACGGGCCCCGAACGCCGGTCCAGGCGCAGGTGGAAGGACCAATTGTCCCATTTGATCTCGCCGCCCTTCACGACGAAATTATGGCCCGCGGGCGACGCCATTTCGACCGGCTTCATCGGCTGGCGATAGGGCTGCTGCGAGGCATAGTCATATTTCGGCATGGCGGGCGGCAGCGGGACGGGGCCCAGGTCGACGAGCCTCACCACCTTGCGGTCGTCCAGGTCGACGACCGCCATCAAGCCTTCGATCGGGCGGCCAAAGGCGTTGTTCCCCTGCCCATGGGTGTCGAAGCAGGGCACGTTCATCAGGCGGCGGCTGCGCTCGCTTTCATCCGCGACATAGCCGACGGACAGCGGATTGCACATGATGTGCGAAAAGTCGGTGATGCCACGCTTGCGCATCGCTTCCTGCCACAAGGGATCCTTAACGACGATGTCGGTCGATCCGATGACTTCGCCCAGAAGGAAGCTGGCATGGCCGTCCTTCACCTCTTCCCAGGAACGGA
>DATEJA010000232.1:0-29016 GCA_035278405.1 Sphingobium sp. | reverse complement strand
GACCGCCAGGACGGCGGTTTCGAAATAGGGGACGGGGGCGAGGCAGCGGCCCATTTCCTCCAGCACCAGCGCCGTTTCGACGGCACCCAGGCCCAGGCCGCCATGGCTTTCCGGGATCATGAGGCCGGGGAAGCCCATTTCGGCAAGGCCCTGCCAGAGCGTTTCATCGAAGCCGGTCGCGCCCTCGACCGCCGCGCGCACCGCGTCGGGGCTGGCGGCGTCGGTCAGGAAGGCGCGGGCGGCCTCCTGAATCGCGCGCTGGTCGTCGGTGAGCGCGAAGCCCATCAGGCGGCTCCGTAGACCGGCTTGGCGGGCTCGCGGGTGGCGATCAGCTTGCGGACGATGGGGTCGAGTTCGCTGGCTTCGAAACGGGCGCCCTTTTCGTGGGGCGCGCTGTCGGTCCAGCCCTGCGAGAGGAAGATGGTGCCGCCGATCAGCTCGAAGATCTGGCCGGTGACGCCCTTCGACTGTTCCGAGACGAGATAGGCGACGAGCGGGGCCATGTTTTCGGGCGCGAACGTGTCGAAGGCGCCGTCCCGCGCGTCCATGGCGAAGGCGCCCGTATCGGTCATGCGCGTGCGGGCATTGGGGGCGAGCGCGTTGGCGGTGACGCCGAGGCGCGCCAGTTCGGCGGCCTGCACCAGGGTGAGCGAGGCGATCCCGCCCTTGGCCGCGGAATAGGCGGACTGGCCGACGGAGCCTTGCAGGCCCGCGCCCGAGGTCGTGTTGATGATGCGGGCGTCGACCGGGTTGCCGGCCTTGGCCTGCGCGCGCCAATATTCGGCGGCGTGGCGGCTGGTGCAGAAATGGCCGCGCAGATGGACGCGGATGACGGCGTCCCATTCTTCGGGCGAGCAGGTGAAGAACATGCGGTCGCGCACGAAGCCGGCATTGTTGACGACGGCATGGAGCGCCCCGAAGCTGTCGAGCGCGGCTTCGACCATGCGCTTGCCCGCGTCCCAGTCGGCGACGTCATCGGTGTTGGCAATGGCTTCGCCGCCCATGGCGCGGATTTCTTCGACCACCTGCTCGGCGGCGCCTTTGGTCAGGCCCGCCTCGCCATGGGTGCCGACGCCAAGGTCATTGACGACGAGCTTGCAGCCCTGCGCCGCGAGGCCCAGCGCATAGGCTTTGCCGAGGCCATTGCCGGCCCCGGTGACGATCGCGACGCGTCCTTCGCAGATACCCATTTTCAAGCGTCCTTCAGAGATTGGAGGAGATGCGCGCTGAGGTCGCCGGTGAGGTCGACCTGCGCATAATCGCGTTCGACGAAGCACCAGATGCCGTCGATCCGCTGGAATTTGTCATGATAGCGGCCGGTCGCGACCGGCTGGAGCGGGTAGCCCTCCGTCGCCTGCAGCACCGTCCATTGCGAGCGGGCGGTGGCGCTTTGGCCGTCGTCGCTGAGCAGGATGATGGGGTTGGTGATGAGATGGCGGGTGCGTGGCTTGCCATCGTAGAGGCGCAGCCAGCTTTGCCACATGGCGATGATCGCTTCCTCGCCCTCGATGCGACGGCCGCCGGTGATGACGGCGCCATGGCGGAACAGGCGCGCGGCGGCGGGGAAGTCGGCCGCGTCGATCAGTTCGGCATAGAGGTAGAGGAGGTTGGGGATGGCGAGGGCGGCGTCGGTCATGCGCGTTTCTCCCGAAGGGCGGCGGTGGGGCCGGTGAGGCGCACGGCGACGGCGTCGGAGCGGATGCGGGGGCGGTCGGCCTCGGGTGCGGTCAGCGCCTGCGCCTCGATGAGGTCGGTCAGGGCAGC
The DNA here is from genome assembly GCA_035278405.1 of Sphingobium sp. Classification (GTDB taxonomy): domain Bacteria; phylum Pseudomonadota; class Alphaproteobacteria; order Sphingomonadales; family Sphingomonadaceae; genus Sphingobium. Next base: position 27,252 of record DATEJA010000232.1, on the reverse strand, counting down.
CTTGGCGAGTTTCTGATATTCGCCTTCGCCGTCATTCTTCCATGTGACCTGGTGCGCCTCGAAGCTCTTGATGACCTTGGCCGGATTGCCGGCGACCAGGCTGCGCGGGGGCGTTTGCGTGTCGGATTTGACGAGGCTCAGGGCCGCGACGAGATTTTCCGGGCCGATCACGGCATTGTCGAGGACCACGGCGTTCATGCCGACCAGGCTGTTCTCGCCAATCTCGCAGCCATGGATGATCGCGCCATGGGCGATGGTCGCGCCCCGGCGGATGATGGTGTCGCGCAGCTGGTTGGCGTGGACGGTGACGCTGTCCTGGATGGAGCTGTCGCCTTCCACGACGATCCGGCCGAAATCGCCGCGCAGCGACGCGCCGGGGGCGATGAAGCAGCCCGGCCCGACGATCACGTCGCCGATCAGCGACGCCAGCGGATGGACGTAGCTGGTCGGGTCGACGACGGGGATGATCCCTTGATAGGCGTAGCAGGGCATGGCCTTACAGCCGCTCGATGATGGTGACGTTGGCCTGGCCGCCGCCTTCGCACATGGTCTGGAGGCCGTAGCGGCCGCCGGTGCGTTCGAGCGCGCCCAGCAGCGTCGTCATGAGCCGCGCGCCGGTCGCGCCGATGGGGTGGCCGAGCGCGATGGCGCCGCCCTGGACGTTGACCTTCTCATGCGGGATGCCGAGTTCCTGCATCCAGGCCATGGTGACGCTGGCGAAGGCTTCGTTACATTCGAACAGGTCGATGTCGCTGATGCTCATGCCGGCTTTCTGGAGCGCATATCGGGTCGCGGGGATCGGGCCGGTGAGCATCCAGACGGGGTTGGCGGCGCGGACGGAGAGATGGTGGATGCGAGCGCGGGGGGTGAGCTTGTGCTCCTTCACCGCGCGTTCGCTGGCGATGAGGAGCGCGGCGGCGGCGTCGCAATTCTGGCTGGCGACGCCGGCGGTGATGGCGCCGCCTTCGCGCACGGGGTTGAGCGCGGCGAGGCCATCGAGCGTGGTCGTGGGGCGGATGGTTTCATCCCTGGCGAGGCCGTCCAGGGGAGCGACCTCGCGGTCGAACCAGCCTGCGTCCCAGGCGGCCTGGGCGCGCTGGTGGGAGGCAAGGGCGAACCGCTCCATCGCTTCGCGGCTGATGCCCCATTTTTCCGCGATCATCTCGGCCGAGCGGATCTGGTTCACTTCCTCGTCGCCATAGCGGGCGTCCCAGCCCTTGGCGCCCTGGAAGGGGCTGTCGAAGCCATAGGCTTGGCCGGCGAACATGGCGGCGGAGATGGGGATGGCGTTCATCGCCTGGCTGCCGCCGGCGACGACCAGGTCCTGCGTCCCGCTCATCACGCCCTGGGCGGCGAAGTGGATCGCCTGCTGGCTGGAGCCGCACTGGCGGTCGATCGTGACGCCGGGCACTTCTTCGGGAAGGCCCGCGACCAGCCAGGCGGTGCGGCCGATGTCGCCGGCCTGGCCGCCGATCGTGTCGCAGCAGCCCCAGACGACATCGTCGACCTGGGAAGGATCGATGCCGGTGCGCTTCACCAGCTCGCGGAGGGGATGCGCGCCGAGGTCGGCGGGGTGGACGGCCGCGAGGCTGCCCTTCTTGCGGCCGACGGGGGAGCGGACGGCGTCGATGATATAGGCTTCAGGCATTGTGGCTCTCTCTGGCGAAGGTCTGGTCGGGGCCATTGGGCTGGGTGAACAGCCGCTGCGCGATGCGGGCGCGGTGGAAGGCGGGGGTGCCCCATGTCTGCGTCAGCGCGAGGGCGCGCTTGAGGAACAGGTGGACGTCGACTTCCCAGCTATAGCCCATGGCGCCATGGACCTGGATGGAGGCGCGGGCGGCCTGGTCGGCGGCTTCGAGCGCGACCAGCTTGGCGTGGCTGACGCGGGCGCGGGCGTGGATGTCGCGCGCGCCGATCTCGGCGGCGGCGGCGGTGACGACCGGCCTCGCGAACTCGATCGCGACCTGGGCGGAGGCGAGGTGGTGCTTGACCGCCTGATAGCTGCCGATGGGGCGGCCGAACTGCTGGCGCTCGCCGGCATAGGCGACGGCCATGTCGACGGCGCGCTGGGCAAGGCCCAGGCCCATGGCGGCGTTGAACAGGGCGGCGCGGTCGAGCGCGAGGTCCCAGTCCGCCTTTCCGAGCGGGGTCGCGTTGGCCTGGGTCCACTCGATCGAGAAGAGGCGGCGGAAGGGGTCGATGCTGGCTTGCGCGGTCAGCGTCACCTGATCGGGGGTGGCAAGCCAGGCCTCGCCATCCTTCTCCAGCAGGATCGCGGCCGCGCTGTCGGCATGGGCGACATAGGGATTGGCGGGATGCGCGATGGCGATGGTCGCCAGCGGATCGGCGAGCGCGGGATGATCGGGGGCGAGCGCGGCCAGCAGCGGGGCGGCGACGCCGGCGCTTTCGACCAGCGGTTCGGGCAGGGCGACATAGCCGGCTTCCCGCGCGATCAGGGCGAAGTCGGTTTCGGTGAGGCCAAGGCCGCCCGCGCTTTCAGGCAGGAGGATGAGCGTCAGGCCGGTTTCCACGATCGAGGCCCAGCGGGCATCGTCGCGGGCCGCGCCTGCTTCCATCATGCGGCGCCAATGATCGGGCGTGCAGCTGTCGGCGAAGAGCGTCCGCGCCGTCTCCGCGAACATCAGCTGTTCGTCGCTGAGGGTGAAATCCATGTCCGCCCTCCTCAGCGCGGCAGGCCGAGCATGCGCTCGGCGATGATGTTGCGCTGGATCTCGTTCGACCCGGCATAGATGGGGCCGGCGAGCGCGAAGATATAATCGTCGATCCAGTCGACGGGGTTCGCGGCGGGCGCGTCCTGCGTCAGCTCGGCGGTCGGGCCGAGGATGGCGAGCGCGGTCTGCGTCAGGTGGATGTCGAGTTCCGACCAGAAAATCTTGTTGGTCGACGCTTCGGGGCCGATCTTGGCGCCCGCCATCAGGCGCGAGGCGGTCTGGTAGATGTTGAGCGCATAGGCGTCCGCGTTCATGTGCGCGCGGATGACGTCTGCCTCCAGCGCGGGGTCGGCAGTTTCCCTGTTCGCCTGCCACAGCTGCGCCAGCTTGGCCGCCGCGACCTGATAGCGGGCGGGCGAGCGCAGCATCAGGCCGCGCTCGAAACCGGCGGTGGCCATGCAGATGTGCCAGCCCTGGCCTTCATCGCCCAGCCGATTGAAAGCGGGAACGCGGACATTTTCCAGGAAGATTTCGGCAAAGCCGACATGGCCGTTGATCTTCTTGATCGGGTTGACGCTCACGCCCGGCGCGTTCAGCGGGAAGAAGATGAGGCTCATGCCTTTGTGGCGCTCGGTCCCCGGCGTGCGGAACAGGCCGAACGCCCAGTCGGCAAAGACGGCGCGGCTCGACCAGATCTTGTGGCCGTTGAGGATATAGTCGTCGCCATCCGCCACGCAGGTCGAGCGCACGCCGGCAAGGTCGCTGCCCGCCTGCGGTTCCGACCAGGCCTGCGCCCAGATTTCCTCGCCGCTCGCCATGGGGGGGAGGAAGCGCTGCTTCTGCTTATGGGTGCCGAATTCGATCAGCGTGGGGCCGAGCAGGAAGATGCCATTCTGGTTGACCCGGCCCGGCGCGCCGGCGCGATAATATTCCTCCTCGAAGATCAGCCACTGGATGAGGTCGAGGCCGCGCCCGCCATAATCCCTGGGCCAGGTCACCATGCCCCAGTCGCCGGACTTCAGCGTCTTTTCCCAGGCCCGATGCGCTTCGAACCCTTCGCGCGTGGCGTCATAATGTTCGAGCGGTGCGGCGGGCACATGGGCTTCGAGCCAGGCGCGCACTTCGGCCCGGAACGCCTGTTGCTGCGGAGTGTAGCTGAGGTCCATCAGAACTTGGCCGCCTCGCCGGTTTCGACAAAGGCGTCGCGCGCCTTCTGGCTGTCCTCATGCATGTACATTTCGAGGGTGAAGCCCTGTTCCCAGCGATAGCCCCGGTCGACGTCGCGGGCTTCGAGGCCGTTGAGCGCCTCCTTGGCGATGACCAGCGCCTTGCGCGACTTGGAGGCGATGAGGGCGGCGAAGGCGCGGGCCTCGGTTTCGAGATCGGCGCGGGGCACGACCTTCTCGACCGCGCCGAGCCTATAGGCTTCCTGCGCGGGAATATTGCCGCCGGTGAAGAAGGCGGCGCGGACCTTGTGCAGCGGCAGCATGCGCGACATGTGGCTGGCGCCGCCCATCGCGCCGCGATCAATCTCGGGCAGCGAGAAGAAGGCGTCGTCGGCCGCGATGATCGTGTCGGACGCGCCGCAAATGCCGATGCCGCCGCCGATCACGAATTTGTGGACCGCGACCACGACCGGGATTTCGGCTTCGTGGATCGCCTTGAAGGTCAGGTAATTGCCGCGATTGAGATGGGGGATGCGCTCGGGATGGGCCTGCATCTCCTTGATGTCGACGCCGCCGCAAAAGCCCCGGCCCTCGGCGCGGATCAGGATGCAATGGACATCTTCATGGCGCGCGGCGTCGCTGATGATCTTCGGCAGGCTGTTCCAGGTGGCGCTGTCGAAGGCGTTGACCGGCGGTACGTCAAAGACGATTTCCGCGATGCGGTTTTCGATGGTGCAAGTGATCGGCATCTTCTTCTCTCCTCAAAGGGCCGGCGCGGTTTCGCGGCCCAGCGCGGCGAGCGCGGCGAGGCGGGCGTGCGCTTCCTCGACGATGCGGTCGACCAGCTGCTGGCAGGTGGGAATTTCGCTGATGCGCCCGCCGACGAGGCCGGTCGCCATCACGCCATGTTCGATATCGCCTTCGACCACGGCCTTCTGGATCAGCATCGGCGCGGTGGCGGCCATCATCGCCTGTTGCAGCGGCATCGCGCCATGGGCGGTCATGCCGCGCGCGGAGCGGATGAGGCTCATCCAGCTGGCGCCGGTCTGCTGCTTCATCGCCCGGCCGGCCTCGAAGGCGCGCAGCCACATGGCGAGTTTGCCGGACTTTTCGATGCGGTCCATCAGCTTCGTCGCGATCATCCGCTGCGGGATGCCGTCGAGCTTGGTCGTGACGAGGATGCGGTCGGTGCTGGCCTTCAGATATTCCGCCTTGGCGCTGTCGGGCACGGGGCTCTCCTTCGTCAGCAGGAAGCGGGTGCCCATGGCGATGCCGACCGCGCCATAGGCGAGCGCGGCGGCAAGGCCGCGCCCGTCGGCGAAGCCGCCGCTGGCGATCACGGGGACCTGCACGGCGTCCAGTACCTGGGGCAGAAGCACGGTGGTCGCGACCGATCCGGTATGGCCGCCGCCTTCGCCGCCCTGGACATTGACCATGTCGACGCCGAGTTCGACCATCTTGCGCGCATGCTTGACCGCGCCGACGGTGGGCACGCAGAGGATGCCGGCGTCCCTGAAGCGGGCGACCATCTTGGCGTTGGGGCCACGGCCGAAGCTGACGGCGCGGACCTGGTCCTTGTTGGCGAGGATCAGTTCGACGATCTGGTCGGCGCCGGGCTGGAACATGTGGAAATTGACGCCGAAGGGGCGATCGGTGCCTTGGCGCACGGCGAGGATCTTCGCGCGCGCCTCGTCGGGCGTCATCACGGCCGCGCCGAGGAAGCCGAAGGCGCCGGCGTTGCTGGAGCCGATGACGAGGCTGGGTTCGGCGACCCAGCCCATCGCGGTCTGGATGATCGGCCAGCGGCAGCCCAGCCGCTCGGTCAGGATGGTGTGCAGGGGATCGCGCATCAGCTTGTCCCCGCTTCTTTCTTGCCTGCGGCCGCCCCGGCCGCATCCCGCTTATTCGCCGCCGCCATCGCCTTGGCATCGAGGCCGGCGATGCTGCTGCCCTGGGTCAGGTCATTCTGGGCGTGGGCGAAATGGTGCATATGATAGGCCGCTTCCATCGCGTTGCGCTTGCCCATCAGTTCCTCGACATGGTTGACCGCCTGCTTGGTGAGCCAGTTGCCAAGGCGCGGCTGCGCGACCAGCTTCGCCGCCATCGCGGCGGCTGTTTCGCGCAGGGCTTCCCGGGGCACGACCTTGTTCACCATGCCGAACTGTTCCGCGCGCTGGGCGGACATGCGTTCGCCCAGCAGCAGGAATTCCTTGGCGACGCGCGGCGGCAGCTCATAGGCGTGGGCGAAATATTCGACGCCGGGGATGCCCATGCGGTTGACCGGGTCCTGGAAGAAAGCATCGTCGCTCGCCACGATCAGGTCGCAGACCCAGGCAAGCATCAGCCCGCCCGCGACGCAGGCGCCCTGCACCATGGCGATGGTCGGTTTGGCGACGTCGCGCCAGCGCCGGCACATGCCGACATATTGCTCCTTCTCGCGGGTGTAGAGCAGTTCGGCGGCGGGCTTGTTGACATGGGGCGGGACCATGAGGCGATTGTCGAACTGGCGGTGCAGGTCGCGCCCCGGCGTGCCGATGTCATGGCCGGCGGAGAAATGCTTGCCATTGCCGCCGAGGATGATGCAGCGGACGTCATCGTCATTGGTCGCGGCGATGAAGGCATCGTCCAGCGCATAGGTCATCTGGCCGTTCTGGGCATTGTTGAAGCCCGGGCGGTTCAGCATGATCCAGGCGACATGGTCGATCACCTCATAGGTGACCGGCTGGTCGGTTTCGTAGACGATGTCGACCTGTTGCGGTTCTACCAGGCGATCGGCTGCGCTCATCATGCCCTCCTGGCCGGGGGATTGTCCTTGATGACGGACGCGCGGATGTTGTGCGGGTCGAGGCTGGCGATGATGGCCAGAGCCTCGGCGTCGGGGAACGGGGTTTGAGTGAGGGGGCCCTTTTCGAGCGGGAAGCCGGTGGCGGCCTGCACCTCCTCGAAAGTCACGCCGGGGTGGAGGGAGATGACGCGGATCGCGTTATCCTGGCCGCCGAAGTCCATGACGCAGAGGTTCGTGACGATGCGGCGCAGGTCGACGCCGGAATAATTGCCGCCCGGCACGCGCTTGGCCGGGTTGTAGCCGACGCCCGAGACCATATCGACTTCGGGCACGAAGGTGCGGGCGCTGTGCGCGGGGAAGAAGAAGCTGTTGGCGTGATAGATGGTGTTGCCCGGGAATCCGCGCACGCCCAGCATCTGCGTCTTGGGCCGGTCGTAGCTGCCGCCCAGATAGCTGAGGTTAATCTGGCCGAAACGGTCGAGCTGGGTCGGGGTGACCATCGCGTGGCGGCGGCCGGTCCAGACCGCGCTGTCGAAGAAGCGCGAAAAGGGGAGGTAGCCCGCCGGCTTGCGGTCCTCATAGCCGCGCGGGCCGATGGGCACGGGCTGTTCGACCAGATAGGCTTCGCCATCGGTCATCATCAGTTCCGGGCTGTGGGTCAGCTTGGCAAGGCTGGCGGCGAGGCGCGGCACGGGGCCGACGCCGGTGGCGATGATCTCGCCATTGCCGCGAAAGGCTTCGGAACAGGCGAAGATGCAGAGTTCTGCGAGGGTCACGTCAGTCATCAGAATATCGGGAGCGGGAGAGCCGCCACCGCCTCCTTTCCGCCAATGCTGTCCAGATAGGCTTGTTCGGTCGCGCCGACGAAGCGGTCGGCGACGGCGTTCCAGTCGCCCGGTTCGCGGGCGGCGTCGGCATAGGCTTTGAACGCCTTCATGTCCCAGCCATAGGCCGGGGGCATGGAGCTGGGGTGCGCGCCGCAGGGGATATGGACGACGCCGCTGACGAAGCAGCGTTCGAAGACATTATGTTGTGCTTCGTTGGGATAATGGTCTTCCATGCGGTCGACCAGTTCTTCGGTAGACACATAAGTCTTCGCGGCGGCCTTCGCGAACCATTCGTCATAATAGGTGTCGGCGCCGAACAGATGGACATTGCCGCGCCAGTCGCTGCGATTGGCGTGGATGAGGGCGGCGTCGAGCTTGAGCGCGGGCATGGCGACCAAGGTTTCGGCGTCGTCATAGGGCGACTCTATCGTCTTGAGCCCGCCCAGCTCCGCGAGATCGGTGCCCAGGCCCACGCGGGTCGGCAGGAAGGGGAGGCCGAAGGCGGCGGCCTTGAGGCCCCATTGGAACATGCCTTCGTCGAGTTCGAGGACTTCGATCTCGCCCGCCTCGCGCGCCTTGCGGAACCAGGGTTCGAGCGGGATCGCGTCGAGCGAGACGAAGGCGAAGACCAGCTTCCTGACCTTCCCCGCCGCGCAGAGCATGCCGACATCGGCGCCGCCATAGGCGACGATGGTGAGGTCTTTGAGGTCCGAGCGCAGGATGGCGCGGACCAGCGCCATGGGCTTGCGGCGCGGGCCCCAGCCGCCGATGCCGATGGTCATGCCGTCGGACAGCTGGCCGACGACATCTTCGGCGGTCATGCGTTTGTCGAGCATCTCTCAGTCGTCCTTTTCATGGGCCCATTTGTGGCCCCAGTCGCTCATGGTCATGCTGGTGGTCGGCGTCCAACTGGCGGGGTCGATGACCAGGCCGTTCCAGCCATATTCAATGTCGAAGCCGCTGGGGCTCTGCATGTAGAAGCTCGTCATCTTGTCGTTGACGTGGCGGCCCAAGGTCGCCGACAGCGGAACCTTGCCCTTGCTCTTCAAGACCCGGTCATAGGCGCGGCCGACATCTTCGAGCGTGGCGACTTCCAGCATCATGTGAACGGCGCCGTTCGGGCTTTCAGGCATCTGGCCGAGCGCCAGGCTGTGGTGGCGGCTGTTGCAATGGAGGAAGGCGAAGCCCACGCCCGGATCGTCCGCGCCGCCGCCCATCAGGTAGAAGCGGCCGAGGTCGGTGTCGCCGAAACCCATGACGTCCTTGTAGAAGGCGTGCGTCTCGTCGAAATTGGGCGCGGTGAGGACGACATGGCCCAGGCCCATCTCGCCATGATCGCCGGTGACGAAGCCGCTGACGCCGGCGGGCGAGACGAAGGGCGCATAGTCGACGAAGCGGCCGTAGAAAATCTCCATCGCATTGCCGGCCGGATCGGACGAGCGGGCCAGTTCATAGACCTGGCGGGCGCGCGCCTCCATGACGCCGGCGCGTTCCACCGGCCGGCCGGCCGATTCGAGTTTTGCAAGCAGCGAGTCGAAATCCTCGCGACTCGCGCACTCCCACCCCGGGGCGAGGAACGCATCCCGCTCCCCCTTCTGCACCCAGAGGCGGAACGGGCGATCGTCCATGCGGAAGAGCGCGACATCGTCCTGTGGCGCGGCGGCGGGCATCAGGCCGACAATGCCGGCGGCAAAGTCCCGCCACGGCGCAAGGTCGCGCGCCTCGATGATCACATAGCCCAGCGATATTACTGCCATCCTGCCGCCTCGCCTTTCAATCTTTCCAAGCCGTTGCTGTTTGTCGCTGTGAAAGCTAGCAAGTGCTACGCAATCATGGCCGGCAGCGGCGGGATTCATCCATGTTGCGACTCTTTTCGAGTCGATTCACAACGAAAATGTGGTAATTCGTTGTCCAACTGCCTATAAGCATCGCGCAGAATGTGCAAGACCTGTTTTTGTTGACACGATGCGTAGTTTAAAATTATATAAGCTACGCATATGGCCAATGTGGCCGGCATTGGATGGAGAAGAGGATGACCGGGGCAACAGCAAGTCGACCGATCGGCGCGGCGGAGACGCAGGTGCCTTCGCCCGAAAGCCTGATCGAGCGCGCAAGGGCGATGATCCCGGTGCTGCGCGAACGGGCGCGGGCCTGCACGGCGGCGCATGACGTGCCGGCCGAGAGCGTTGCCGAGATGAAGGCGGCGGGCTTCTTCCGCATCCTCCAGCCCAAACGCCATGGCGGCTACGAGATGCACCCCAATGTCTTTTTCGAGGTGCAGAAGGCGCTGGCCGAAGGCTGCATGTCGACCGGCTGGATCTATGGCGTGCTCGGCTGCCACCCCTATGAACTGGCGCTGTTCCACGACCAGGCGCAGCAGGATGTCTGGGGCGGGGACCCCGACATGCTGGTGTCGTCCACCTATCAGCCGGTGGGCAAGGTGGAGAAGGCCGAGGGCGGTTTCTACCTGTCGGGGCGCTGGGGTTTCTCGTCGGGGTCGACCCATTGCGGCTGGGTGCTGCTGGGCGCGATGTATTTCCCCGAGGAGGGCGGACCGCCGGACATGCGCACCTTCCTGCTGCCGCGTTCCGACTATCAGGTGATCGAGGGGACGTGGGACGTGTTCGGGCTGCAGGGCACGGGCAGCTTCGACATCCAGGTCGACCGGGTGTTCGTGCCCGAATATCGCACCCACCGGGCCGCCGACGGCTTTGCCTGCAAGAATCCGGGGCAGGAGGCCAATGACGGGCCGCTCTACCGCATGCCCTGGGCGCAGCTGTTCACCCGGTCGGTGTCGAGCGCGGCGTTCGGCGGCGTGCGCGCGGCGACCCAAGCGGCGATCGGCATCATGCAGAGCCGGGTGTCGACCAATACCGGCAAGGCGTCGAAGGCCGACCCCAATCTGCACGCCGCCATCGCCTGCGCCATCGCGGAAACGAACGAGATGGAACTGACCCATCGCGCGACCTTCGACGAGCTGATGGACTATGCGCAGCGCAACGAGCCGATCCCGATGGAGCGACGGGCGCTGTTCGCCTACCAGTCGGCGAGCGTGGTGCGGCGGATGGCGGACCTGGCCGACGACATGGTGAAGCTGCTGGGCGGACGAGCGGTCTATATGTCGAGCCCGATCCTGCAACCCTGGCTCGACCTGCACGCCGCGCGCGCGCATGTCGCCAATGACCCGGCCAACCGCACCGCCGATGTCGTCGGCACGATGCTCGGCGAAGCGCCCGGCTTCACCTTCATCTGAGGAGCAGCGGCATGATCAGCAAGACCTACAAGGTGACCGGCGGCCATGACATTGTCGTGGCGGAAATGGGGACGGGCCCGGCCGTCGTCTTCATCCATGGCAGCGGGCCGGGCGCGTCGGGCCAGTCCAATTTCCGGCAGAATGGGGAAGCCTTCGCGGCGGCGGGCTATCGCGTCATCCTGCCCGACCTGATCGGCTATGGCGGATCGTCCAAGCCCGAGGGCATCGACTATACATTGGCGTTGTTCACCGACACGCTGCACGAGGCGCTGGTCGCCCATGGCGTGGAGAAGGCGGTGCTGGTCGGCAATTCGCTGGGCGGCGGCATCGCGATCCAGATGGCGCTCGACCATCCCGAATTTGTCGAGCGGCTGATCCTGATGGCGCCCGGCTGCATCGAGGAGCGCGAGGATTATTTCAAGATGCCGGGGATCGCAGGCATGGTCAGCAGCTTCGGCGGGCCCGAGTTCAACGAGGAGGAGCAGCGGCGGCTGATCACCAATCTGGTCCATGACCCGGTCCATGTCACCGACGCGCTGGTCAAGGAGCGGTTCGCGGTCGCGCGGACCCAGCCCAAGGACGTCATCGTGCGGATGCGCACGCCCAATTTGCGGCCGCGCCTCGCCGAACTGAAAATGCCGATCCTGCTTTTCTGGGGCTATAATGAGCGGTTCATGCCGCTGACCGGCATCGATTATTTCCTGGAATCCTGCGACGATGTCCGGGTCGTCACCTTCAACAAGGTCGGCCATTGGGTGCAGGTGGAGCGGGCGGACGAGTTCAACCGCTATGCCGTGGAATTCCTGCGTGGCTAGCGCGGCCATGGCCCTGCCCGTCGAGGCCGACTTCCGGTCTGCGATGCGGCGGCTGGCGTCGGGCGTGGCGATCGTCGCGGCGCAGGGCGCGGACGGGCCGGTGGGGATGGCGGCGACGTCGATCACGTCGCTGACGATCGAGCCGCCCGCGCTGCTGCTGTGCGTCAACCAGGCGGCGGGCATCCACCCCAGCCTGGCGCCGGGCCGCGCGATCAGCGTCAACATCCTCTCGCGTCATCAGCGGGAGGTGTCGGCGGCGTTCGGCGGCGCGGTGGCGCGGGAGAAGAGGTTTGGGCTGGGCCGCTGGAGCACCGACCATAACGGCCTGCCGATGCTGGACGAGGCGCAGGCCAACCTCGCCTGCAGGATCGACAGCATGATGGCTTTCGGGACGCACAGCATCGTCATCGCGCGGGTGGAGGCGGTGCGCCTGTGCGACGGCGTCGACCCGCTAATCTATCAGGACGGAGGCTATTTGTGAGCGTGAACGACAGGCTGGCCGACGAACTCTACCGCGCGTTGCGGGAACGACGGACGGTGCCGCCGCTGATGGCGCGCTATCCCGACCTTGCCATCGATGATGCCTATGCGATTTCGCTGGGCGCGCTGGAACGGCGCAAGGCCGATGGCGAGCGGGTGGTCGGCAAGAAGATCGGCGTCACGTCCAAGGCGGTGCAGGACATGCTGGGGGTGCACCAGCCCGACTTCGGTTTCCTCACCGACCGGATGTGGATCGAGGGCGACATCGATATCGCCGCCAATGGCCTGATCCAGCCGCGCGCCGAGGCGGAGATCGGCTTCATCCTGAAGGACAGTCTGAAGGGGCCGGGCGTCACCGCCGAACAGGTGATCGCGGCGACGGAGGCGATCATGCCCTGTTTCGAGATTGTCGACAGCCGCATCCAGGACTGGAAGATCGGCATTGTCGACACGGTCGCCGACAATGCCAGCTGCGGCGTGTTCGTGCTGGGCGAGGCGCGGGTCGATCCAGGCGCGCATGACCTGCCCAACCTGCATGTGACCGTGACCAAGAATGGGGCGCCCCTGTCGGAAGGCCATGGCCATGCGGTGCAGGGGTCGCCGGCCGAGGCGGTGGCGTGGCTCGCCAATACGCTGGGCGCCTATGGCGTCACGCTGGACGCCGGCGACGTGATCCTGTCGGGCAGCCTGGTGCCGCTGGAGCCGGCCAAGGCGGGGGATGTGTTTGAAATGCAGCTGCATGGCGTGGGCGCCTGCGTGGCGCGCTTCGTTTGAGGAGTGATGGAATGACGGCCAAGGTCAAGGCGGCGATCATCGGGTCGGGCAATATCGGCACCGACCTGATGATCAAGATGATCAAATATCCGCAGAATATGGAATTGGTGGCGGTGGTCGGCATCGACGAGGCGTCGGAAGGGCTGGCGATGGCGCGCGAGCGCGGCGTGGCGACGACGCATGAGGGGCTGGAAGGGCTCCGGAAGATGGCGGTCTATCCCGAGATCGGCATCGTCTTCGACGCGACTTCCGCTTATGCCCACAAGGTCCATGACGCGGCGCTGCGCGCCGACGGCAAGCAGGTGGTGGACCTGACCCCGGCCGCGATCGGGCCCTATACGATCCCGACGGTGAACGGGGAAGCGAACCTGGACGCCGGCAACGTCAATATGGTGACCTGCGGCGGTCAGGCGACCATCCCGATGGTGGCGGCGGTCAGCCAGGTCGCGACCGTGCATTATGCCGAGATCGTCGCGTCGGTGTCGTCGCGATCGGCGGGGCCGGGGACGCGCGCCAATATCGACGAGTTCACCCGCACCACGGCGGGCGCGATCGAGAAGGTCGGCGGCGCGGCGCAGGGCAAGGCGATTATCATCCTCAATCCCGCCGAACCGCCGATGATCATGCGCGATACGGTCTTTACGCTGTCCGAGGGCGCTGACGAGGAGACGATCCGCGCTTCGGTGGAAGCGATGGTCAGGAAGGTGCAGGCCTATGTGCCGGGCTATCGGTTGAAGCAGGAAGTGCAGTTCGAGCGCTTCGGCGACAATAACAAGCTGACGATTCCCGGGCGCGGCGAGTTTACCGGGATCAAGACGATGATCCTGCTCGAAGTCGAGGGGGCGGGGGATTATCTGCCGAGCTATTCGGGCAATCTCGACATCATGACCGCCGCCGCCAAGGCGACCGGGGAATTGCTGGCGCAGCGTATCGCGCAAGAAAAGAAGGTGGCGGCATGACCAAGACATTCGACGTCGAGGCGGGCGACAAGCTCTATATCCAGGATGTCACGCTGCGCGACGGGATGCACGCCATTCGCCACATGTATGGCATCGACCATGTGCAGGCGATCGCCAAGGCGCTGGACGATGCGGGCGTCGACGCGATCGAGGTGGCGCATGGCGACGGCCTCAATGGCGCGAGCTTCAACTATGGGTTCGGCGCGCATACCGATTGGGAATGGCTGGAGGCGGTGGCGTCGGTGCTGACGCGCTCGGTGCTGACGACGCTGATCCTGCCCGGCGTGGGCACGGTCGAGGAATTGCGCCGCGCCTATGATATCGGCGTGCGATCGGTGCGGGTCGCGACCCATTGCACCGAGGCGGATGTGTCGAAACAGCATATCGGCATCGCGCGGGATCTGGGCATGGACGTGTCGGGATTCCTGATGATGAGCCATATGATCGATGCCGAGGCGCTGGCCGCCCAAGCGCTGCTGATGGAAAGCTATGGCGCGCAATGCGTCTATGTGACCGACAGCGGCGGCGCGCTCGACATGGACGGGGTGACGGCGCGGCTCGACGCCTATGACCGGGTGCTGAAGCCCGAGACGCAGCGCGGCATCCATGCCCACCACAACCTCTCGCTCGGCGTCGCCAACTCGATCGTCGCGGCGCAGGCCGGGGCGGTGCGGATCGACGCCAGCCTGGCCGGCATGGGCGCGGGTGCGGGCAATGCGCCGCTGGAGGTGTTCATCGCCGCCGCCGACCGCAAGGGTTGGAACCATGGCTGCGACGTGATGGCGCTGATGGACGCGGCGGAGGATCTGGTGCGGCCGTTGCAGGATCGGCCGGTGCGGGTCGACCGCGAGACATTGGCGCTGGGCTATGCCGGGGTCTATTCGAGCTTCCTGCGCCATGCGGAAAAGGCGGCGGAGACTTATGGGCTCGACACGCGCACGATCCTGGTCGAACTCGGCCGGCGCAAGATGGTCGGCGGGCAGGAGGATATGATCGTCGACGTCGCGCTCGACATGCTTAAGGAGCGTGGGGCGGCGGCCTGACGCGGCCCATGCGCCTGGTGCTGGACCATCTGACCGTCACGGACACGACCCCGTCGCAGCTGGTGGAGATCGCGGCGGCGACGGGGTGCGTGGGGGTCGGCCTGTTCCTCCATGCGATGGAGGGGCTGCCGATGCCGTCCTATGACCTGGTGACGGACGCGGCGGAGCGGCGCGCGACGCGGCAGGCGCTGGCGGCGGGCGGGGTCGGGGTCGACCTTGTCTATCCCTTCACGCTGGCGGGGCGGACGCGCGTCGGCGATTTCGAGCCCGCGCTGGAGGTGGCGGCGGAACTGGGCGCGTCCCTTGCCAACATCCTTTGCTATGATCGCGATCCCGCGCGGCGGGGCGACCGGCTGGCGGAACTGGCGGCGTTGGGCTGTCGATATGGTATCGGGCTGACGGTGGAATTTTATCCGCCCTCGCAGCTGCGGACGCTGGGCGAGGCGTTGGCGGCGGTCGAGGGCGATATCGGCGTGACCGCCGATCTGCTGCACATCATGCGCGGGGATGACATGGCGGCAGCCCTGCCGATGCTCGGCGATCCGCGCATCCGCATCGCGCAGCTGAGCGACGGGCCGATGACGGTCGCCGCCGATCCCGCCGAATGGGAAGCGAGCCGCGAGCGCCTGCTGCCGGGCGAGGGGGCGTTCGATATTGCCGCTTTCCTGGCGGCGATCGGCCCCGCCGTACCGATCAGCGTCGAGGTGCCGCGGCAGTCGGCGCTGGAGGCGGGCGCTCCGGCGCTGGAACGCGCGCGCCGCGCGGTGGAGGCCGCGCGGGCTTTCCTGCCGCCGCGAGCGATGGGATAGAAATAGGACAAGGAGAAAGGTGCCGATGCGCGAGAAGATTGATCCCGATCTGCTGCCGGGGCTGGACCTCATGCCCAGCCTGGAGCTGACGAGCGACAGCCTGCCGATGATCCGCGAGGGCATGGCGCAGATGACGGCGATGATGCCCGATCCGGAAAATAGCGGCGTGTCCTGGCGCGCGGCGTCGCTCCGATCGCCCGAGGGGCATGAGCTGGGCGGCATGATCTACACGCCCGACGGGCTGGCCGGGCCCCTGCCGGCGATCCTGCACATCCATGGCGGCGGCTATGTGATGGGGTCTGCGCGGACCAATCATCTGGGCAATATCGAGATGGCGGCGAGCGTGGGCGCGGTGGTGCTGTCGGTCGACTATCGGCTGGCGCCCGAGACCCCGGCGCCCGGATCGGTGGAGGATTGTCATGCGGCGCTCTGCTGGCTGCGCGACGAGGCGGCGGCGCTGAACGTCGACCCGGCGCGGATCGCCGTGCGGGGGGAGAGCGCGGGCGGCGGCCTGGCGGCGGCGCTGGCGCTGCTGGCGCGCGACCGGGACGGGCCGGCGATCGTGCATCAGAACCTCATCTACCCGATGCTGGACGACCGGACCTGCGCGGGATCGCTGCCGGCGCATCTGGGCGGGGTGGTGTGGACGCCGCAGGCCAACGCCTTTGGCTGGCGGTCGCTGCTGGGCGCCGAGCCGGGCGGCGCCGATGTCTCCCCCTATGCCGCGCCGGCGCGGGCGGAAAATCTGGCGGGGCTGCCGCCCGCCTTCATCGCGGTGGGCGCGCTCGACCTCTTCCTGATGGAGGATATCGACTATGCGCGGCGGCTGCTGGCGGAAGGGATCGCGACCGAGCTGCACGTCTATCCCGGCGCCTATCATGGCTTTGACGTGATGGCCGATCCGCCGGTGGTGCAGGCGATGAAGCGCGATGCCTTTGCGGCGCTTCGGCGGGCCTTTGATCGCTAGAGACCAGGCCGACGTTCGCTTGCAGCCGCGCAACTGGACCCCGGCCTTCGCCGGGGAACAGCGTTCGTCATCCGCCGCGCAGGTCCGCCAGTTCCTCGGGCGACAGGGTGAGGTCCGCGGCCTTGACGCTTTCCTCGACGCGCGCGGGGCTGGAGGCGCCGAAGATCGGGATGGTCTGCTGCGGCTGGTTGACGAGATAGGCGAGCGCGACTTCACCGATGCTCACCCCATGCCGCTGCGCGATCCGCTGGGCGGCGGCGAAACGGGCGTCGTTGGCGACATTGTCGTAGAAGCCGCGCAGATCGTCGGACAGGCGGCCCTGTTCGCGCATCGGGAAATAGCCGCGGCTCTGCGAGCAATAGGGGATGACGGCAAGGCCGCTGTCCTGGAGCGCGGGCTGGCCATGATCTTCATAATAATATTGATAGCCCTGTTGCAGGGCGTTGCCTTCATGCGGCTTGGCAAGGCCCCAGAAGGGTTCGATGGCGACGAACCCCTCGCTGCCTTTGGCGCGGGCATGGGCATTGGCCTCCAGCACGCGCGCGGCGGTCCAGTTGGACGCGCCGAACCAGCGGATCTTGCCCTGCGCCTTCGCGTCGATCAGCATGTCCATGATCGGCCCCACCGGCGCATCGGGATTGTCGACATGCAGCCAGTAGAGGTCGATGCGGTCGACGCCGAGATGGTCGAGGCTTTCGTGCAGGTCGATCGCCAGATCCTCTGGCGTGACCCGGTTGCGGAAGTCGCCAGCGCGCAGGTCGAACAGGCCGCCCTTGGTGCCGATCACGAAATCCTCGCGCTTCTGCCGCTTGAGCCAGGCACCGACGGCGCGTTCGCTGGCGCCCTTGGGCGCATCGGGCACCCAGTCGCCATAGCCGCGCGCGGTGTCGAGGAAATTGCCGCCGAGCGCCGCGAAGCGATCCAGGATGGCGTCGGCGCCGGCCTGGTCGATCGCGGTGCCGAGCATGTTGGTGCCGTAGCACAGGCGGCTGACCGACAGATCGGTGTGGGCGAGCGTGACCTTCGATAGCATGGGCCTCTCCTTTGAAAGCATGAAGGACATGGCGGCAAGACGGAGTTCCGTGCAAGGCCGACCTTGATTCTCGTTGTGATTTGGTTCATTTGTTACGCATTAAACGGGAACAGGGGAAGATATTTGTTCATTGCGGTGGTATTTCTGGCGATCTGCCGGCGGCGCTGGCCGATGCGCGCGCGCGGCGGAAAGGCGCCGGGCCGGTCTTTCCATCCCCTTGATAGTGGCTGGAACTCCCCGAATCCGCGCGCTATGGGATGGTGAAGACCAGCGGGAGGCGCGCGAAAATGCAGATCAGAAGCGGGGGGCAGGGGCCGACGCCATCGCTCGACAATCTGGACGCCAATATCATCGAGATACTGCGGACCAACGGCCGGGCGACCAATCAGGAAATCGCCGAGCGCCTGTCGGTCACCGCCGCGACCGTGTCCGCGCGGCTGCAGAAGATGGAGGATGCGCGGGTGATGCGCGTGGTCGCCGTCACCGACTTCGCCGCCCATGGCTATAATGTCATCATCGCGCTGGGGGTGAAGGTGCAGGGGCGCGGCATCCCGGACGTGGGCCGCGACCTGGCCGACCTGCCCGAGGTGCTGAGCGTCAACATCATGAACGGCGACCATGACCTGGAGCTGCTGGTGGCGCTGCATGATTTTTCGGAGGTGCAGCAGCTGCTGTTCGACCATATCGCCAAGATCGAGGGGGTGATGCACATCACCCCGGGCATTGCCGTCGACATCGTGAAATTCGAATTCAACGTGGTGCCGCTATGAGCGATCGGCAGGAATGGGCGCGGCTCGACAAGCTGGACCAGGGCATCGTCGATCGGCTGGCGCGCGATGCGCGCATTTCCAACCGCGCGATCGCCGCTGACCTGGGCGTCACCGAAGGCACGATCCGCACCCGGATCAAGCGGCTGCAGAATGAAGGGCTGATCCAGTTCACGGTGGTGACGGACTTCCGCATGGCGGGCTCCCCGAACCTGTGCATGATGGGGATCGACGCGGACCCCTCGCACGTGTCGGACCTGGCGCGGACGCTGTCCGACATGCCGGAGATCACCTGCGTCGTCGTGCTGCTGGGGCGCTACAGCCTGCTGGCGATGGGGCTGTTCACCAATATCGAGCAATTGAACGACCTCATCATGGAGCGCATCCGGCCGCTGCCGGGGGTGCAGCGGGTGGAGACGTCGATTTCCGTGCACAACCTCAAATATGAGGCGGGGATGGCGAAGATCACGCGGGCGGTCGAGGGGTGAAGGCTCTGGCGAGGGCGTGGTGACGCGCTCTCATTGTCATACCGAGCTGGACGCGAATCCCGCTTTTTCGGAATCCGTGTGCAAGAGGAAGCGGGACCCCGGGGCAGGCCCCGGGGTGACGGCAGGATTTCAGCGTGGCAACTGGACCCCGGCCTTCGCCGGGGAACAGCGTGGTTCAGTCGATATGGCCGTGTTCCTGCGCAGGCAGGAACCCGGTTCCGCCGTTCGCGAATTCCCGAGCCCTTTGAACCGGGCTCTCACGAGCCACTCGTCTCGTTCGAGTGCCTTCGCAGGAGCAGGTTGCTGTTCGTCGCGAAAGCGGCCCTACCCCTCGCCCATTGCCGTGCGCATCAGGTGGACGAGTTGGGCCTGGCGATGCGTCCCTGTCTTGGCGAAGATGGCGCGCAGGTGGGCGCGGGCGGTGTTGTGGGCGATGTCGAGGGCGCGGGCGGCGTCGATCAGGGATATGCCCTGCGCCAGCCGGGCGGCGAGGGCGGCTTCGGCGGGGGTGAGCTGGAAGCGGTCGCGCAGCGTGGCGGGATCGGGGCCGCCGCTTCTTTCCGGGCTGGTGAGGAACAGGGCGATGCAGGCGCCGTCGCCATAGAGGGAGCTGGGCAGGCTGACCGCGCGGCCGCGCAGCGCGCCGCCGTCGGGGGCGGGAAGGTCGATGCGGGCTTCCTCGCCCGGCTGCGGCGGGGTGGCGAGCAGGCGCTGGAGGATCGTCATCCCGGCCGGCGCGACTGGCGCGACCCGGCCCTGTGCTTCGCGAATGACCGCGCCGTCCTGCAGCAGCTGATCGGCGAGCGCGTTGCGGCGCAGGATGCCGCCGTCGCGGGCCAGCACCAATGTCGCGACGGCCAGGCCCGCCATGGCGCTGGAGAAGACCTGCCGTTCGGCCTGGGTGGTCATCAGCCGGGCGTGGAGATTGAGCGCGATCCGCAGATGCGGGACGAGCCCCGCGAGCAGGTCGCTTTCGCGGTCGGTGAAGTCGGGCAGGCTCTGGTCGCGCGTCACGCGCAGGCGGAAGGACGCGCCCGACGGGGCATGGAGGTCGACGCCCAAAATCTGCGCGGAGCCGACGCTGTCCATCCAGTCCTGAAAGCGGGAGGGAACGTAGCGGACGAAATCCTTGTAGGACACGACCTGGCCTTCGGGCAGGTCGACGAAGGGGTCGGCGTCCGACAGCCGTTCATATTCGCCGGCCCGGACGGGATCGACGCCGGGCGTCACCAGCGCATTGATGCCGGTGCGGCCGGCGGCGATGATGAGGGTGGCGAAGCTCGCCTCCGTGGCGGCGGCGAGGTCCTGGAGAAAGGCTTCCCAGGGCGGATCGCGCGTCAGCCCGCCATAGAGCGCCTGGAGCAGCGCCGGAAGGGCAGGGGCTTCCTCTTCGGCCACGATCTGATCCTCTCCGCCATCCTCCGGATATTGAGCCACGTCCCCCGGCCGGAGGCAAGCGGCCTTTGCGGCGAGCGCGCCAGCCATCGCCGTCAGGCGCTTTCCCATTCGATGAGGTGGCTGATATCCTTGCGCTCCTGCGGCTTGCGGCCGGCCTGGGCGAGATGATGATAGGTGATCTGTCCCTGGGGATCGAGCGGCGAGACGATCTCGTAGAGCCGGTCATATTCGGTGCGGGCGATGCGCCACAGGCCATCCTCGCGGCGATAGACGTCGCGGTAGAGCGCGGTCCCGACCGTGTGCAGACGGTTTTCGACATCGATGAAGATGTCTTCCAGATACCAGATGCCGGTCGCTTCCTGCTCGCCGGTCAGGCTGATTTCGGGCATATGGCCATGGTGCATGGCGATGACGCCCGAATGGAAGCTGTTGGCGAGGAATTCCATCATATTGTCGCGGCCCGAGAGGCGCGCGCGATAGGTGCCGCCGCGATAATCGACGCCGACATCGGCGGTGAAGAGTGTTTCCAGCAGGGCCATGTCGGCGGTGTCGATGCCGCGGAAATAGCGGTGCTTGAGCGTGCGGATATCTTCCAGATCGCTGAGCTGCTGGAGCGTATAGGCCATGGCTTCCTCATCCTCATCAAAACGCAAAACTATTATCTATTGTGCTAATATAGCATATATGCGTATCCTGTCACGGTGAATTGATACGTAACAAGAGGAATTGAAGTGGGCGAGGAAAAGGTCGCGATCGTCACCGGCGGGACGCGCGGCATTGGCGCGGCGATCGTGCGGCGGCTGCTGGCGGCGGGCTATGCGGTGGCGACCTGTGGGCGCACCGCGCCAGAAGCGCCGATCGCGGTCGAGGGGCGCGCGGCCGAGTTCGACGCCTGCGACATTCGCGAGCCCGAGGCGGTTGCGGCCTGGGTCGCGGCGGTGGCGGCGCGGCATGGCCGGCTGGACCTGGTCGTCAACAATGCCGGCGGGTCGCCGCAGGCCGAGGCGGCGAGCGCGAGCCCGCGCTTTTCCGAGCGGATAGTGCAGCTCAACCTGCTGGCGCCGCTGCATGTGGCGCAGGCGGCCTATCCGCATCTGCGCGACGCGGGCGGGTCGATCGTCAACATCGCCAGCGTTTCGGCGGTGCGGCCCTCGCCCGACACGGCCATCTATGGCGCGGCCAAGGCGGGGCTGGTCAGCCTGACCAGCAGCCTGGCGCAGGAATGGGGGCCGCAGGTGCGGGTCAATGCGATCATCGTCGGCCTCATCGAAACCGAACAGGCGGAAATGACCTATGGCAGCGAGGGCGCGCAGCAGCGGATCGCCGCGTCGCTGCCCCTGAAGCGCATGGGGCGGGGGGAGGATGTGGCCGAGGCCGTGCTGTTCCTCGCCTCGCCCGCCGCCGCCTATGTCAGCGGCGCCAGGCTGGAGGTGCATGGCGGGGGCGAGCGGCCGCTGTTCCTGGAGATCGTCAAGCAGGAAAGGGAGAGAGGATGATCGGTCTGAACGAGCTGGCCGCGCGGGTCGCGGCGCTGGAGGACAAGGATGCCATCCGCGAACTGAAGGCACGCTATTTGCGGGCGTGCGACCTGAAACAGGTCGAGGAGGTGCGCGACTGCTTCCTGCCGGGCGCGGTGCGGATCGCCTTCCAGAATTTCCCGGTCTTCACCGATCGGGACGATTTCGTGCGGCTGTTCGCGGAAATGGCCTGCCAGGGCGGCGTCTATGACCTGCACCATGCGACCAACGCGGTGATCCGCCTGACCGGCGCGGATGAGGCGCGGGGGCTCTGGTCGCTCAATTTCCGCACCGTCCTGCTGGCGAACCGATCGGTGACGCGGCTCGCGGTCGAATATGAGGATGTCTATCGCCGGCAGGACGGCCGCTGGTGGATCGCGGAATCGGTGAGCCGGATCACATCCTGCCTGACCGAGGTGATCGGCGAGGATGGCGCGGGGCGCTATGCTGTTTTGGGTGAGGTGCCGGTGGTTTGATGCGCTGGGCCTCGGCCTTCGCCGGGGACCGGAGAGGACAGGAGTTTTGGAATGATCGACTATGGCCTCAAGGGCAAGGTGGCGCTGGTCACGGGGGCGAGCGGCGGGATCGGTCGCGCCGCCGCGCTGGCCTTTGCCCGCTCGGGCGCGGCGGTGCTGGTGAGCGACGTCAATGACGAGGGCGGGCGGGAAACCGTCGGCCTGATCGAGGCGCAGGGCGGGCGCGCGGCGTTCCAGCGCTGCGATGTCAGCGACGGCGCGCAGGTGAAGGCGATGGTCGCGGCGGCGGTCGCGCATTTCGGGCGGCTCGACTGCGCCTTCAACAATGCGGGCATCACCAATATCGCGGCGGACGAATATGACGACGCGGTGTGGCAGCGGGCGATCGGCATCAACCTGGGCGGCGTGATGCTGTGCATGCGCGAGGAGGCCGAGGTGATGGTGAAGCAGGGCGGCGGCGCGATCGTCAATACCGCGTCGATCAATGGCCTCGTCGGCAATCCCAGCCAGCCCGCCTATGTCGCGTCGAAACATGGCGTGGTCGGGCTGACCCGGCATGGCGCGCTGCGCTGGGCGAAGGCGGGGATAAGGGTCAATGCCGTCTGTCCGGGGGTGATCGAAACGCCGATGACCGCGCCGCTGATCGCGAACGCGGACATGCGGCAGCTGCTCGATTCGATGACGCCGATGGGGCGGATGGGCCAGGCCGAGGAGATTGCCGAGGCGGTGGTATGGCTGTGTTCGGATGCCGCGAGCTTTGTGACGGGGCATCCGATGGTGATCGATGGGGGCGCTACGGCGGTGTGAGGCGGCCCCTCCAGCGTCATCCCAGCGCAGGCTGGGATGACGGGGTTTACCGGAAATCAAACTGGCTGGTCGGGATGACGTCGAGGCGGCTGAAGTCGAGGAAGGCGGCGCAGCTGTCCATCATCTGTTGCGTGTTGCGCGCGAACCTTGCCTCATCGCCGATCGCGTCGAAGAAGGCGTGGGGGTCGGTCATCGCGGCGTCGGGGAAACATTCCTCGACGAAGGCGTCATAGGGCGGCGCGCCCTGCGTCAGCGGGCGGACGACGATGTTCTGGACATATTCGAAATTGGCCTGCGTCTCGATCGCGACGCGGGTGTAGTGGCTGTGCCAGTGCGCGACGGCCGTGTCCCGGCCGATGTCGGGGCGGAAGCTGAGGAAGCTCGCCTGGCTCCAGCCCCAGCAGGGCGCGCCCGGCTGCGGCGGATGCGCGCGGTTGGGGATGATCGTCGATTCCGCGACGAGCCAGAGCGCGAAGCGGGCGCTGTGCGCGGCGAGGGCTGCGTCGATCGCCTCGCGGAAGCGCGCATTGGCGGAAGGGAGCCAGAATTGCGCCACGGCGTCCTGCTGCGGCGATTGCCATGACTGGGTGAGCGGGGCGGCGGGCTCGACCCGCGCGTCGCGGATGTTGAGGCGGATGGCGCGGGCGCCGGCGGCTTGCAGCGCGCCGGGCAGCTGGTCGACGAGGCGGGCGCCATAGGCGGCGCGGCTTTCGCCTTCGGGGGCCCAGAGGGCGCAGATAAGCTTTTCCATGGGGGCGCCTCCTTTCAGCCGAAATTCGCCTGGCCGCCGTCGAGCGGGATGGTCGCGCCGGTGAGATAGGCCAAGTCGCTGCCGCAGAGCGCGACGATGGCGCGGCCGATATCCTCCTCCAGCCGGCCGACGCGGCCCAGGGGGATGGTGCGGAAAAAGGCCTCGGCTTCTTCGGGATTGTTCTCGATCCACCATTTGAGGCCGGGGGATTCGGCATGGGGGGCGATGGTGAGGACGCGGATATTGTCCGCGCCCCATTCCGACGCGGCGGCGCGGGTCAGGGCGCGGATCGCCTGCTTGACCGCGCCATAAGCGCCATAGCCCGCCATGTCCCAGCGGATGCCGGCCGAAGAGGTGAAGTTGAAGATCGTGCCGCCGCCGCGCGCGGCCATGTGGGGCCGCACGAGCTTCATCAGGCGGAAGGCTGCGAGCGGGCCGGATTCGAAGCCGGCGGCAAAGGCGTCGTCGGTCACGTCGGCAAGCGGGCCGAGCGGCACTTCCTGCGCGTTGTTGATGAGGATGTCGATGCCGCCCAGATCGCGCGCGGCAAGATCGACGGCGGCGGCGAGGTCGAGCGCCGACTTGACGTTGCAGGCGATGGGGAGCGCGCGGACGCCGCGCGCGGTGACGAGATCGGCCGTCTGGGCGAGCTTGTCGAGCGTGCGCCCGGCGAGCAGCAGGTCGACCCCTTCACTGGCGAGCGCGAGGGCGATGCCCTGGCCGATGCCTTGCCCCGCCCCGGTGATCAGGGCAACCTTGCCTTTCAGTCCGCTCATCCTGTCCTCTTTTTGCGATTCATCGTAGAATATTGCCAGCCATAATACGCAATAAGTTGACGAGATGGCAAGAGAAGCTACATTATGCGTTAAATTTTCGAGATGGGCATGAGATGAGCAATTGGGACAGAGAGGTCGATATCCTTGTCGTGGGATCGGGCGCGGGCGGGATGCTGTCGGCGCTGGTCGCCGCGTCCCATGGCGCGGACGTGCTGATCGTCGAGAAGGCGAGGCTGTGGGGCGGCACGTCGGCGACGTCGGGCGCGGGCATCTGGATTCCCGGGAGCGATGTCGCCAGGGCGGCGGGGTTCGAGGACAATCTGGACGATGCCTTCACCTATGTGCGCGGCCTGTCGGCGGACAATGTGCCCGACGCCAATATCCGCGCCTATGTCGACCATGCCGCGCCGATGCTGCGCTGGGTGATGGCGAACACGCCGGTCCAATATATGGCCTTTCCCTATCCCGATTATCATGCGGAAAATCCGGGCGGGTCGCCGACGGGATGGCGCACGCATCTGCCGCTGCCGCTGGATGGCAAGCCGCTGGGCGCGGACATCCGCACGCAGCGTTTTCCCTCGCCGGCCGCGAGCCTATTTGGTTATCTGAACTGGCATTTCACCGAGACCTATGAGCTGCTCTACCGCGCCAAGGGGTGGATGAAGAATCTGACCGTCAACATGGCGCGCTACTGGCTGGACTGGCCGTTCCGCTTCACGTCGCGCAAGGACCGGCGGCTGACGCTGGGCAATGCGCTGACCGGGGGCCTGCGGATGGCGCTCAACCGGCAGGGCGTGCCGCTGTGGCTCGACGCGCCGCTCAAGGAACTGGTGCGCGAAGGCGGCCGCGTGGTCGGCGCGGTGGTCGAGCGGGACGGCAAGCCTTGCCGCATCGCCGCGCGCAAGGGCGTGGTGCTGGCGGCCGGTGGCTTCGACAAGAATGAGGCGATGCGCGAGGCGCATGCGCCGCTCTATCCGTCGGCGCGCTATTCGGGCGGGGTGGCCAGCAACAGCGGCGACAGCATCCGCGCCGGCGCGGCGATCGGCGCCGGGACGATGAACATGCAGTCCGCCTGGGCGGCGCCCGTCTTCCATGTGCCGGGCGAGGACCGGGGCCGGCTCTGCACGATCGAACGCGCGCTGCCGGGCTGCATCATGGTGAACCAGAAAGGTGAGCGTTACCTCAACGAGGCGGCGTCCTACCATATTGTCGGCCAGCAGATGGCGCGGCGGCAGGCCGAGCGTGGCGATGCAAGCCCGAGCTGGATGATCTTCGACCATCGCTATCGCCACCAGTTTCCGATGGGGCCGCTCTATCCGCTGATCCCCGATTGGCTGCATCGCGGGGCGGTGCGGCGCATCGTGAAGAAGGGCCGGACGATCGAGGCGCTGGCGGCGAAGATGGGGGTGGACCCGGCGGCGCTGGCGGAGAGCGTTTCGCGCTTCAACGACCATGCCGCGCGGGGCGAGGACCCGGACTTCCATCGCGGCGAGGCGGCTTATGACAAAATGTATGGCGATCCGCGCCATGGGCCCAATCCCTGCCTGCGGCCGATCGACAAGGGGCCTTTCTATGCGATGCCGATCTATCCCGGGGATATCGGCACCAATGGCGGGCTGCGGACCAATGAGAAGGCGCAGGTGCTGGACGCGGCGGGCGTGCCGATCGGCGGGCTTTACGCGGTGGGGAATAATGCGGCGTCGGCGATGGGGGAAAGCTATCCCGGCGCGGGGGTGACGATCGGGCCGGCCATGACCTTTGGCTATATCGCGGCGCGGGAGATGACGGGGGGGAATGATTGAGGGCGGCTGGACTTGAATGAGCGTGCTCCTGCGGAGGCAGGAGCAGTTGGTATTTTGAGCGAATGAAAAGCCCCGCCTCTCGATCGAGAGGCGGGGCTTTTTGTTGTCGTCATCCCTTTGGCCTGGGGTGAGGGTGGGAGATGGGTCCCCGCTTTCGCGGGGATGACGACGATAGTTGGCTGATTTAGAACTTCACGCCCAGGGTCACGCCATAGGTGCGCGGTTCGGCATAATAGCCGCCGGCGAAACCGAGCTGGCCATAGTCGATGCTGCGGACGAAATCCTTGGCGTTGGTGAGGTTCTTGACCCACAGCCGGACTTCGCCTTCGCCCGATCCGAGCGGGATGCCGTCGATGCCGACCTGTGCGTCGATGAGGTCGATATTGTCGCCCTTCACCTGTTCGTTGAAGGGGGAGCCGACCGAGCTGGAGAAATTATATTTGCCGTCCTCATGGGTGTAGCCGATGCGGCCGCGCAGGACCGCCTTGCCCCAATTGAGCGGGAACTGCGCGTTGAGCGCGACATTGGCGGTCAGCGGCGAGGTGAAGCCGGGCGTCACGATCGGCGCGATATTGACCGGCGGGGCTCCGGCAATCGGTGACTGGCCGGCGAGGAACTCCTTATAGTTGATGTCGATATAGCCGAGGCTGCCGTCGAGCGTGAAATTGTCGCTGAGGACGGCCTGGGTTTCGATTTCGAAGCCGTTATAGACGACCTTGCCGGCATTGATGATGCGCGTGGCGAAGGTGCCGACCGGCGCGTTGGTGACCGGGCCGAGGACGGCGAGATCATCATAGATATTGTGATAGGCGGCGACATTGAAGCGCAGGCGGCGGTTGAACAGCTCGCTCTTCAGGCCGATTTCATAGCTGGTGACCTTTTCGGGC
>DATEJA010000231.1:0-17233 GCA_035278405.1 Sphingobium sp. | reverse complement strand
TCACGGGATGGAAACAGCAGGGGCGGCAAATATCTGCCGGTCCGGGGCAAGGCTTTGCCGTTGGCGCGAATGAATGGGGGCTTATCGGATGATCGGAATATTGGCGCATCTGTTCGACCCTCTGACGATGGCGGCGATGCTGGCGGGCATTGCCCTTGTCGCGCTGTTCCAGAACGGCGTGGGCCCGCTCGGGCGAGCCTGCGTGGCGCTGGTGCCGTTGCTGAAGGCCGATCCCGACAAGGATCGCGACGCGGCCCGGGCCGCCATGCTGAAGATCGACCAGGTGGCGCAGCTGCGCGGCCTCGCCTGCACCGACCGGGTGAAGACCGCCGATCCCTTCCTGGCGCGAGCCGCGCGCAAGCTGGCGAACAGCGATCGTCCCGAACAGTTCGAAATCTGGGCGGCGCAGGCGCTGGCCGACCGGGCGCGGCGCCATGCGAGCGCGCGCAACGTCTGGCTGTCGATCGCGGACACGGCGCCCGCGCTGGGCATGGCCGGCACCATATTGGGCCTCATCGGCATGTTCGCGGCGATGGACGATCCGGCGAAGCTGGGTCCGGCCATGGCGCTGGCGCTGCTGAC
Organism: Sphingobium sp.; assembly: GCA_035278405.1. GTDB lineage: Bacteria > Pseudomonadota > Alphaproteobacteria > Sphingomonadales > Sphingomonadaceae > Sphingobium. The sequence continues at coordinate 16,651 of DATEJA010000231.1, read as the reverse complement.
GACGCTTTACGGCGTTGTCATCGCCAATCTGATCGCGGCGCCGGTCGCCAGCCGGCTGACCGATCTGTCCGAGCGCGAACTGGCCTGGCAGCAGGAGACGGTCGACCGGATGCTGGCGATCGCGCGGCGCGAAACCGTGCCGATGCGTCGCGCCTCGATCCGCGAAGTCGCATGATGAGGGACGCGGCATCCCAGGGCCGGCGCAGCCGCTGGGCGATCAGTTTCGCCGATCTGCTGCTGCTGCTGCTCGGCTTTTTCGTGCTGCTCCAGGCGAGCGGCCAGCGGCGCGACATGATGCTGGCGCAGGTGCGGCAGCAATTTGGCGGGCGGGCGGTGCCATCGGGCATGGACCTGCGCGCGGCCGACCTCTTCCTGCCGGGCGAAGCCTTGCTGTCCGACAAGGGCAGGGCGGAGCTGGCGAGGATCGCGGCGCGGTTGCGCGGGCGCTCCGGTCGGCTGGAGGTGCGCAGCCAGGGCACGGATGTCGCGCGCCAGCGCTTCGACGCCTGGGATCTGGCGGCGGCCCGGCTTGGCGCGGTCGCCCGCGAACTGAAGGCGCAGGGTGTCGCCGGCGATCGGCTGCTGATCCGGGGGCTCGACCAGCTCGACGGCGGCACCGGCAAAGGCCAGCATATCCGGGTCACCCCGGCCTCCTGAAAGCGGCGTTAACCATTTATTGGGCATGTTGGGTGCTTAGTGGCGGCTGAACCCTGTCCGCATCCCGGAGCCATGCCCGTGAAACAGCCGTTTCTGCTTTCCTCCCTCCTGCTCCTGGCGGCCGGCGCGCAGCCTGCGCTGGCGCAGCAGAAGTTCGAGAATCTGGACCGGATCGACGGTCTGGTGGCGATGACCGTGGGCGCCAATATCGGCGAGCCGGGCGGGCCTGTCGCGCCGGTGGATCGCCGGCTGAGGCTGGCCGCCTGCCCGACGACGCCCAATGTGGACGGGCCCGTCTTTGGCGCGGCGATCGTCAAGTGTGATGCGCTGGGCTGGCGGATCCGCGTGCCGTTGGCCGCCGGTGGTGGTGGTGGTGGTGCTGCTGCTTCGCCCGCCGCTCGCTATGGCACGGCCGCGCGCCCGGCGCAGCGCGAGATCGTCGTCAAGCGCGGCGATCCGGTCCAGCTGATGGCGGGCAACGAGAATTTCAGCGTGTCGCGCATGATGATCGCCGACGCGGACGGCGCGGTGGGCGACACCATCCGGGTGCGCGAAGACAAGAATGGGACGCCTGTTCTGGCCCAGGTCGTGGCGATGGGAACGGTCCGTATTCCAGGGTTTAATGATTTTTGAACGCTGCCGTTATAGATGCTGCGGGACGAATGAAGGATAAGTAAGCCATGATCAAATCCGTCGGCCAGAATATCAGCGCCGCCATCGAGGCTTCCCGCCTGCAGGGAAGCGGCAAGGCGCGCGCTTCGTCGGAAAAGGGATCCGCCGCCGTGACGACGTCGTCCGCATCCAGCACGCCCGCCGGCCGCATGGCTGCGCAAGGCGCGCCCATCGACATGGACCGCATCGCCGCGATCAAGGCGGCGATCGCTGCGGGCAATTATCCCGTCGATCCCGCCGCCATCGCCGACAAGATGCTGGCGCTCGACCTGCCGGTGAACGGGTAAACATTCGCCATGCCGCTCGGCCTTGCAGCGCTGGACGATCTTTTCTGCGCCTTCGAAGGGCTGCGGGCGGCGCTCGACGGCAGCGACGCGGCGGCGATCGAGGCGGCGGCCAACCGGATCGACAAGGCGGCCGCGGCGGTGCGCGCGATTGGCGCCTGGCGCTCGGATGAAGCGGTGAAGGAGCGGTTGACCGCACTTCTGCCGCTGCTCGAAGCGGCGCGGGTGCGGTTGAACCTCCTGTCCGACCATGCCAGCCAGCGGCTTTCCCTGCTCGCCTCCCACGGATCGACCCACGCGCCGCTGACCTACGGGCGGTAATGACGTTAAGGCAGGACCTTCCGATGTTCACAGCAGGCGCCCGCGAGGCGCCTTTTTCTTTGTGGTTGATGCGCCTTCAACATTTATGGAGCACGCGTTAACCAAATCTTGGCATCCCGCTTGCACTAATGCTCCCCGGTACCAACGGGGATTGAACAGCAACCAGTGTCGGCTTTTGCAGACATAGCAGCGACAGGCGCTTCGACCGGCAACCGCGTCACCAACGCGATCGCCATGGCGAGCCGCAGGACGGGCGTCGATTTCGCCTATCTGCTGGGCCAGGCCAAGATCGAAAGCAGCCTCAACCCCACCGCGCGCGCGACGACCTCGTCCGCGACGGGCCTCTATCAGTTTGTCGACCAGAGCTGGCTCGCGGTCATCGACAAGCATGGCAGCGAATATGGCCTGGGCTGGGCCGCCGATGCGATCAGCCGGGGCAGCAATGGCCGCTATTATGTCGCCGACCCCGAGCTGCGGCAGCAGATACTGGACCTGCGCAAGCATCCCGAGACCGCGTCCGTCATGGCCGCCCAGCATGCCGCCGACAACAAGGCCTATCTGGAACAGCGCCTGGGTCGGGAGGCGGAGCCGGTCGACCTTTATCTCGCGCATTTCCTGGGCGTCGGCGGGGCGAGCAAGTTCCTTTCCGTCCATGACCGCGCGCCGCAAGCGACGGCTGCGTCGATGTTCCCGGCGGCGGCGCGGGCCAATCGATCGATTTTCTACGACCGTTCGGGGAGCCCGCGCAGCTTCGCCGAAATCCGCGATCGCTTCGCGGCCAAGTTGCAGCGCGGCGTCGATTCGATCGACACGGGCCCTGTCCAATATGCCGATGCTTCGTTGCCCGACGGCGCGAAGACCGTGCAGCCCGCCGACTATGTGCGGATCGAAACCCAGCGGCTGGCAAGCGCGGCGGACGTCAGCGTCCGGCCCGACCCACGAACCGCGCGCCTCGCCTATCTCATGCTCGCCACCCTCGGAAGGTAACGGCCAATGACTCCCGCCCAAGTCAAAGCGAAGATCTGGATGAGCGCCGCCAAGGGAGCGGTGCTGCCCATTGCGACGCTGATGGTCGTGCTGTTCATGATGGTGCCGGTGCCCGCCTTCATGCTGGACGTGGGCTTCATCACCAACATCATGATTTCCTTGGCCGTGCTGATGGTGGCGCTCAACGCCGCCAAGCCGCTCGACTTTTCCAGCTTCCCGACGGTGCTGCTGTTCGCGACGCTGCTGCGGTTGGCGCTGAACGTCGCATCGACCCGCGTCGTGCTGGTGCAGGGGCATGAAGGCTCCGACGCGGCCGGCCATGTGATCGAGGCGTTCGGCCATTTCCTCATCGGCGGCGATTATGTCGTCGGCATTTTCGTCTTCGCGATCCTGATGATCATCAACCTGGTGGTCATCACCAAGGGCGCGGGCCGCGTGTCGGAAGTTTCGGCGCGCTTCACCCTGGACGCCTTGCCGGGCAAGCAGATGGCGATCGACGCCGACCTCAACGCCGGGCTGCTGACGCCCGAGGAAGCCAAGGTCCGCCGCCGCGAAGTGGCGACCGAGGCGGATTTCTACGGGTCGATGGACGGTGCGTCCAAGTTCGTGAAGGGTGACGCGGTCGCGGGCATATTGATCCTGGCGATCAACATCGTGGGCGGCATCATATTGGGCGTCGTCAGCCACAAGCTGTCGATCGGCGAGGCGGCGCAGACCTATATCATCCTCGCCATCGGCGACGCGCTGGTGGCGCAGATCCCGGCGTTGCTGCTCTCGATCGCGGCGGCCGCCATCGTCACCCGCGTCGGCAGCGAAGAGGATCTGTCGGCCCAGATCACCAGCCAGTTCGGTTCGCGCAAGGCCTGGACGCCGGTGGCGGCGATCCTGACCTTCCTTGGCATCCTGCCCGGCATGCCGCACATGATCATCCTGCCGGCCGCCGCCGTGGCGGGCTATATCGCCTGGAGCCTGCGCAAGGCGGCGAAGGCCAAGGCCGCCGAACCGGCGCCGATGCCCGAGCCCGCCAATCCGGCGATCATCGAATGGAATGACGTGTCGGACGGCGCGATCCTGGGGCTGGAAATCGGCTATGGCCTCATCAGCCTGGTCGACGAGCGCAAGGGCGCGCCGCTGATGGCGCGCATCACCGGCATCCGTCGCCAGCTGTCGAAGGAGCTGGGCTTTGTGGTGCCGATGGTCCGCGTGAAGGACAATCTGGCGCTGGAGCCCAATCAGTATCGCATCACCATTGCCGGCGTCGTCGTCGGCGAGGACGAAATCTGGCCCGAGGACCTTTTGGCGCTGGACAGCGGGGCGCTGGAAGGCGTGGTGTCGGGCCGCGAGGCCAAGGATCCGACCTTTGGCCTCGACGCCGTCTGGATTTCGCCGGCCAAGCGCAGCGAAGCGGTGGTGGCGGGCTATACCGTGGTCGATCCGCCGACGGTGGTCGCGACCCATCTCAACCAGCTGATCGCGATGAACGCCAGCGAGATGTTCGGCTTGGACGAGGCGCGCAAGCTGCTCGACAATCTGAAGGACGCCGCGCCGCAGCTGGTCGACGGGCTGACCCCGGGCCTGTTCAGCCTGACGCAGATTTCCGCGCTGTGCCGCGCGCTGCTGGCCGAAGGGATCGCGCTCAAGGACTTCCGCCGCATCTGCGAGGCGATGGTCGATGTCGGCCGCCCGGACATGAGCCACGAACAGCTGGTCGAAGCGGTGCGGCAGCGGATCGGATCGCTGATCATCCAGGGCCTGGTCCCTGTGAAGATGCCGCTGCCCGTCATCACGCTGGACGGCGATCTGGAAGCATTGCTGGCGCAAGCCATGCGCGTCGCGGGCGATGCCAAGCATCCGATCGAACCCGCGCTCGCCAACCGCATCATCGAAGCGGTGGTGCAAGCGGCGCGGCCGATCATGGGGCAGGCGCGCAACTTCGCCATCGTCACCTCGCCGATCGCGCGTCGTGCGCTCGCCCGGCTGTTCAAGCCGCATCTGCCCGAAACGCCGGTGCTTTCCTTCCTCGAAATTCCCGATGGGAAGGGCGTGGAGGTCGTCGCCGTGGTCGGCGGGGAGCAGCGGCCGGCGCCGCGCCACGACCCGCTTCCCACTCGCGAACGCGTCGCTTGAGGATCACTGACCGATGTTCATGAAAAAAATCGTCGCCGGAACAGACGTCAACACTTACGGCCGTGCCGGCACCAGCAATTCGCCCGAGCAGCTCGCGCGGCGCTACATGCCGCTGGTCCGCAAGATCGCCTGGCATGTCCATGGCCGTGTTTCCAGCGCGATCGAGATCGAGGACCTGCTGCAGATCGGCATGCTCGCGCTGGTCGAGGCCGCCAACGGCTTCGAGGACCGGGGCCTGGGCTTTGCCTCCTATGCGCAGATGCGCGTGCGCGGGGCGATGATCGACCATCTGCGGCGGCAGGCGACGCTGGCGCGGTCGGCCATGGCCAATCGCAAGCAGCTGGGCGCGATCCGCGCGAAGCTGGAGCAGAAGCTCGGCCGTGTGCCGCTGGAAGCGGAGATGAGCGAGGCCATGGGGCTGGACCCGGCCGCCTATCGCGAGGTCGCCGACAGCTGCGAAATGGTCCAGCATACGAGCATGGATGAGGTCTATTCGGACCAGTCGATGTGGTTTGCCGATGTCGAGGACCGCGCCGACGACGTGATGGAGCGGGAATCGCTGAAGAAGGCGCTGGCCGCCTGCATCGGAGAACTGCCGCAGCGCGAGGCGCTGGTGCTCCAGCTCTATTTCGTCGAGGAACTGAATCTGGAGGAGATCGGCCAGACGCTGGATATCGGCGCGGCGCGGGTCTGCCAGATCAAGAAAGCGGCGCTCGACAAGCTGCGCGAGAAGCTGCGGGATTGGGATTGAGATTGGGGTGGCCAGAAGCGGACCTTGTCCCCCCGCCCGCAGGCGGGAGGGGGTCAGGGGGTGGGCTGGCGCAACGTCGCATTATTAGCTCACGCTGCGACTAACTCGCTACGCGAGCAAGTCTCGCTGCCGCTCCCGTTAACGGGAGGGGATTGCCTTCTGGCCGCCGCCTTAGCGATCGTTCGCCACCACCGGCTGCTGCAGCGCCGGCGTGGCATGCTGTTCCGGATAATGCGGCGCGCGCCAGCTGTGGATGCGCCACCAGGGTTCGGCGACCTGGAACAGACCGCTGGCATGCGCCCTGTGCCCCAAATCCTTGCGCGCCGTCACCGCCGCGAGCAGGGGCGCCAGCACCAGCCCCGCGACCACCGGCATGATCCAGCCGACCGACGTGCCGGCCTTCAGCGCGATCACGGTCAGCGCCGCACCCAGCATGATATGATATTTGAACAGCCAGATGGCGGTCGTCATCGCCATGCCGTCGCGGTCGCGGGTCTGGCCGTTCCAGCTGCTCTTGCGCCCCATCAATATGCCGAACAGGTTGATCGTCTGGGTCAGCATGCTGACCGGCGCCATCAGGATGGACAGCGCAATGTCGGCGACGACGCCGCGCGTCATCCGTGCCGCGCCGCCAAAGCCGATGCGCCGGGCGGGGTCCGCCATCGCCCAGAGCATCGAAAGCAGCTTGGGCCCGAACAGCAAGACCGCCGTCAGCGCGAGCAGCCCGCCCGAGGGCAGCACGGCGCTGGGAGGCCAGACGCCCGCCAGCGCGCCGCCCAGCACCACCAGGATCAGCGCCAGCCAGAGCGGTGAGGTACAATAGGCCGATGCCCCCACCAGCAGCTGGAAGCGGCTGACCGGATGCAGGCCCCGGATGCGGGAGATCAGCGGCACATGCTGGATATTGCCCTGGCACCAGCGCCGGTCGCGGGTGGCAAGGTCGGGAAGGGAGGGAGGGAATTCCTCGAAACTGTCGTCGGCGGTGACCATGTGCACGTCCCAGCCGCGCCGTCGCAGCAGCGCCGCCTCGATCATGTCGTGGCTCATGATATGGCCGCCGAAGGGCGCGCGGCCGGGCAGTTCGGGCAGGCCGCAGCTCTGGGCGAAGGCCTTGGTCCGCAGGATCGCGTTATGGCCCCAGAACATGCCTTCGGAACCCGCCCACCAGATCATGCCGGCGGCAGAAATCGGGCCGAACAGGCGGCTGGCGAATTGCTGCCAGCGGGCGAAGAAGGTGGAGGCGCCCACGATCGTGGGCACCGTCTGGATCAACCCGACATGCGGGTGGCGTTCCATGTCCGCGGCGAGGCGCGCCATCGTCTGGCCGCTCATCACGCTGTCGGCGTCCAGCACGATCATATAGTCGTAGCCGCCGCCGAAGCGTTGCACCCATTCGGCGATATTGCCGGGCTTGCGCCCCACATTGAGCGCGCGGCGGCGATAATGGACAGGGCGGGAGAAGCCCTTCCGCATTTCCAGATAGGCGCGCCGTTCCACCTCGCCATTGGCGGGGTTGGAATCGCTCAGGATGAAGAATTCGAACCGCTCGCCACCCATGACCTGGGCGAGCGACCGCTCCATGATCGACAGGCGGCCGAGCACGCCGGTGAAATCCTCGTTGCAGACCGGCAACAGCACCGCCGTGCGGCCCCGCAGCGGCGTTGCGAAACGGGCGCGATGCGGACGTCCGCCCGCACCGCGACCCATGGTGAGGAGCAGGAAGCCGATGAGGCTGGTCGCAAAGCCGAAGGCGATCCAGGCGAACAAAGGGATGAAAAGGGCAAGATAGACGCCCTCCCACAGCGAGATACCGTCCAGGCCGATCGACCGACGCATCTCATGCGCGGCCATGGAGGCGGGCAGCAGAGCGAGCAGCACCACGAGCAGGCGCCGGGCCCATTGGTCGACATTCACCGGGCGGTGGGGAAAATCGCGCGCGCCGTCGGCGAAATCCTGTTCGGGCATGGCGAGCGGCATTTGCGTGGGCACGGATTCGAAACCGCGCGGGGGAGAGTCAGCCCCGGCGTCGCCGCCCGTCTGCTTGCCACCCCTTGCCTTCATGTCCGATCCAATTTTTCTTAAAACCGCAATATGCCCAAAGCTGCCTGGACTTGCCCGTTATATCATGCGCCCAGCGGATAATGCACATATTCGCTGAACGGGCGATTGCCCATGCGAAGCTGAACCCGAATATCCGTCGGCCTGCCGCTGTTGCGCCTGACATCCAGTGCCACGCGGAAAAGGCCCGGCTGGTGCAGCACGGGATAGCCCCCCTTGTTCGCCAGCGTTCCATCGGACAGGTCGACCCAGATGTCGGGCTTCGCATCCGGGGGCACGCCCGCGAAATCGAGGATCAGGCGATCGACGCCCGCTTCGCCCGCCTTGCCGGTCCAGACATCGTCCAGGGTCGCGATGCCCGGCGCGGCGTGGGAGCCGGCCGACGACCAGTCGAGCCGATAGCCGACATCGATGCGCCCGCCGCCACGCACCGGCGCGGCGGGGGTCCAATAGGCGCAGACATTGTCGACATATTCGCTGGTGGTGGTGAATTCGTAGAGCCGCACCTGCCCCGCGCCGAAGGGCTTGCGCGGGCTCGCCCAGAGCGAGGGGCGCCGTTCGTAGAAGACGCCGTCATCCTGATAATGATCGAAATTGCGGTCGCGCTGCATCAGGCCAAAGCCCTGCGGATTGCGCTCGGCAAAGGCATCGACACGTGGGCCGGCGGGGTTGATCAGCGGACGCGCATGGGCGGTGCCGTCGGCGCTGCCGATCGCGAGGAGGTCGCTGTCATGAATTTCCGGCCGCCAGTCGGTGCGCGTGGAACGGCTCGCCTGATCATACCAGAACATGCTGGTCATCGGCATCAGCCCGAGTTCGGCGATGGCCCGGCGGGGAAAGAGCGCGACATCGACATCCTGCCGCACGCCTTGCGCCGTCCGTTCGCTGGCGAAGCGATAGGCGCCGGTGATCGACGCTCCGTCCAGCAGGGCATAGACGGTAAGGCTGCTCGGCCCGGTGCGCTCCAGCCAGAAATGGGTGAAGCGGGGAAATTCCTCCTTGCCCTGGATGCTCGTGTTGATGGCGATGGCGCGGGCGGACAGGCCGAACTGTTTCGTGGCGCCGGGCGAGCGGAAATAGCTCGCGCCCAGGAAAGACAGCCAGTCGCCGTCGCGCGCGGCGTTCATCACGCGAAAACCGGCATAGCCGGCATTGGGCCCCAGCCGGCGCACGGCATTGTCGGCCGGCGCGTCGAAGATGGTGGGGTCGTAGGGGAGCGGGGTTTCCCGGCCCTTTTCCACCAGCGCGATTTCGACCGGCTGTTCGGCCGACGCGCTCAAGGGGAAGAGCTGGACGCCGGTGTCGCCGGGCAGGTCGCCCCAGATGGTGCGGTCCTCGCGGAAGCGCGCCTGGTAGAGCGCGTCATAGTTGACGTTCCGGGCGCCAGGATGATGCGGCGTTTCGCGATAGGGCGCGCGGGCGAGGCGCTGCGCGCGCGCGACCACGCCCTCCCAGGAAAAGGGCGCCGAGCGGGTCTGGGCAAGGGCCGAGCGGGGCAGGAGCAGCGAGGCGCCGGTGGCGGCGATCATCGCGCGCCGATCGATCTTCGTCATGGCGCCATGATGGGCGCGAAACGATGTATTGCAACCCTCACGCGTCCGAAAAAGCGATGAAGCCTCCGCCCGGGGGGACGGAGGCTTCGGGGAGCTGGCCGTTCGATCGAAGTTGGTCCCCCGGCACGGTGGGGACTGTTGATGCGCCGGGTTCCCATGGCGGGCTGTCAGGTGACCAATACCCCAGCCCGCCATTTCAGTGTCGCTGGTGCCAGGATTACTGGATCAGCTTCAGGACGTTCTGCTGGCTCTGGTTCGCCTGGGCGAGCATCGCCGTCGAAGCCTGGCTCAGGATCTGCGCCTTGGCGAGAGCCGTGGTTTCCGTCGAGAAATCGGCGTCCTCGATGCGGCTCTTGGCGTCCGACAGGTTGGTGATGTTGTTGGTCAGGCCGTTGACGGTCGAGTCCAGGCGGTTCTGGGCGGCACCCAGCTGGGCCCGGGCCGTGGCGACGGCGGTCAGCATGGTGTCGACATTGCCGATCGCCGTGGTGGCGTTGGCGGCGGTGTCGACGGCGGTGCCGGCGGCGAGGTCGGACAGCGAGCTGAAGGTGATCGCCACCGTGTCACCGGCGTTGGCGCCAGCCTGGATGCTGATGTTGCCGGCCTGGGCGGTGTAGGTGCCGCCGCTCGCGGTGCTGTTGAAGATGCGGACGCCGTTGAACTCGGTGGTGGCGAGGACATTGGTGATCTGCGACTTCAGGGCGCTCGATTCCGCGTCCAGATTGGTGCGGTCGCTGTTCGAATAGGTGCCCGACGAAGACTGGACGGCCAGTTCGCGGATGCGCTGCAGCATGTTGGTGACTTCGCCCAGCGCGCCTTCCGCCGTCTGCGCCAGCGACAGGCCGTCATTGGCGTTGCGGATGCCCTGGGTCATGCCCTTGATCTGCGAGGTCATCTGCGAGGTGATCGCGAGGCCGGCGGCGTCGTCCTTGGCGCTGTTGATGCGCTTGCCGCTCGACAGGCGTTCCATCGCGGTGCTGAGCGCCTTGCCGGCGAGGGCCGAAGCGTTGGCGGCGCGCAGAGCAGAGGAGTTGGTTCCGATAACAGTCATGATAATCCCTTTCCGTTCACTATCAGGTCGCTGCCATCAGGCTGCTTGCGGCCTCGAAAGGGGATAACGGCGCGGCGAAAAAGCTTTTTAGGGCTTGGCGAAATTTTTTTGAAAAAAGAGAAAAAACAGTCGTTTACCTTCAAAACGCTAGGGAAGGCTGGGTTTTCGGGCTGGCAAGGGCGGCAGAATATTGCCGCTGCCGGCAAAGCGCGTTGCCGCGTTAACGCGATGATAACCATGCTAACGCAGATTAGACCCATCGAAGGGGTTGGGGCGTGCGGGGGCACAAGCCGGCCAAATGATTGGGGACCTGTCATGTCATCGCTTGACGTGAGCCGTGGAGTTTGCGCGCTCGTTCCGGGCCTGCAGCACTGGCTGGAAAATGCCTTTTATATGGTGCGCGTCGTCGACGCCCAGAGCCCGCGCGATCGCGACGGCGCTGAACGGAATAATCGGCGCGTGCTGCTGGCGACCGAGATCGGTTATGCCACCCACCGCGACATCCTGATCAACCTGGTCGACGGGGCGCCCTCGCTGGTGCCGGCGGCCAACGGCCTGCCGGCGCGGGTGGCGTTCGGGCTTGAGGACATGGGTTTCGCCTTCGCGTTGATCGCCGAATTGGCCCGCCCGGCTTCGGTGCCGGCGGTGGGCGATGCCGCGAGCACCCGCCTGATGACGCTGGCGGGGCGGGTCGCCCGCAGCGATGCCACCGTCCTGATCCAGGGCGACACGGGCACCGGCAAGGAAGGCATGGCCCGCTTCCTCCACGCCCAATCGGGTCGCATCGCCCATGACTTCATCGCGGTGAACTGCGCCGCGCTGCCCGAAACCATGATGGAAGCGATGCTCTTCGGTCACAAGAAGGGCAGCTTCACCGGCGCGGCCAATTCCTCGGACGGGCTGTTCCTGGCGGCCGACGGCGGCACGCTGTTCCTCGACGAGATTGCCGAACTGCCGCTGGCGCTCCAGGCGAAGCTGCTCCGCGCGCTGCAGGAAGGCGAGATCCTGCCGGTCGGCGCGACCCATCCGGTGCCGGTCAATGTCCGCATCATCGCGGCGTGCAACCGCAACCTTGCCAATGAAGTCGCCGCCGGCCGCTTCCGCGAAGACCTCTACTGGCGCTTGAACGTCATGCCGCTGGAGCTGCGTCCGCTGTCCGAGCGTCCCGGCGACGTGACCGCGATCGCCGCCGCCATGCTGCTGCGCCACGCCGATTTCGTCTGGCCGACCGCCGCCGCGCTGGCCAAGCTTGCCGATCATGTCTGGCCGGGCAATGCCCGTGAGCTGGGCAATGTCCTGCAGCGCGCGATCGTGCTGCGCGACGGCGACCGGATCGAAGCGGACGACCTGCATATTGCCGGCGCGCCGCAGCTGCGCGTCGTGGGCGCCGAGCCCGCCCCTGCCGCCGAGCCGGTCCGCCTGCGCGATGTGGCCCGACAATCGAAGCTCGACGCCATCCGCGCCGCGCTGCGCGAGACGGACGGCCACCGCGCCGCCGCCGCCGCCAAGCTGGGCATTTCCGAACGTACCCTGCGCTATCGGCTTGCCGAGATGCGCGAACTCGCAGCGGCTTGAGGGAGATAGGGCATGACCGGCATTTCCCCGACTGACAGCGTGATGGCGATCCGCAACGCCATCCTCCAGAAGAACGCCGCCCTGCGCGACGTTGCCCAGACCGGCACGGTCGGCGGCGGCGCTGGTATCGGCGGGGCCGAGGGCACCAAGCCCGGCGGCTTTACCGAGGCGCTCAATTCCGCGCTGAACCAGGTGAACGGCCTGCAAAGCCAGGCGGGCGAGGCGGCTTCCGCCTTCGAACGCGGCGAGACGACCGACATCGCCGCCGTCATGCTGGCCAAGCAGCAGGCGTCGGTCAGCTTCGAGGCGACCCTCCAGGTCCGCAACAAACTCCTGTCCGCTTACAAGGACATCATGAGCATGCCGGTGTAATATGAGCGAGAACGCACTTTCCACCAATGTCGGCGGCGCTGCCGCTCTCCCCGCCACCGGCGGCCCGGCTCTTGGCAGCGGCATGAGCCCTGACGCGCTCAAGGCGCGCTTCACCGGCTTCATCAAGCAGCCTGCCGTGGCCAAGAGCCTACCGCTGCTGGGCCTGCTGGGCGTCGTCGCGACCGCCGGTGCTGCCTGGCTCGCCTTGCGCGAACCGCCGCAGCGCGACCTTTTCCGGGGCCTGCCCGATGCCGACAAGTCGGCCGTGGCGCAGGTGCTGGACCAGAATGGCATGCGCTATGACTTCGACAATTCGGGCGCGATGACCGTGGCCGAGGATGATTATTTCAAGGCGAAGATGATGCTCGCCGCCCAGGGCCTGCCCAAGAGCGCGCCCGACGGCAACAGCATGATCGACAGCCTGCCGATGGGCGCGTCGCGCGCGGTCGAGGGCGAGAAGCTGCGGTCGGCGCGCGAAATGGACCTTGCCCGCACGATCGAGGCGATCGACAGCGTCGAAAGCGCCAAGGTGCACCTCGCGGTCGAGCCGCCCAGCGTCTTCCTGCGCGAGCGGACCAAGCCTTCCGCCTCCGTCATGCTGCGGCTGGCTTCGGGCCGCACGCTGACCGACGCGCAGGTGAGCGCGATCGTGCATCTGGTCGCTTCCTCGGTGCCGGAACTCAATCCGGCGGATATTTCGGTGGTCGACCAGAATGGCCGGCTGCTCAGCAATAATGACAGCAACGCCGCCGACGATCGGCAGATGGCGCTGCAGACCCGGATGGAGGATCGCTACCGCCAGTCGGTGATCGCGCTGCTGACCCCGATCCTGGGCGACGGCAAATTTTCGACCGAGGTGCATGCCGAGCTGAACTTTGCCGAGCGCCAGGCGACCCGCGAAACCTACCCGCAGGACGAGGCGCGGCTGCGCAGCGAAACCGGCAGCTGGCAATCCGATCCGCGCGGCCAGGGCAATGGCGCGGGCGGCGAGGCGAGCGGCATCCCGGGCGCGCTCAGCAACCAGGCGCCGGTCAACCCGACCGTCACCCAGACCAATCCCAACGGCCAGGCGGTCAGCCAGGGCACGATGAGCGCGCAGAGCGCCGCCCAGCCCGCGACGCCCGGCAGTCCGCCGCTCAAGACCGAAGAGACGTTCAACCGCAGCTTCGAACTGGGCCGCGAAGTGTCGGTGACCAAGGATGCGGTCGGCACGGTGAAGCGCCTGTCGGTGGCCGTCGCGCTCGACAATGGCGCCGATGGCAAGCCCCGATCGGCGCAGGAGATCGCTGCCTTGGAAGCACTGGTGAAGGGCGCGGTCGGCTTCGACCAGGCGCGCGGCGACGTCGTCGCCCTGTCCTCGCGCAGCTTCGTCAAGGCCGAGGAGGTGAAAGCGCCCTGGTATGAGGCGGGCTGGATCTCGCCGCTGGTGCGCAACCTGTCGGCGCTCGCCGTCGCGCTACTGGTGATCTTCGGCATCGGCCGCCCGCTGCTCAAGCGCCGCGCCGCCGCGCAGGAGGCCGCCGCCGAGCAGAGCGCGGCGGAAGGGCAGAAGATCGGCCGGGAAATCTCGACCGAGATCACCCGCCAAGCCGCGGTCGCGCCGGACGGCAGCAAGGCCGTCACGCTCGACATGATCTCGTCTACCTATGACTATGCGCAGCGCGCCGACCTCATTCGCAATTTCGTGAAGCAGGATCCGGATCGCGCCGCCCTGGTGGTGCGCGATCTCCTGAAGGAAGGGAAGAAGGACAATGGCTGAGGCCGCCACCGCTCCTGCCGCGATCAAGGGCAGCGCCGCCGCCGCCGTCCTGCTGATGCTCTTCGACGAGGACGAGGCCGCGCAGATCCTCTCCCGCCTGGAGCCCGACGAAGTCCGCCAGCTTGGCTATGCCATGTATGACGTGGCCGATGTGCAGGTCGAGGAAGTCAATGAGGCGCTCGACCATTTCGTGACCAAGGCGAAGAAGCGCACGACCATCGGCTATGGCGCGACCCGCCATATCCGTGGCGCCATGACCAAGGCGCTGGGCGAGGAGCGGGCCGAGACGATCCTGGCGCGCATCACCCCGCCGACCCGTTCGACGCAGCTGGAAATGCTGAAATGGATGGACGCCAAGGAAGTCGCCTCGCTGATCGAGGCGGAGCATCCGCAGATCATGGCGATCGTGCTCGCCCATCTGGAGGCGCCGGTCGCCGCCGACGTGCTGCAGCTGCTGCCGGCCGAATATCAGGAAGAGATCGTCTACCGCATCGCCACCCTGGGCCCGGTGTCGAACGAGGCGCTCGACGATCTGGAGCAGCTGCTGCTGCGCGGTTCGACGTCGAAGAAGCAGGGCGCGGCATCGCAGCGCGGCGGCACGATCGAGGCGGCCGCGATCATGAACAATGTCCGCAAGGACAATGAGCAGCGGATCATGAAGGCCGTCGCCAAGCGCGACAAGATGATTGCCCAGACGATCGAGGAGGAGATGTTCGTCTTCGATAACCTGATCGACATGGACGACAAGAATATGGGCACGCTGATGCGGACCATCGACAGCAGCGTGCTGGTCGTGGCGCTGAAGGGCGCGAACGATATGCTGAAGGGCAAGATCTTCGGGTCGATGTCCGCCCGCGCGGCGCAGGCCATCGCCGACGAGATCGAGGAACGCGGCCCCATCCGCCTCGCCGAGGTGATGGACGCGCAGAAGCTGATCATCGCCACCGCCCGCCGCATGGCCGACGCCGGGACCATCATGCTGGGCGGCAAGGGGAACGACTTTGTTTAAGGTCTGGAGCGCGGCGAGCAGCCAGGACGCCGCCAGCATCCCGCTGGGCGGCGTGAGCCAGGTGCGCAGCGGGGGCTTTCGCACCCTCTTTGCGGAGGATGCGGGCTTCCATGGGCAGGCGATGCACGATGCCGCGCCCGCCATGACCGACGAAGATATCCTCGAACAGGCGCGGATGGAGGCGTTCGCGCAGGGTTTCGACGAAGGCTGCCGGGTGGTGGGCGATGCCGCCGCCGCCGATGCGCAAGCGCGCGGCCGGCTGGCCGAGGCGCTGGAAATGCTGGCGCCGGCACCCAGTGGCATGCTGTCCACCATGTTGTCGGCCACGGTCGTCCGGCTGGTCGAGCAGATCGTCGGCGAGGTCGAGATCGACATCGAACGACTGGTCCAGCGTTGCGACACGGTCGCGGCCTTCATCGAGGAGCATGACGAGAAGGGCGCGCTGCACCTCAACCCCGACGATATCGCGCTGCTGGACGGCGAGGAGATCGGCGTGAAGCTGGTCGCCGACCAGGCGATGCATCGCGGCTGCGTGCGGCTGGAAACCGCCGATGGCTGGGTGGAGGATGGGCCGGACGTGCGCCTGGCCCGCCTGCGTGCGCTGCTCGACGATATGGAGGGCAAGGCGTGATCAAGGCCGCGCTCGCCCAGGCGGAGGGCCTGTTCGACCATATGCAGGTGCAGAACCGCGCGCCCCGCCATGTCGGCCGGCTGGTCAGCCATGATGCGGGCATGCTGGAGGTGACGGGCTTTCGCAAGCCGATCGGCGCGGGCGCGCGGGTGATCGCGGCGGACGGCACCGTCTGTCGCGCCGAGGTCGTGGGCTTTCGCGGCGACCGGACGCTGCTGGTGCCGCTGGACGCAGACGCGCCGCTGGAAAATGGCGCGCGGGTGGAGCCGGACAGCCAGGCGACCATGGTGCAGGTGGGCGAGGGGCTGATCGGCCGCGTCATCGATGCCATGGGCCAGCCGCTCGACCGCAAGGGGCCGATCATCGCCGGCGGGTCCTGGCCGCTCAATGGGGTCAAGGGCAATGTCCTCGACCGGGGGCGTGTGACCGAACCCTTTGACCTCGGCGTGCGCGCCGTCAACGCGCTGCTGACCGCCGGGCGCGGCCAGCGCATCGCGATCATCGCCGGATCGGGCGTCGGCAAGTCGGTGCTGATGGGCCAGATGATCGCCGGGGCCGAGGCCGACATCGTCGTCGCCGGCCTGATCGGCGAACGCGGCCGCGAGGTCAGCGACTTCCTGGAAACCAAGCTGAAGGGCGCGATGCACAAGTCGATCGTCGTCGCCGTGCCCGCCGACCATCCGCCGGTGCTGCGCCTGCGCGCCGCCGCCCGCGCGACCGCCATCGCCGAATATTTCCGCGCGCGCGGCAAGAAGGTGCTGCTGCTGATCGACAGCCTGACCCGCTGCGCCCATGCCCAGCGCGAGATCGGCCTGGCGCTGGGCGAACCGCCGGCGATGAAGGG
>DATEJA010000230.1:0-10838 GCA_035278405.1 Sphingobium sp. | reverse complement strand
CCGCGCGACCTTCCTGGTCGATCCCGAAGGCGTGATCCAGTTCATGGAAATCACCTCCGAAGGCGTCGGCCGCAACGCGACCGAACTGCTCCGCAAGGTCAAGGCCGCGCAATATGTCGCCGCTCACCCCGGCGAAGTCTGTCCGGCCAAGTGGGAGGAGGGTGAAGAAACCCTGGCTCCCTCGCTCGACCTCGTCGGCAAGATCTAAGACCTGACAAGGCACCTGCCGGGCCGGGTCGAGGCAATCTCCCCGGCCCGGCGGGATTATACCGCTACCTACTCCCTCTTGTTCGTCCATCCCGGGCTTGACCCGGGATCCCGCTTCTCTTCAGGCGATGCGAACAAGAAAGCGGGACCCCGGATCAAGTCCGGGGTGACGATAATGGAACGAGATTATACACAAACGCCGGAACCTTCGGGTCGCACCGGCGATCGGATAACCGCGTGCCTGAAGGATCGGCGCGCTCATGGAGCTTTGACACGATGTTGGACGCAAATCTCAAGGGCCAGCTCAAGGCCTATATGGCGAACATCACGCAGCCCATCGAGCTGGTGGCCTCGCTCGACGACGGCGCGAAGTCCCGCGAGCTGGAAAGCCTGCTGACCGAGATCGCCGAACTGTCGGACAAGGTTTCGCTCGTCCTCGCCGGCCATGACGCGCGCAAGCCCAGCTTCATGATCCGCCGCGCCGGCACCGACATCGGCGTCACCTTCGCCGGCCTGCCCATGGGCCACGAATTCACCAGCCTCGTGCTCGCCCTGCTCCAGGTCGGCGGCCACCCGTCCAAGGCGGCGCAGGACGTCATCGACCAGGTCAAGGACCTGGACGGCGACTTCCACTTCGAAACCTATTTCTCCCTCTCCTGCCAGAATTGCCCGGACGTGGTGCAGGCGCTCAACCTCATGAGCGTGCTCAACCCGCGCATCCGCCACACCGCGATCGACGGTGCCCTGTTCAAGGAGGAAGTCGACGCGCGCCAGGTCATGGCCGTCCCCACCGTCTTCCTGAACGGCGAACCCTTCGCCAGCGGCCGCATGGAACTGGAGCAGATCGTCGCCAAGATCGACAGCGGCGCCGCCGACCGCGCCGCCGAGAAGATCCGCAAGCAGGACCCGTTCGAAGTCCTGATCGTCGGCGGCGGCCCCGCCGGCGCGGCCTCGGCCATCTATGCCGCGCGCAAGGGCATCCGCACCGGCATCGCGGCCGAACGCTTCGGCGGCCAGGTGCTCGACACCATGGATATCGAGAATTTCATCTCGGTTTCGCGCACCGAAGGCCCCAAGCTCGCCACCGCGCTGGAACAGCATGTGAAAGACTATGACGTCGAGATCATGAACCTGCAAAAGGCGGCCAGGCTCATCCCGGCCAAGACCGAAGGCGGCTATCATGAGGTGGTGCTGGAAAATGGCGCGTCGCTGAAGGGCCGCACCGTCATCCTCTCCACCGGCGCGCGCTGGCGGCAGATGGGCGTGCCGGGCGAGGACGACTATCGCAACAAGGGCGTGGCCTACTGCCCCCATTGCGACGGCCCGCTCTTCAAGGGCAAGCGCGTCGCGGTGATCGGCGGCGGCAACAGCGGTGTCGAAGCGGCGATCGACCTCGCCAACATCGTCGCCCATGTGACGCTGATCGAATTCGACAGCCAGCTGCGCGCCGACGCGGTGCTCCAGCGCAAGCTCGCAAGCCTGCCCAATGTCCGCATCATCACCTCCGCGCTCACCACCAAGGTGGAAGGCGACGGCGCGCGTGTCACGGGCCTTTCCTACAAGGACCGCAACCATGGCACCGACCATGATGTCGAACTGGAGGGCATTTTCGTCCAGATCGGCCTCGTCCCCAACACCGAATGGCTGAAGGACGCGGTCGCCCTCTCCCCGCGCGGCGAGGTGGAGATCGACGCGCGCGGCGAAACCAGCCAGCCCGGCATCTTCGCCGCCGGCGACTGCACCACCGTGCCCTACAAGCAGATCGTGATCGCCATGGGGGCGGGATCGACGGCGGCCCTCTCCGCCTTCGACTATCTCATCCGCCTCCCCGCCTCGTCGGAAACCGCCGAGGCCGCCTGACGAGACAGCTCCCCGAGCGGGGGGTTGGGAAGCGGTCGGTCCCAGGCCGGACCGGCCGCTTCTTTGTGGCCTGAACGACCACCCACGGACTTAGCCCACACCGTCACCCCTGACTTGATCCGGGCTCCCGCTTCGTCTCCGGGTCAATCCCGGCATGACGAGAGATGACGATGTGCGCGCCCCTTCCTGCCATCCCAGCGCAGGCTGGGATCTCAGGAGGTGAAAGCGCGACATGGCCTCAGGCCCCAGCTTCCGCCGGGGTGACGCTGTTGAGGGGCGTCCGCAAACCACCCCCTCCCGGAAACCCATCCCCTGACCCCGCCCCCGCGCCAAGGCCAAGGCCCTCCCCCAAACCACCCCAACCACAATCCCCTTGCGTCCCTCTCATTTCGATCCTATCCGAAATATCGAAACCAGCCGGACCGATCCATGCACCCGCCCACCGCCATCGAAGCCCTCTCCGCCCTCGCCCACGACACCCGTCTCGCCGTCTTCCGCCTGTTGGTCCGCACCGGCGAAGCCGGCCTCCCCGCCGGCGATATCGCGCGCGAAGTCGACGCCTTGCCCAGCACCCTCTCCACCCATCTCGCCATCCTCACCCACGCCGGGCTCATCCGCCCGACGCGCGAGGGCCGCTCGATCATCTATGCAGCCGATTACGATCGGATGCGCGCGCTGCTCCAGTTCCTGGTCGCCGATTGCTGCAACGGCCGCCCCGAAATCTGCGGCTCGCTCGGCGATGTCGCGCAACTTTGCTGCGAGGCCCCATGAGCCAGACCCGACGCTTTGCCGCCGAAGCGGCCGGCACCGCCCTGCTCCTCGCCGTCGTGGTCGGTTCCGGCATCATGGGCGAACGGCTCGCGAGCGGCAATGTCGCGATCGCGCTGCTCGGCAACACCCTCGCCACCGGCGCGGCGCTGGTGGTCCTGATCCACATCTTCAATCCCGTCTCGGGCGCGCATTTCAACCCGGCGGTCACGATGATGGCGCTGCTCCGCCGCGAACTCCCCGCCTCGACCGCCTTGGTCCACATTGCCGCCCAGCTCATCGGCGCGGTGGCGGGCGTGTGGGTCGCCCATGGCATGTTCGCCGAGCCGCTGCTCCAGATCTCCGCCAAGCATCGAGACGGCCTCGCCCAGGGCTTTTCCGAACTGGTCGCGACCTTCGGCCTGATCGGCACGATCCTCGGCACGGAGCGATCGCGCCCCGCCTTCACCCCGGTTGCGATCGGGCTCTACGTCACCGCTGCCTACTGGTTCACCGCGTCCACATCCTTCGCCAATCCCGCCGTGACGCTGGCGCGCAGCCTGTCGGACACATTCGCCGGCATCGCCCCTTCCTCGACGCCGCTCTTCATCGCGGGCCAGCTTGCCGGCACGCTGCTGGCGGTCGCTTTCTTCTCATGGCTTTTCGCCAAGGATCATGACCATGACCGATGATTTCCCCATCACCATCTACCACAATCCGGACTGCGGCACGTCGCGCAACACGCTGGCGATGATCGAGGCGGCAGGTTACCAGCCCGAAATCGTCGACTATCGCGCCGTCGGCTGGACCCGCGCCCTGCTGGAAGACCTGCTCGCCGCCTCGGGCCTCACCGCCCGCGCCCTCCTGCGCGACAAGGGCACCCCCGCCGCCGACCTCGGCCTGCTCGACCCCGCCATTTCCGACGCCGCCCTGCTCGACGCGATGGTGCAGCACCCCATCCTGGTCAACCGCCCGATCGTCGTCACCCCCAAGGGCGTGAAGCTGTGCCGCCCCTCCGAGCAGGTACTGACGCTGCTGGAGCGTCAGCCCGGCAGCTTCACCAAGGAAGATGGCGAAGCGGTGCGATAGACGAAGCGTCCAGACAGGCTCACGCGGAGACGCGGAGGTCAACACCTCCGCACCCTCTGCGCCTCAGCACGAACAACGGCTTCCTCCCCATCATGTGCTCCTGCGAAAGCAGGAGCCCAGCGGAACCAACCCGTTCCCCGGCGAAGGCCGGGGCCCAGCTGCAAGGCCGGATCTAGCCCCCGGCCTCCGCCGGGGAACGCCCAGTCCACATCACCTCCACCGAAAGCATTTGCCGCCAAAAGGCGTGGAAGCTCACTCCGCGTCTCCGCATCTCCGCGTGAAAATTCCCCGCCCCGGGGACGCGAAAACCGCTACGCCCACCCCAACCCTATCCTACCAGCGCCGCAAATGCGGCCGAAACACGCTAGGATCCACCACCAACACCGGCGCCTCCTGCGCAGCCAGCTCAACCGCCCTTTCGCTCGCCCGCGCCGGCTCGGCACCCGGCGTAAAGGTCACGATCGCGCTGTCCGGATCGTTCAGCACCAGCGTGTCGACCATCAGGGCCGGCCGCAATTCCTTCCCCATGACCCGCACCATCGTCCCCAGCTGGGTCAGCGCGAACAGCTGCCGGGCAAAGCCGTGCGGCAGGCGGATGCAGCCATGGCTCGCCGGATAGCCCGGATTCTGCCCGGCATGCAGTGCCACCCCGCCCCAGGTCAGCCGCTGCATGAAGGGCATCGGAGCGTTGCTGTAGAGGTTGGACCGATGCCATTCGCGCTTTTCCAGCACCGGAAATTCGCCCTCCGGCGTGCGGTGGCCGGTCATGCCGGTCGACACGCTGGCGACGCCGACCAGCCGGTCGCCGTCATAGACATGCATCATCTGCCGCTCCAGGCTGATGACCAGGTAAAGCGGCCCGTTGAACGGCCCCTGCGCCAGCCAGCGATAGCCCCCCGGCTTGATCCCTGCCTCCTCCGCCGCCACTGGCTGCGCCAGGGCAGGCTGCACCATCGGCGTCAGCGCCAGCGCGATCCAGGCCAGTCGAAGGTCAAGAAAGGACATATACCCATTCTTAACCACAAGCCGCCGCAGCGCCAGCGCAGAGTCACGTTCCGAACCCCAAGCTTATCCCGCGCTGGCACAGTTTATTACGATAGCGAAACGATATCTCCCCGAAGACGCGTTTTTCTCGCCATGTCCTTCATGGGTTTACAGCAGCACCAGCTGCGCCACCGGCGCGAAACTCCTGCGATGCAGCGGAGTCGGTCCATGTTCGCGCAGCGCCGCCAGATGCATCGGGCTGCCATAGCCCTTGTTGCTTTCCCAGCCATAATGGGGGTGCAATGCCGCCGCTTCCACCATCATCCGGTCGCGCGCTTCCTTGGCCAGGATCGATGCGGCCGCGATCGACAGGCATTTCGCGTCCCCCTCCACCACCGCCGTCGCGGCCCAGCGCCATTGCGGGCAACGGTTGCCGTCCACCAGCACATGGGCACAGTCGTGGGACAGCGCCTCCATCGCCCTCGTCATCGCCAGCATCGTCGCCCAGAGGATGTTGATGCTGTCGATCTCCTCGACCGACGCGATCCCGACGCCCCAGCACAGTGCCCGCGCCTTGATCTCGATCTCCAGCGCAGCCCGGCGACCGGCGGTCAACTGCTTGCTGTCGTTGAGCCCGTCGGGGCAATCCTCCTGCCGCAGGATGACGGCGGCGGCGACAACCGGCCCCGCCAGCGGCCCCCGCCCCGCCTCGTCCACCCCAGCGACCAAGCCCGGATGATGCAGCCGCTCATGCGCGAAGTCAGGCATGGGCGTGGAATCCGAAAGGTGCACCCATGGGCCCATGCCCCTGCCCAAGGCCCGGCGCGAGGCGCAGCGCCTCCCGCACATATTTGCGCCCGCGCTCGATCGCGTCGACCAGGTCCCAGCCCTGCCCCAACCCCGTCGCGATGGCGCTCGCCAGCGTGCAGCCGGTGCCGTGGCTATGGGGCGTGTCGATCCGGGCGTTGCTCCACGCCTTGCGCACCCCCTGCGGGCCGATCAGCCGGTCGGTCAGCATCGGCCCCTCGCCATGGCCGCCCTTGGCCAGCACATGGGTATCGAATCGCACCGCGATCTCCTCCCCGCCCAGCGCCTCCAGCTCGGGGATATTGGGCGTCACCAGCGTCGCGAGTGCCATCAGCCGCTCGAACGCGGCGATGGTCGGTGCGTCCGCCAGCGCGGCGCCGCTGGTCGCGACCATGACGGGGTCGAACACGATCGGCACATCCTTGAGCGAGGCCAGCCGATCCGCCACGGCGACGGCCGTGTCGGCCGATCCGATCATGCCGATCTTCACCGCGTCGACGCCAATGTCGGCGATCGCGCTGTCCATCTGCTGAATGACCATATTGGTCGGCACGGCATGGACGCCCTGCACGCCGAGCGTGTTCTGCGCGGTGATCGCGGTGATCGCCGTCATCGCATGGCCGCCCAGCAGCGTCACCGTGCGGATATCCGCCTGGATCCCCGCGCCGCCGCCGCTGTCGGACCCGGCGATGATGAGGATGCGGGTGATGCTCATCCCTTGTAATGCCGCTCGGCCGAAGCGGGATGCCGGGCAAGCGCCTGCCCCGTGCGCGTGGGTCGGTCCATCAGCTCGCCGCCGCAATTGGGGCAGCGATCGTCCAATGCCTCGGCACAAGGCGCGCAATAGGTACATTCGAACGAGCAGATGAACGCGCCCGGCTCATCGGCGGGAAGGTCCGCCCCGCACCGCTCGCAATCGGGGCGCATCTCAAGCATGGACAATGTCCCGTTCGTTTCGAGCGAAGTCGAGAAACGGTTGCGCGCAGGCTTCTCGACTACGCTCGAAGCGAACGGCCGTTGATCGTTCGATCACGCCGCCACCCTCGCCACCGCTTCGCAGATCCGCTCGACCACGTCCTTGACCTGCTCCTCGCGGTCGCCCTCCGCCATCACGCGGATGACGGGTTCCGTGCCCGAAGGGCGGATCACCAGCCGGCCGCAGCCGTTCAGCTCCGCCTCCGCCTGGGCGATCACCCGCTTCACCTCGTCATGCTCCAGCGGCTTGCCCCCGGAAAAGCGCACATTCTTGAGCAACTGCGGCACCGGGTCGAACTGATGCAGCACCTCGCTCGCCGGCTTGCCCGACCGCACCAGCGCGGCCAGGACCTGCAGCGCCGCCACCGTGCCATCGCCGGTCGTCGCATAGTCGCTCAAGATCATGTGGCCCGACTGCTCGCCACCGACATTGAAGCCGCCCTCGCGCATCCGCTCCAGCACATAGCGGTCGCCGACCTTGGTGCGCTCCAATGCGATGCCCTGCCCTGCCAGATGCCGCTCCAGTCCCAGGTTGGACATGACAGTCGCCACCAGGCCACCCCCGCGCAGCGAACCGTCGCGCGCGAAATTGCCCGCGATCAGCGCCATGATCTGGTCGCCGTCGACGATCTGGCCCTTCTCGTCGACCACGATCAGCCGGTCGGCATCGCCATCCAGCGCAATGCCGATGTCCGCGCCCGAGGACACCACCGTTTCCTGGCACAGCAGCGGCGAAGTGGAACCGCACTGGTCGTTGATGTTGATGCCATTGGGGCTGACGCCGACGGCGATCACCTCCGCGCCCAACTCCCAAAAGGCCGAAGGCGCGACCTGATAGGCCGCGCCATTGGCGCAATCGACGACGATCTTCAGACCATCCAGACGCAGGTCGGCGGGAAAGCTGGACTTGACCGCGTGGATGTAGCGCCCGCGTGCGTCCTCCACGCGGCGGGCGCGGCCGATGTCGGCCGAGGCGGCGAGCGGGATGTCCTGCTCCAGCATCGCCTCGATCTTCATCTCATCCTCGTCGGACAGTTTGTAACCGTCCGGCCCGAACAGCTTGATGCCATTGTCGGCATAGGGATTGTGGCTGGCCGAGATCATCACGCCCAGGTCCGCCCGCATCGAATGGGCGAGCAGGGCGACGGCGGGCGTCGGAATCGGGCCGAACTGGACGACGTCCATGCCGACGGCGGTGAAGCCCGCGACCAGTGCATTTTCGACCATATAGCCCGACAGGCGCGTATCCTTGCCGATCACCACGCGATGACGGTGGCTGCCGCGCTGGAAATGCTTGCCCGCGGCCATGCCGACCTTCATCGCCAGTTCCGCCGTCATCGGCCACTGGTTGGTCCGGCCCCTGATCCCGTCCGTGCCGAAATACCGCCTGCTCATGATTCGTGCCTTGCTCACGCGACCTAAACTGCCGCCATCCATAGCAATCTTTGTTCGACTTTCCACCGGCGAGCAGCCATTCCTTGGCCGATGGACGGGTTCAATGCAGCGGTGGACGCGCTTTCGGGCGCGGTCTTCTTCAAGGTGCCCTTGCTGGGCACGAAGATCGAACTCATCGTGCTCTACCTGGCGCTGCCGATGCTGTTCTTCACCGTCTGGCTCGGCTTTCCCAATGTCCGCGCGGTCGGGCGCGCCGTCCGCATCCTGCGCACCCAGCCGGAAGCCGGCGAAGCGAAGGGCGATGTCAGCCAGTGGGGCGCGCTGACCACGGCGCTCGCCGGGACGATCGGCCTCGGCAATATCGCGGGCGTCGCCGTGGCGCTGACCATGGGTGGGCCGGGCGCGATCCTGTGGATGTTCATCATCGGCTGGTTCGCCATGACGGTGAAGATGGCGGAAGTGACGCTCGGCCTCAAATATCGCATGTTCGACGGGCGGGGACATGTGCACGGCGGCCCCATGTATGTGCTGAAAGCCGTGGGGGCCGCGCGCGGCTGGCCGAAACTGGGCGCCGCGCTGGGCGGGCTCTACGCCTTCTTCGCCCTGTTCGGCGCGATCCCGATGGTGCAGGTCAACCAGAGCTTCGCCCAGGTGAAGGTGGTGACCGGCCTGACGCAGGGTTGGGCTTATGGCGTCCTCCTTGCCGCTGCCGTCGCGCTGGTGACGCTGGGCGGTGCGGCCTGGCTGGGCGAGGTGGCGAAGCGGCTGACCCCGCTCAAGGTCGCGGTCTATCTGATCGGCGTGGCGGCGGTGCTCATCTTCCACGCCCCCGCCATCCCCGGTGCGCTTGCCGAAATCTGGCATGGAGCCTGGAGCGGCGGGGCGGCGACCGGAGGCGCGGTGGGCGCGTTCGTTGCGGGCATGCGCCGCGCGGTTTTTGCGAGCGAAGCGGGCGTCGGATCAGCGGTGATGGCGCATAGCCTCGCGCGGGTGCGCCATCCCGTCTCCGAAGGGCTGGTCGCCTTGCTCGAACCGCTGTTGGGCACGATGATCGTCTGTGCGGTCGGCGGGCTGGCGCTGGTGGTGGCCGGAACATGGAAGTCGGGGCTTGAAGGCGTCGCCATCACCTCCGCCGCATTTGCCCAGGTGTCGCCCTGGTTTCCGTGGCTGCTGGCGATCGTTGTGGTGCTGTTCGCCTATTCGACGCTGGTGGCCTGGGGCTTTTATGGCCTGCAAGCCTGGGGCTATCTGTTCGGCCATGGTCCCAAGGCCCAGTGGAGCTACAAGATCCTCTATATCCTCGCCCTGCCCCCGGCCGCCGCGATCGACTTGGGCCGGGTTGTGGACATTGTCGACAGCAGCTTCTTCCTGATGGCGGTCCCCAACGTCATCGCACTGTATCTCTGCGCGGGAGAATTGCGGCGGGACCTGCGCGCCTATCTGGCCAAGGGTGAGGAAGAGGAAGAGCGCGTTGCCGTTTCAACGGCCTGAGGACAGCAGAAAGGGCTCCGCCGCTGCCGGCGAAGCCCTTGCCTGCGTGGCGTCCGGGATCAAATATCGTCGCCCAGCGCGCCCTTGATCGATCCCTTGATATTCTGCGCCGTGCCCTTGGCCTTCTGCGCCTTGCCTTCGGCGGCGAGATCGGGATCATTCTGGTTGCGGCCAGCAGCTTCCTTGACGGCGCCCGCAGCCTTGTTGCCAGCGGCTTTCATCTTGTCGGTCAGTTCGCCCATCGGGTCCTCCTGTCGATAACTAACGGCAGATCAACAACCCGGGCGAAACAAGGTTGCCACCGATACGGACATGCAACGGACGGGCTGAAATAGAAAAGGGGCCGGAAATCCGGCCCCTTCCCCAATTTCGATCCGATCGGAAAGATCAGCGCTTCGAGAACTGGAAGCTGCGGCGAGCCTTGGCCTTGCCGTACTTCTTACGCTCGACCGCGCGGCTGTCGCGGGTCAGGAAGCCTTCGGCCTTGACCGCGCTGCGCAGCGCCGGCTCGTACTTCGACAGAGCCTGGGCGATACCGTGCTTGACCGCACCGGCCTGGCCGGACAGACCGCCGCCCTTGACGGTGGCGATCACGTCATACTGGCCTTCGCGGTCCGTGACGCCGAACGGCTGGTTGATCACCAGACGCAGGGTCGGACGGGCGAAGTAGATTTCCTGATCGCGGCCGTTGACGGTGATCTTGCCGGTGCCGGGCTTCACCCAGACGCGGGCGACAGCGTCCTTACGACGGCCGGTCGCATAGGCGCGGCCGAGGCTGTCGATTTCCTGGGCGCGCAGCGGAGCCGAAGGCTGAGCCGGCGCGATGGGGGCGTCGGCAGCAGCGGTTTCGGCAGCGGCGGGCGCGGGGGCCGGCGCGTTGGCGGTCAGCGACGCGAGGTCGGACAGGGACTGGCGGTTATCGGACATTAGGCACCCACCTTGTTCTTGCGGTTGCGCGACGCGAAGTCGAGCACTTCGGGGTTCTGCGCGGCGTGCGGATGTTCAGCGCCGGCGAAGATGCGCAGGTTGCGCATCTGCTGACGGCCGAGCGGACCACGAGGGATCATGCGCTCGACGGCCTTTTCCAGGACGCGTTCGGGGAAACGGCCTTCCAGAACCTTCTGGGGCGTGGTTTCCTTGATGCCGCCGGCATAGCCGGTGTGCTTGTAGTAAACCTTGTCGGTCAGCTTGCGGCCGGTGAACTTCACCTTTTCCGCGTTGATGATGATGACATTGTCACCGCAATCGACGTGGGGGGTGAAGGACGGCTTGTGCTTGCCGCG
>DATEJA010000229.1:0-4390 GCA_035278405.1 Sphingobium sp. | reverse complement strand
GGGATCGCTCGCGACCCGATCGGAGATCGCGGCGGAACTGATCCTGACCGGCGGCACCGAGGCGCAGAAGGCGCATTGGTTGCCGCAGATCGCCAATGCCTCGATCCTGCCGACGGCTGTTTTCACCGAGCCGGATACCGGGTCGGACCTGGGGTCGCTGCGCACGCGGGCGACGCTGGCCGATGGCGAATATCGGGTGAGCGGCAACAAGACGTGGATCACCCATGCGGCGCGCGCCGACGTCATGACGCTGCTGGTGCGCACCGATGCCGACACGAAAAACTATAGCGGCCTTTCCATGCTGATCGCGCCCAAGCAGCGCGGAACGGTGGACGCGCCCTTCCCTACCCCCGGCATGAGCGGCGGCGAGATCGAGGTGATCGGCTATCGCGGGATGAAGGAATATGAGATCGGCTTCGACGATTTCCGCGTGCCGGCGGCGAACCTGCTCGGCGGGGTCGAGGGCCAGGGCTTCAAGCAGCTGATGGCGACCTTTGAATCCGCGCGCATCCAGACGGCGGCGCGCGCGATCGGGGTGGCGCAGGCGGCGCTCGACATCGGCCTTAGCTATGCGCTGGATCGCAAGCAGTTCGGGCGGCCGATCTTCGACTTTCCGCGCGTCGCCAACAAGCTGGCGATGATGGCGGCGGAGATCATGGGCGCGCGCCAGCTCACCTATTTCGCCGCCCGACGCAAGGATGAGGGCAAGCGCTGCGACCTGGAGGCGGGCATGGCGAAGCTGATCGGCGCGCGGGTCGCCTGGGCGGCGGCGGACAATGCGCTGCAGATCCATGGCGGCAACGGCTTTGCGAGCGAATATCAGGTCAGCCGGCTGCTGGCGGACGCGCGGATCCTGAACATCTTCGAGGGCGCGGGCGAGATACAGGCGCAGGTGATCGCGCGGCGGCTGCTGGATGGGGGGAATTAAGGGGGATTATCCGGTCTTCTCCCTCTTCCCGGCGCAGGCTGGGATTTCGGGAGGGGAGGCGCGGCGGGGCCTGAGATCCCAGCCTGCGCTGGGATGACGGTTTATTCAAATGCCCCCGATCACCACCGGCCAGCCGCCCTGCTCCAGGGCGACGCTGAGGTCCGCGACGCAGCGGTCGAGCGCGGCGGCGTCGGTCGAGCGGACGACGAAATTGGCACCCGTCTTCCCCTCCCGGAAGAAGGGGTAGCTGCCGATCTGGCAGCCCTCATGCGCGCGTTCGGCGCTTTCCAGCAGGTCCGCGATCTCGCTTTCCGCGACCCAGCAGCCGATCTGCGCCGACAGGACCGGGCGCCCGCCTTCCAGCGTGCCGGTCAGACTGTCGAGCATCCCTGCCGTGATGTGCGGCACGCCGGCCATGATGAAGATGTTGCCGTGGCGGATGCCGGGCGCGCCCGACATGCGGTTTTCGATGAGGCTAGCGCCGGCGGGCACCCGGGCCATGCGCAGCCGCGCATCGGTCAGACCGCCGCGCGTGTCATAATAGCCCGCCAGCACCGCGCGCGCCTGGGCGTTGATTTCCACCGGCACGTCCAGGGCGCGGGCGATGGCGTCCACGGTGATGTCGTCATGCGTCGGGCCGATCCCGCCGGTGGTGAAGAGATAGTCGTTGCGGGCGCGCAGCGTGTTCACCGCCTCGACGATCGCGTCGCTGTCGTCGGCCACCACCCGCACTTCGCGCAGCCGGATGCCCTGGACGTTGAGCCAGGTCGCGACCTGCGAGACATTCTTGTCCTGGGTGCGGCCGGACAGTATCTCGTCTCCGATCACGATCAGTGCGGCGGTCCAGATGCGTTCGTCGGCGGGCATGTGGCTGGCCATAGCCGCTGCCAGCCCCCCTGCCTAGTCCGACGCGCGCGCCCTCTCGCAATATCCTGCGCGGCTGCCTATAATCGATCGCATGACCGACTATATGACGATGACGGCGGACGCGCCGATTTCCCGATCGAGCGCGATCAAGCTCTATGACGCGGCCGGCTTTGAAGGGATGCGCAAGGCGGGGCGGCTGGCGGCCGAGATACTGGACGCGCTGGTGCCGCATGTGGTGCCCGGCGTCACCACCGGCGAACTGGACGACATCATCCGCCGCATGACGCTGGACGGCGGCGGCGTGCCGGCGACGCTGGGCTATCGCGGCTATACGCACAGCTGCTGCATCTCGCTCAACCATGTCATCTGCCATGGCATACCGGGCGATCTGAAGCTGAAGGAAGGCGACATCCTCAACATCGACGTGACGCCGCTGCTGGACGGCTGGCACGGCGACACGAGCCGCATGTATATCGTCGGCGAAACCTCCATCAAGGCGCGGCGGCTGGTCGAGGCGACCTATGAGTGCCTGATGCTGGGCATCGAGCAGGCCAAGCCCGGCAACCATCTGGGCGACATCGGCCATGCCATCCAGAAACATGCCGAAAAGCACCGCTATGGCGTGGTCCGCGATTTCTGCGGCCATGGGTTGGGGCGCGTCTTTCACGACAGTCCCGAGGTCGTCCATGTCGGCCGTCCGGGCACGGGTCCGGAACTCAAGCCCGGCATGTTCTTCACCATCGAACCGATGATCAACATCGGCAAGCCGGGCGTGAAGATGATGGAAGACGGGTGGACCGCCGTGACCCGCGATCGCACCCTGTCGGCTCAGTTCGAACATAGTATCGGCATCACCGAAACCGGGTGCGAGATCTTCACCAGGAGCCCGGCGGGCCTCGACGCGCCGCCCTATTCCGGTTGATCGACAGCCCTGCCTAAAAAACAGGCAAATGGTTGAGACTCTGCCCTGAATCCGGGCAATATGGACAAAGATTGCCGCATCGCCGAAAGCGTCTCGTAGCGATTCGCCGTTTGGCACGGTAATTGATTGTCGGAAGGGACGACGCATGTCTCGGGGGGCATGATGATCGTCGCTTTCAAGGGAGGATGGCGGAGCCTTTCGCCATCCGGCGCGCGTGTGAGTTGGGATCAGAGTGATGAAGAAGATCGAAGCGATCATCAAACCGTTCAAGCTCGACGAGGTGAAGGAGGCGCTGCATGAAGTCGGCGTGTCCGGCATCACCGTGACGGAAGCCAAGGGGTTCGGCCGGCAGAAGGGCCATACCGAACTGTATCGCGGCGCCGAATATGTCGTCGATTTCCTCCCCAAGGTGAAGCTGGAAGTCGTCGTCGACGACGCCATGGCCGACCGGGTGGTCGAAGCCATCTCCACCGCGGCGCAGACCGGCCGTATCGGCGACGGCAAGATCTTCATCTCCTCGATCGAGGCCGCGGTCCGCATCCGCACCGGCGAACGCGACAGCGACGCCATCTGACTTTTCAATAATTTTCGTGATTTCGGCGGCTCTCCCAGGGCCGGCGAACTGCAACATCCACTACCCCTTCGGGGGGGTATTTATGAAAGAAGGGCAAGCGCACATGGCCAACACGCCAAAAGACATCCTGAAGATGATCGAGGAAAAGGAGATCGAGTGGGTCGATCTGCGCTTCACCGATCCCAAGGGCAAGTGGCAGCACCTGACCATGGTGTCTTCGGTCCTCGGCGAGGATGAGCTGACCCAGGGCCTGATGTTCGACGGTTCGTCGATCGAAGGCTGGAAGGCGATCAACGAGTCGGACATGATCCTGAAGCCCGACCTTGACGCCGTCTATGTCGATCCGTTCAGCGCCACCCCGATGATGATCCTGTTCTGCGACATCGTCGAGCCCGACACCGGCGAACTCTATGCCCGCGACCCGCGCTCGACCGCGAAGCGCGCCGAAGCGTTCGTGAAGTCGGCCGGTTTCGGCGACACCGTCTATGTCGGCCCGGAAGCCGAATTCTTCATGTTCGACGATGTCCGCTTCAACAACGACTATAACGAGTCCTTCTACAAGATCGACGACATCGAACTGCCGACCAACACCGGCCGCGAATATGAGGGCGGCAACCTTGCCCACCGTCCGCGCGCCAAGGGCGGCTACTTCCCCGTCGCTCCGGTCGATCCGGCGACCGACATCCGCGCCGAGATGGTCACCACCATGCTCGAAATGGGCCTGCCCTGCGACAAGCACCACCATGAAGTGGCCGCTGCCCAGCACGAACTCGGCCTGACCTTTGGCACGCTGGTCCAGACCGCCGACCGCATGCAGATCTATAAGTATGTCGTGCAGATGGTCGCCCAGGCCTATGGCAAGACCGCGACTTTCATGCCGAAGCCGATCGCGCAGGATAACGGTTCGGGCATGCACACCCACATGTCGATCTGGGAAGGCGGCAAGCCGCTGTTCGCTGGCGAAGGCTATGCCGGCCTCAGCGAAACCTGCCTCTACTTCATCGGCGGCGTCATCAAGCACGCCAAGGCCCTCAACGCCTTCACCAACCCGACCACCAACAGCTACAAGCGCCTGGTGCCGGGCTTCGAAGCCCCGGTT
>DATEJA010000228.1:0-13049 GCA_035278405.1 Sphingobium sp. | reverse complement strand
GCCCGAAAGGCGCATCCGTTCGAACAATTCCAGCAGCAGATGGGCCAGCCGCTCCAGCGCGGTCTTGCGCCCCAGCGTGACCAGCCAGTTGGTCTGCCGCTCGATCACATCGCCCAACTTGCGCCAGAAAAGTTGCTGCGTCTCGGGCGGAAGGCCCCAGGGCATGTTGCCCGGCAGCCGCGTGGCGCGCATGTTGGTGAGCGCCACCACCGGCTGGCATGGCCGCTTGCCCAGCGCCCAATGCGGCTCGCAATAGTCGCCCGGCAGGTAGAGCGCCGTGATCTGGCGGCGGCCGTCGGGCAGCAGGCGGTAACGGCAGGCCCAGCCTTCGTCGATGCGGTACATGGCCACCGGCTCCTCATCCTCGCGGGCGAGAAATTGGTGCGGACGGAAATAACAGTGCAGTTCGCTGGACGCGACTTGGCCTAACATGGGCGAGTCCCTGTTAAAGCCCCCGCCCGCACGATAGACCATCCGGCAACGGCAAAGTTTACCTATGTTTCTTATCGTTGATCCTTGCGGCCAGCGGAAGAAAAGTGAAGACGAAACGATACCGCGCCCCGCGACCGTCAAGACGGCGCCACGCTCTCCCTTGCCGCAAGCGGGTTGATTTTCGAACGCGGCCGAGCGCAAGGTTTGCGAATGGACAGGGATGCGGAAGACAGAAAACAGGGATCGGCGGCGGAACGGCTGATGGACGCGGCGGAAATCCTGATCGGGGAGCGGGGCCGCAACGGCGTGTCGCTCCGCGAGATCAGCCGGATGGCGGGACAACGCAACAATTATGCGGTGCAATATCATTTCGGCGACTATCTCGGCCTGCTTCGCGCGCATGAAGCGCGGCGCATCGCGCAGATGGAACAGCGCCGGGCCATTCTCTACGTGCAGGCGAGCAGCGCCGGGAAACTTGGCGATCTGCGGACCCTTACCGACCTTCTCTATCTGCCGGTCATCGACTTTCGCGCGGCGGACGGCGAACGCCGCTACGCCCGCTTCGTGCTGGCGACGCTCAGCGGATCGCCCGACGCCCTGATCGACAGAGAGGCGATGGCGGCGGCGGCGGAATCGAACCGGGTGTTGGAGCAGATGGGCAAGCTGCTGCCCTGGCTGCCGATGCCGCTGCTGATCGAAAGGCAGCGACTGATCGCGATCATGGTGCTGACCAGCATCTTCAACCGCCGCGCACCCTTCGACGCGCCCTCGGAAGATCAGGCGCTGGTCGACAATGCCCTCGACATGGCGAGTTCCGCCGTGCAGGCGCCCGTTCCGTCAGGGCTTTCCGGCCTGGTCGCGGCGGGGTGAAGAAAAGGGGCGGCCGGTGTGCCGCCCCTTCCATTTCCAGGCCCGCGCTTAGAAGCGGAACGTGCCCTGGACCACGATTTCGCGCGGCCGCAGGCTGAACCCGGTGACTTCGCCCGGCACCGCCGGGTTGCCGAACGTATGTTCGCCTATGATCATCGGGAAATATTGGTCCGACAGGTTGCGGCCGATCAGCGCCAATTCCCACTTGTCATCGGCCGCGCCGATCCGCGCCCCGGCGTTGAAGCGCCATTTGGGGCTGATGACCGCTTCGGGCAGCCCGGTTTCCGACGCCTGGAACGAGCTTTGATAATTGGCATCGCCGTTCAGGCCGAATTTGAGATTGGTCGAAATCTCCGTCTCATAATTGGCGCCTGCCTTGAAGCTCCAGCGCGGCGCGCGGGGCAGCGGCTGGCCGGTGCGGTCGTAGAAACCGTTCGGACAGGCGGGCGTGTTGCGGATCAGGATGTGGCACTGAGCGCCCTTGAAGTCGGTATAGAGCGCCCGGTTATAGGCCCCGCTCAGGTCCAGCGTCAGTTCGCGCGTCGCTCGCCAGGTGACTTCGGCCTCCACGCCCGACGTCCGCGCCGCGCCCGCATTCTTGATGAAGAAGGATGG
This sequence comes from Sphingobium sp., assembly GCA_035278405.1. Lineage (GTDB taxonomy): Bacteria > Pseudomonadota > Alphaproteobacteria > Sphingomonadales > Sphingomonadaceae > Sphingobium. The sequence goes on along the minus strand of DATEJA010000228.1, from coordinate 11,132 downwards.
CGGGTTGGGATTATAGGTGGTGAGCTGCAGGTCGGTGAAGTTGTAGCGATAGGCGGTCAGGGCAAAGCGCAGCGATCGGCCGAACAATTCGCCCTTGATGCCCGCTTCGAACCCCTTCGACCGTTCCGGCTGGAACTGCAGCAGGGTCGGGTCGTTCGCGTGGAGACGCGAAATCGTCGACGGGGTCGAAATGCCGCCCGACTTGTAGCCCGTCTTGTAGGCGACATAGGCGAGGAAGTCCTGGCTCGGCTTGTAGGACAGGGTGACTTCCGGCGACCAGTTGGAAAAGCTCAGGCTCTGCCGCACCACCTGCCCGACCGGCGCCAGGCCGATCGCCCGGCCCAGCGCGTTCAGATAGAAATTCTGCCCTTGGGCGCGCTTGGTCTCATGGCTGTAGCGCACGCCGCCCGACAGTTCGACATTGTCGACCATCGCCCAGCGCATCTGGGCAAAGCCCGACCCGGTGCGCGACTTGGCTGTCCACAGCTGGTCGAGCGAATAGGTCGAATTGCCGTTCGTCGGATCGGGGCCGGCATAGCCGACGCTGCCCCGTCCGGGCTGGTCGCGGTCGACCCGTTCGAAGAAGGCGCCGGCGGTGAAGTTCAACGGGCCGTCATAGCTGCTGGCCGCGCGGAATTCCTGGGTCCAGGCGGTCGTGTCCTCGCCGGTGCTGAAGGACCCGACATTGCCGAAGGAGGTGCCGCTATATTGGCCGAAATTGCTCTGTTTGACCGCATAGAAGCCGGTGACCGAGGTGAGTGCGAGGTCGCCGACCTGCTTTTCCAGGTCCAGCGAAGCAAGGTGGACGGTGACACGATGCCAGGTCTTGCCGTCATGCTTGAGCGCTTCGGGGAAATTGGTCTGCCACGCCTCGGGGACCTGCCCGCCCTGGCGCCGGCGGTCGAACTTGCAGTCGGTGGTCGGGTCGTAGACATATTGGCCGGTCTGGAAGCTCAGCGTCGACAGATGGCCCACGGCCGCTGCCGGGCCGACGCAGAAATTCTCGATATTGCCTTCATCGCCGCTGCCGTTGATGCGGTTGAAGAAATATTTGAGGTTGGCCGAAAAATCATCGGTCGGTTCCCATTGCAAGGTGACACGCGTCGCGAAGTTGCGCGACGAAGGCGTGTCGCCCGACGACGGGCCCTGGATCGGGAAAGCCGGATAGGCGAGATTAGGACCCGCGACCGTCGTGTTCTTGATCCAGCCGTTGAGGTCGGAATATTTGGCAGCGACGCGGAAGAACAGATTGTCGGTGATCGGTCCCGAAATGAAGCCTTCGGTGAATTTCTCCTCCGCTTCGAATTCATAGCCCGCGCGCACCATGCCCGACCAGTTGTGAGTCGGATTGGCCGACCGGATCGACAGCACGCCGGCGGGCGAATTCTTGCCGAAGAACAGCGCCTGCGGTCCTTTCAGCACTTCAACCTGCTGCAGGTCGAACTGGGCCGAATAGGATACGCGGCCACGGCTGATGGACACGTTGTCGATGACGATGCCGACCGACTGGTCGAGCCCCGCGTCCTGGAAGGTCGAACCGACACCGCGGATCGACATGGACGCGCCGCCGTTCAGCGCGGGCACGATCACCAGCTGCTGGGTGAGCTGGGCGATCTGCGACATGTCGCTGACATGCGATCGTTCCAGCGTCTGGGCTGACAGGGCGGACACGGCGACCGGCACCGACAGCGCCGATTCGGCCGTCCGCCGCGCCGTGACGACGATCTCTTCCAGGGAGCGACCCTGGTCGACGCCGGTGGAAATATTGTCCTGCGCCACGGCCGTCCCCGCTGCGGCAAGGGCCGCCAGGCTGGTGGTCGCGGCGAGCATATGATGACCAAGATGAACCGTCTTCATCCTAACCCCTCCTTCGATGTGGTGCTTGTGAACCGCCTCTTGTCGGGCGTTAAGCGTCCAGAAACGGAGGAATAAGTGTTCCTGAAGTGAAATTAAAGTCAGTGTTAAATACATATGTAATTTCGCACATCTGGAAAGCGCGATGTGGAATAGTGCGGCACGCTCCCTCCAATGGCCGCCGGCATAGGGATGGAGGGCGCCCGCCGGCCGCCGCGTGGAATGAGGCCGGTTGACGATATTTTGGCTCGCTCGCTCAACGCTGTCGCGTTGCCAGCGGGCCGCCGCTTCCATCACATTCGGCCGCATAGAGCTGTCGCGCCGCCGTCCGGACATTTCCGCAGCGGGCGCGAACATCCATAAGGGCAAGAGAGGACAGGATGCACGATCTACTCATTCGGGGGGGCACCGTCGTCGACGGCACGGGCGCGGCGCCGGTCCGGGCCGACATCGCGGTGAAGGACGGCCGGATCGTAGAGGTCGGCCATGTCAGCGGCGCCGCGCGCGAGGTGATCGAGGCGGACGGCGCGCTGGTCACACCCGGCTTCATCGACGTGCACACCCATTATGACGGCCAGTTCCTGTGGGACGACACGCTGGAGCCCAGCTTTTCCCACGGCGTCACCACCGTCATCGCCGGCAATTGCGGCGTCGGCTTCGCCCCGCTGCGCCCCGACACGCGGCAGCAGCTGCTGGAACTGATGGAGGGGGTGGAGGATATTCCCGGCATCGTGCTGGACGAGGGGATGGACTGGAACTGGCGCAGCTTCGGCGATTATATGGACCGGCTCGACGCGCGCCATTATTCCATGGACATCGCCACCCACCTGTCGCACGCGCCCGTCCGGCTGGCGGTGATGGGCGAGCGCGCGCTGCGCCATGAGGCGGCGACGCCCGAGGATATCGCGGCGATGGCGCAGATCGTGCGCGATGCGATGGCGGACGGCGCGGTCGGCTTTTCCGGCTCCCGCGTGCTGTCCCATCGGTCGAGCACCGGCGCGCATGTGCCGGGCACCTTCGCCGAGGATGTGGAACTGCTGGAACTGGCCAGGGCCATGGGCGAAAGCGGACGCGGCGTGTTCGAGATCGTGCCCTTAAGCCCCGCCGAGGCGAGCCGAGAGGAACGGATCGCCGAACATGACCGCTTCGTGCGGATCGCGCAGATATCCGGCCGCCCCGTCACCTATGTGCTGGGCTCTGCCAAGGCGGACCCGGAGGACCGGCGCATCATGTTCGAAGCGACCGCGCGCCATGCCGCGTCGGGCCTGCGCCTCCATCCGCAGATCGCGTCGCGCTATTCGGCCGGCGCGCTGCAGATGCTGGACGGCGCGCATATCTTCAAGCATCGCCCCTCCTATCGCGGCGTGGCGCATCTGCCGCTGGCGGAGCGGGCGGCGGCGATGCGCGACCCGCAACTGCGCGCCGCGATCCTGGCCGAAGCGGACGATCTCGACCGGCCCGACATCACGCCGATGGAAAAGATGGTCGCCGGCTTCTTCGCCAGCAACCGCGACAATATGTATCCGGTCGCATCGGCGATGGATTATGAGCTGGGGCCGCAGGACCGCGCCGCCGAACTGGCGGAGCGCCAGGGCAAGAGCCTGGACGATTATATCTACGATTATCTGACAAAGGGCGATGGCGGCAACGTCATCGGCATCTTCCGCAGCATGACGCCGCTCGAAAATGCCGGCGTCACCTATGAGATGCTGCAGGACCCCCGCGCGATCTGCGGCCTGGGCGACGGCGGCGCGCATATGAGCATCATCTGCGACGCGTCGATGCCGACCTGGCACCTGACCTTCTGGGGCCGCGACCGCAAGTCCGGGCCCAGGCTGCCGATCGAGCTGCTGGTCAACCAGAATACGAAGCGCAATGCCGACCTTTACGGCCTGGATGATCGCGGCGTCCTCGCCGTGGGCAAGCGCGCCGACATCAACGTCATCGATTTCGACCGGCTGACCTTGAACCAGCCCCGCGCCGTGCGCGACCTGCCAGCGGGCGGCAACCGCCTGCTGCAAGGGGCGAGCGGCTATCTGGCGACAATCGTCGCGGGCCAGATCACGCGCCGCAATGACCGCGATACCGGGGCCCGCCCCGGCCGGCTGGTGCGCGCCGCCTGACGCGCGCCGCCCAACAAAGGAGAGGAAAGACAGATGGGATATGAGACGTCGGTGAAAGCCGTGCTGAACTTTGCCGCCGACCGCAATGACGGCGGCCGCTTTTCCTCTTCGACCGGGGAGAAGGCGCAGGCGCTCCTGCCGGTCGAGGTCGAGATCCGCAACATCCGCACTCTCGCCCATGCCCCGACCCTGGAGGGGGAAGGTTTCGCGATCTGCGCCCATCCGGTGGAGGCGCCGCGTTGGGACGACCCGGCGTGGATCGAGACGGTCTATGTCCCCTCCTGCCTGGCACTCATTGCGAAGCTGACGGGGGCGCGCGCGACGGTGCATATGTATAATCCCATCACGCGCACCCGCCATCCCGATGGCAAGGCGGCGGCGGCGGCCGACTTCATCCATCTCGACCAGCCGCGCGACCAATATCGCGGCGACGCGGAAAAGGCGGCGGCGGCGCAGGGCATCACGCTCGGCCGCGCGGCGATCTACAATGTGTGGAAGGCAATCACCCCGCCGCCCCAGGACCTGCCGCTGACCCTCGCCGACCGGCGCACCGTCGCGGCGGCCGATCATGTCATCGGCACCAGCTTTGGCAGCTATGGCGAAGCGCATCATGTGAAGATCGCCCACGGCACCGAAAGCGCGCCGGCCTGGTATTATGTGCCGGACCTGGAATTGGATGAATCGATCGTCTTCCTGTCAGCGGACTTCGATCCCGACCGGCCGCTCGGCTGCCCTCATTCGGCCTTCAGCCCGCCGCCCGTCGAAGGCGGCTACGCCCCGCGCACCAGCGTGGAAGTGCGGGTGCTCGCCTGTTTCGACTGACGCCGACCAGGCTTTCCCATCATCTGCTACAAGGAAGAGGATCGCAAATGGCCATAAAAGTCGAGCCGATGACCTATGAAGTCGACGGCGTTACGATGTGCAGCACCTATTATGTCGACGAGGATCTGAAGGAAAAACGGCCCGGCATCCTGGTCTTCGCGGACGCGCGGGGCCTTGATGACGTCACCCATGCCGGCGCGCGACGACTGGCCGAACAAGGCTATCCGGCGCTTGCCTGCGACGTTTATGGCGGCGGCCGCTATATCGAGAATCTGGAGGAAGCGGTGGCGCTCGCGACGCAGCTGGTCGCCGAGCCCGACCTGACGCGCGGCCGGGGCATCGCCGGCATCGACGCGCTCACCGCCCATGCGGAGGTGGATGCCGACAGGATCGGCGCGGTCGGCTATTGCTTCGGCGGCAATGTCGCGGTGGAAGTCGCGCGCGGCGGTGTCCCGCTCGCCGCATCGGTCGGCTTCCATGGCGGCGCCGTCCCGCCTATGCCCGAGCGCAGCAAGAATATCAGCGGCAAGATCCTGCTCTGCCTTGGCGCGGAAGACCCGATGATCCCGCTGGAAATGCGCACCGCCTTCGAAGAGGATATGCGCGCGGCCGATGTCGATTTCCGCATGCATCTTTATGGCCGCGTCTATCACAGCTTCACCCGGCCCAATGCCCATCTGCTCAACAAGCCCAACGCATCACGCTACGACGCGGGAGCGGAGGCACGGTCGTGGAAGGAGATGATGGCGCTGTTCGACGAAGTCTTCGCCTGAAGCGAATTCACCTCTCGCCGGCCCAGCCATCCAGCACAGCTCCGATCCGGTCGATCAGCTGCAGGGGCTGGTCCAGCATGACATGGTGGCCGGCCTCGGCGATCGTGACCGCCTGCGCCGTGGGCAATCTTTCGCGCGCATAGGCGCGGTCGTCGTCATTGATCGACCGGGACCGGCCGCCCCAGATGAAGGCAGCCTTGGCGGCGATGGGCCCGATCCGCCGATGATAGCCCTCCGGCGCCATCTTCGCGCGCAGGTCGGGATCGGTCGACCAGCGCCAACCATCCTCGTCGCGGCGCAGCGCCCCGCGCGCGATATGATCGATCAGGAAGGGGTTGTCGCAGCGTTGCGGCGGCACCAGTCGGAAATGGCCCACCGCCTCCTCGGGCGAGGCGAAGGGACGGTAGCGCGCGCGTGGCGGCATCGTCGGCCGGCGGCTGGGCTCGCCGGTGCGGGTCGTCGGGCTGTCCACCAGGATGACGCCGGCCAGATCGCGCGGCCGCGCTTCGGCATAGCGGCGCGCGACAATGCCGCCAAAGGAATGGGCGACGATCACGCGCGACCCGCTGACGCCGCAGGCCGCCGCGACGGCATCGATCTCGCGGCCATAGCCGGCGACGGAATAGCTTTCCCGCCATCCCGACTGGCCCATGCCTGACAGGGTGAAGGCGACGCAGCGGTGGCTTCGGGCGAAAGCGGGCGCGATGAAGCTCCACCAGCCGGCATGGGCATACATGCCATGAATGAAAAGCAGAGCCGACGCGTCGCGCGGGCCCCAGGCCAGGGCGTCGATCGCCGTCCCCTCCACCGTCACGGTCGAATGTTCGACCGGCGTGGCGAGTGCTGCCCGGAACCAGTCCGGCGCATCCGCCCCCGGCCCCGCCGCCATGCGCGTCACTCGCCCCGGAAGCGAGGCGCGCGCTTTTCCCGGAAGGCCGCGCCCGCCTCGCGAATGTCGCCGGGGGCATTTTGCACATTGATGTAGGTGCCCAGCGCCTGCAGCGCGAGCTGGTCGTCCATCGACCGGCCAAGGCTGCGATAGACGATCTGCTTGATCATCGCGAGCGCGAGCGGCGGGCCGCTGGCGATCTGGGCGGCGACCTCCAGCGCGCGGTCCATCAGCCTTTCGGGTTCCACCACTTCGCCGACCAGCCCCATCTCCAGCGCCTCGTCAGCCTGCACCATCCGGGCGGTGTACATCATCTCCAGCGCCTTGGGCAGGCCGATGATCTGGGGCAGGAAGGCGCCGACGGCGTCCTGCGCGGGGACGCCGCGCCGCGAGAAGATGGCGCTGAAGCGCGCCTGCGTAGACGCGATCCGCAGGTCGCAGGCGACCGCCACGCCCAGCCCCGCCCCGACCGCGACGCCATTGACGGCGGCAATGGTCGGCTTGGCGAAGCTGCGGATCGAACCGATATTATGCTCGTGGAAATTGAACATGCGATAGGGCGACCGGGGCGCAGGATTGGCCAGGTCGTTCGATCCCTTCAAATCCTTGCCCGAACAGAAGCCCTTGCCCGCCCCGGTGAAGACCAGGACGCGGACATCGGGATCATCGTTGAGGTCCTGGAGGCAGCGCGCCATATATTTGCCCATGCCCGGCGAAAAGGCGTTGAGCACTTCGGGCCGGTTGAATGTCAGGACGGCCACCCCGTCCTTCTTCGTTATCGTTATGCGGTCGTCTTGCGTCATGTCGTGGATTTCCCTGCGGGCCGGCCGCGCGAGCTTATGCGGCCCTTTCCCGCCGGGCAAGGCGGCCGGGGCAGGAATATTATTATAGCTTAAAATCAGCATTTTGGCCTTAACCGCCTCTTTTCCGGCCCATCCCCTATGGCGCATATCCCGGTTCAGCGGTCATAGACGCACTCGTTGATGGCCCCATCGATGCCACAGGAGGGAGAGAGGAAGATGCCGGGCAGTTCCCGCGACGTGAAAAGCCGCCAGCCCTGGTGGATCCTCACGATATTGACCCTCATCTATTCCTTCTCCTGGCTGGATCGGCAGATCATCGTCATGCTGGTCGACCCGATCCGGCAGGAACTGGGCCTGAGCGACGTGGCGATGAGCATCATCCTGGGGCCCGCCTTCGGCCTTTGCTATGTCGCCTTCGGAATCCCGCTCGGCTGGGCGGCGGATCGGTTCGACGGCCGGGTGGTCATAGTGCTGGGCCTGTTGCTATGGTCGGCGGCGACGTCGCTGACGGCGCTCGCCTCCTCCTTCGCCATGCTGTTCGCGATGCGGCTGCTTGTCGCGGTGGGCGAAGCGGCGCTCACCCCCGCTGCCCACGCGATGCTGACCGGCGCTTTCCCGCGACGACAGCTCGGCACGGTCATGGCGGTCTACAGCGCCAGCCCGAAGATCGGCACCAGCGCGGCTTATGCGCTGGGCGGATTGCTGATCGCGGCCTTCATGAGCCAGGGGGCGGAAGCCGTAGGCCCGTTCGGCACGCTCAGCCCCTGGCGCCACGTCTATCTGTTCGTCGGCCTGCCCGGCTTCCTGCTCGCCGCGCTGCTCTTCACCTTCCGCGCGCCGGACCGGGCGGAGCGGGTGGCACAGCCAGGATCGGCCGGCATCCGCACCTTCCTGTGGCAGGAAAGGCGGCTGTTCCTGCCGCTGCTCGCCGGTTTCTGCGCCGTGTCGATCCCCTCGATCGCGCTGCAGAGCTGGGTTCCGACCTATATGGGGCGCCATTTCGGCTGGAGCCCCGGCCATTATGGCCCGATCATCGGGCTGATCACGGGAGTCAGCGCCTTCGCCGTCGTCGCGAAGGGCGGCATCATGGACTGGCTCTACCGGCGCGGCGTGACGGACGCGCCGCTGCGCTTCTACACCTGGCTGCTCGCCATCTTCACGCCGCTGGCGGTGGCGGCCTTCTTCCTGCGCGACCCCGTGCAGTTCCTCATCCTCTACGGGCTGGTGCAGATCGTCGCCGTTCCCTACGGCCTCTACATGGCCACCAGCGTGCAGATGGTGACCCCGCCCCATCTGCGCGCGCAGGTCAGCGCGGTGGCGCTGCTGGCCGGCAACCTGCTGTCGATGATGTTCGGCCCGACCCTGGCGGCGGTGCTGACCAACCTGCTGTTCGGCGATCCGGCGAGCCTGGGCTGGTCGCTCGCCATCATTTCGGGCTGCGGCATGGGCGCGTCCTGGCTGCTGTTGCGGATGGCGCTGCGTCCCTTCCGCGCGATGCTGGACGCGCAGGCGGAAGCCCCGGCGAGGGAGCAGGCGCACGGATGGCAGGAAAGGAGCGCGACATGAGCGGCGGCGAAGACATGCCCATGACCGGATTGCCCGACGCGCCGCCGGCCGACCATCCCTTCCTGCCGGCCGATACCTTCGCCGGGGACGTCGTGCTGATCACCGGCGGCGGCACGGGCCTGGGCAAGGCGATGGCACTGATGTTCGCGCGCATGGGCGCCCGCGTCGCCATCGCCAGCCGCAAGGCCGAACATCGGGAGGCCGGCCTCGCCGCGCTGGAGGCAGCGGGCGCGCGCGCCTGCGCGGTCCCGCTCGACGTGCGCGACCCGGCGCAGATCAGCGCCGCCTTCGACGCCATCGAAGCCGAGCTGGGGCCGGTCACGATCCTTGTCAACAATGCCGCCGGCCGCTTCATGGCCCCGGCCGAGGATATCAGCCCCAATGGCTGGCGCGCGGTCAGCCAGATCGTGATGGACGGCACCTTCTTCTGCTCGCAGGAGTTGCACCGGCGCCGCCTGGCCGCCGGGGGCGAGGGCGCGATCCTCAACATCGGCGCGACCTTCGCCTTCAATGGCGGGCCGGGGTCGGTCCATTCCGCCGCCGCCAAGGCCGCAGTCGACAATATGACGAAGACCCTGGCGGTCGAATGGGCGATCGACGGAATTCGCGTCAACACGCTCGCGCCCGGCTGGTTTCCCCATGATGAAAGCGCCGCGCACATGAAGGGTCCGTGGCGCGAGGGCAAGGAACGGCAGATGCCCGGCGGCCGGCCGGGACGGTTGCAGGAACTGGCCTGGGCGGCCTGCTTCCTCTGCTCGCCCTTCGCCCGCTATATCAGCGGCCATACGCTGGTCATCGACGGCGCCAACTGGCTGCGGCACCGCGCCTCGCACAGCGAACCCTTCGTGCCGGTGCGCGACTGGGCCAGGCGCAAGCCCGAGGACAGGGCCTGACGCCCCGCCTCAGTCCTCCCCGGCGCCGGCGCCGATCGGCTGGCTCCTGGAGGAGGTGAATTCGCGCCAGAGCAGGATGAGCGCGGCCATGGTCGCCGGGCCGATGAATAGCCCGAGCAGGCCGAACCGCTCGACCCCGCCCAATATGCCGATGAGGATCCAGAGGAAGGGAACCTTGGTCGCGCCGCCGATCAGCGCCGGCCGGACGAAATGATCGGCAATGCCGATGACCAGCAGGCCGATGGCGAAGATGATCGCGGCGGCCAGCAGGCTTCCGCCCGCCACCAGCAGCAGCGCCGCTATGCCGATGGCGATGATCGCGCCGAAGGGGATCATCGCCGCGATCGCGGTGATGACGCCCAGCAGGACGGCGTGCGGGACTCCGGCCACGGCATAGGCGACCGCCATGACCGCCCCTTCGCCCAGCCCCACCAGGACCAGCCCGTCGATCGTCCCCCGGATCGACCGGACGATCTGCTCGCTCAACCGTTCGCCGCGCGGCCCCAGGCTGCGGTCGATCGCGATGCCCACCTGGTCCGCGACGGAGCGATGCTCGCGCAGCAGGAAGAACAGGGCGATCATGGTGAAGGCGAAGATCACGGTGCGGTGCAGGATGCTGACGCCCAGCACCTTGGAATGGGCCAGGACGGTCGCCGCGTCGAGCCGCCGGAATTCCTGCTGGGCAAGTTCCGGGGTCGCGAGATGGCTCTGCCACCAACCCGACACGAACTCCCTTCCGACCGGCAGATGCGCGACCCAGGCCGGTTCGGCGAGGCCGGTCCGCTGGGCGGTGATGAACCATTGCGCCACGTCATGCGCCTCGCTCGCCGCTTCGGCGATGATGAGGCTGAGCGGCACCAGGATGATGAGCGCCACGCCCGCCGTGAACAGCAGCGGCAGCACCACCCGCGCCCGGGATCTCCCCGACCGCCGCTCGCAACGCTCATAGAGCGGCAGCACCGCGATCGCGACCACGGCCGCCCAGATCAGCGCCGGCAGGATGCTCGCGCTCAACCACAGGCCCAGCAACAGCAAGGCGCCCGCCGTCAGCAGCAGCGACATGTTCCGGACACGTGTCAACTCGGTCATTCCCCCTCCTGCCGCCCGGCGCGCGGCCGATCGAGCCCGACTATCAGGCGTCGAGCCGGGATGCACCATGAACCGGGCGGCGTCGCAACGAAAGTCCCGGCGAAACGGGGATGTTCCTGTCACGTGCGCTGTCGAACGCAAAAAATTCGCGCGGCGGGATGGAAGCATCCCGCCCGGTCGTTTGCAGCCATGGAGGAACAATAACGACATCATAATGAGGGACTGGAAATATGCGGAATTTCATGTGGCTGGGCCTCGGCCTGGGACTCATCGCCGGCAGCGCGAACGCTTCCCCCGGCAATGAGCAGGAGGCGGTGCAA
>DATEJA010000227.1:0-10439 GCA_035278405.1 Sphingobium sp. | reverse complement strand
CGCGGGCTTTTCCCACATGCGCTTCCGCTTTCATGCGCTGGACAAGGGCGGCTTCGACCAGTGGGTCGCCAAGGTGAAGGCCAGCGGCGCGACGCTGGATCGGGCCACCTATGTGAAGCTGGAGCAGCCGAGCGAGAAGGTGCCGCCGCTCTATTTCGCGGGGGTCGAACCGCAACTGTTCCACGCGGCGCTCAACATGTGCGCCCAGCCGGGCAAGCGCTGCATGGACGAGGTCATGATGACCGACATGATGGGCGGCGCGGGCAAGGAGTCGGCGCGCGAGACGCAGGGCCTGCGGCATGATGGCACGATCGATATCGGCGGCTTTCACCCGGTCGAGCCCGGCAAGAAGGGCGAGATCGCGCAACCGGCCGGGATGACTCCGGCGGCGGAGAAGACGCCCGCGGCGCAAGGGCATCAGGCGCCTGGGCAGAAGGATGCCGACGGTCGTGCGGGGCAGCATGCGCCTTGACCGTGGCACTGAAAACTCAGGGCAGCGCGCTCCTGCGAAGGCAGGAGCCCAGCCCCACCCTTCGAACTGGGCTCTCGCGAGCCACTCGTCTCGTTCGAGTGCCTTCGCCGGAGAACCTTGCTATGAAATTCTCTTCGTAAGGCGCTGACGTCCATGTCTCCCTCCCCCGCATCCGAAAATAGCGGCATCTGGAAACTGATCTTCGGTCGGCTCGACTGGAGCGCCATCCCGATCCACGAACCGATCCTGATCGGCACCTTCCTGGCGGTGATTGTCGGCGGCATCGCCATTCTGGCCCTCATCACCAAATATCGGCTCTGGGGTTTCCTCTGGACGGAATGGTTCACGACCGTGGACCATAAGCGCATCGGGATCATGTACATGATCCTGGGCCTGATCATGTTCGTGCGCGGATTTGCCGACGCGCTTATGATGCGGTTGCAGCAGGCCTGGGCGTTCAACGGCTCCGAAGGCTATCTGACCGCGCATCATTATGACCAGGTCTTCACGGCCCATGGCGTCATCATGATCTTCTTCGTGGCGATGCCGATGATCACCGGCATCATGAACTATATGGTGCCGCTACAGATCGGCGCACGCGACGTCAGCTTCCCCTTTCTCAACAATTTCAGCTTCTGGATGACCACCGGCGGCGCGGTCATCACCATGATGTCGCTGTTCGTCGGCGAATTCGCGCGGACCGGCTGGCTGGCCTATCCGCCGCTGTCGGGGATTGCCTATAGTCCAGGGGTCGGCGTCGATTATTATATCTGGGGCCTACAGGTGGCGGGCGTCGGCACGACATTGTCCGGCATCAACCTGATTGCGACCATCGTGAAGATGCGCGCGCCGGGCATGTCGATGATGAAGCTGCCGATCTTCGTCTGGACGTCGCTGCTGTCCAACGTGCTGATCGTCGCCGCCTTCCCGGTGCTGACCGCCGTACTCGCTCTGCTGAGCCTTGACCGCTATGTCGGCACGGCCTTCTTCACGAACGACATGGGCGGCAACCCGATGATGTACGTGAACCTCATCTGGATCTGGGGCCATCCGGAGGTTTACATCCTTATCCTGCCGCTGTTCGGCGTGTTCAGCGAAGTCACCTCCACCTTCTCCAGCAAGCGGCTCTTCGGCTATTCGTCGATGGTCTATGCGACGGTGGTGATTGCGATCCTGAGCTATCTTGTCTGGCTGCACCATTTCTTCACCATGGGATCGGGCGCGAGCGTCAACAGCTTCTTCGGCATCACGACGATGGTGATCTCCATCCCGACCGGCGCCAAGCTGTTCAACTGGCTGTTCACCATGTATCGCGGCCGCATCCGCTTTGAACTGCCGATGATGTGGACGGTCGCCTTCATGCTGACCTTCACGGTCGGCGGCATGACGGGCGTGCTGCTGGCCGTGCCGCCCGCCGACTTCGTGCTGCACAATTCGCTGTTCCTGATCGCGCATTTCCACAATGTCATCATCGGCGGCGTGCTGTTTGGCATGTTCGCGGCGATCAATTACTGGTGGCCCAAGGCGTTCGGCTTCAAGCTGGACCGGACCTGGGGCGTGCGCAGTTTCTGGCTGTGGGTCGTGGGTTTCTGGGTGGCGTTCATGCCGCTCTATATCCTGGGCCTGATGGGCGTGACGCGGCGGATGCGGGTCTTCGACGATCCGTCCTTGCAGATCTGGTTCGTGATCGCGGCGCTGGGCGCGGTGCTGATCGCGCTGGGCATCGCCTGCATGTTCATCCAGTTCGGCGTCAGCATCTGGAAGCGCGAGGAACTGCGCGACCTGACCGGCGACCCCTGGGACGGCCGCACGCTCGAATGGTCGACCAGTTCGCCGCCGCCCGACTATAATTTCGCCTTTACGCCCGTCATCCATGACGGCGACGCCTGGGCGGACATGAAGAAGCGCGGCTATGAGCGCCCGACGAGCGGCTATCAGCCGATCCACATGCCGAGCAACACGGGCAGCGGGATCATCCTGGCGGGCCTGGCCACGGTCTTCGGCATCGCGATGATCTGGTACATCTGGTGGCTTGCGGGCTTGAGCTTCGCCGGCATCCTGGCGGTCGCGATCGGCCACACCTTCAACTACAAGCGCGACCATTACATCCCCCAGGATGTGGTCGAGCGCACCGAGGGCGAGCGCACCCATAGCCTCGCGATGCAGGGCTGACCCATCATGGCAAGTGCACCCACCGTAGACCCCGCCTTCCTCGATAGCGAGGGCAAGCCGCTGTTCCATCTGGCGCATGAGCCGCACCATCCGGAAGGCTCCAGCACCATGCTGGGCTTCTGGCTCTATCTGATGAGCGACTGCCTCATCTTCGCTTCCCTGTTCGCGACCTATGCGGTGCTGGGCGGCAGCTATGCGGCAGGACCCGGGCCCAAGGACCTGTTCGACCTGCCGCTCGTCGCGCTGAACACGGCGATGCTGCTTTTTTCCTCCATCACTTATGGCTTTGCCATGCTGGCGATGGAGAAGGGCAAGGTCGGCGCGACGCAGGGCTGGCTTGCCGTCACTGGCCTGTTCGGCCTCGCCTTCCTGTCGATCGAGTTGTACGAGTTCGCGCACCTCATCCATGAGGGCGCGACGCCGATGCGATCGGGCTTTCTGTCCGCCTTCTTCACCCTGGTGGGCACGCACGGCCTGCACGTCACCTTCGGCACGATCTGGCTGGTGACGCTGATGGTGCAGGTGGCGAAGAAGGGCCTGATCCCAGCTAATCAACGCCGACTGTTCTGCCTGTCGATGTTCTGGCACTTTCTGGATGTCGTCTGGATCGGCGTCTTCACCTTCGTCTATCTCATGGGGATGCTGCGATGAGCGCGCACGATCACGACCATCACGAGGCGGCCCACGCTCATGGCAGCATGGGCAGTTATATGATCGGCTTTGGTCTGTCGGTGATCCTGACGGCCGTCCCCTTCTGGCTGGTGATGACCGGCGCGCTGCATGATCCGCAGCTGACGGCCTTCACCATCATGGCCTTCGCCGTGGTGCAGATCGTCGTTCACATGATCTTCTTCCTGCACATGAACACGCGGTCGGAAAATGGCTGGACCATGATGGCGGCGATCTTCACCATCGTGCTGGTGGTCATTACCCTGTCCGGGTCGATGTGGGTGATGTATCATCTCAACCACAATATGATGCCGCAGATGCAGTCGATGAGCGCGCATGACATGAGCCAGATGCCGTGACACAAGACGCGCCCCGCCGCCGGTCGGCGGGGTTTCTGGTCGGCCTGTCGCTGACGGCGGTGCTGCTGGTGGCGGGCTTTGTCAGCCTGGGACTGTGGCAGGTGCATCGGCTCGCCTGGAAGCGGGACCTGATCCACAAGGTAGAGACGCGCATCCACGCGCTGCCCATCCCCGCGCCCAGGACAGCGCAGCCAAACGACGTCTATCTGCGCGTTACCGCCAGCGGCACTTTCCTGAACGACAAGGCGACATTGGTGCAGGCTGTCACCGATCGCGGCGCGGGCTTCTGGGTCATGACGCCCCTGGCCACGACGGACGGCTTCACGCTGATGATCAACCGGGGGTTCGTGCCCGCAGGCAATCGCGACCGCTACGCCCGGCCCGCCGGTCGAGCAAAGGTCGCCGGCCTGCTGCGCCTGAGCGAACCGGGGGGCGGATTTCTGCGCGCCAATGATCCCGCCGCCCATCGCTGGTATTCGCGCGATGTCGCGGCCATGGCCGCGGCGCAGCATGTCCCCTCCCCCATCGCCAATTATTTCGTCGACGCGGAGGCCGGCGCATCATCCGATGCCCTGCCGATCGGCGGGCTGACCGTGCTCAATTTCCCGAACAGCCATCTTTCCTATGCGCTGACATGGTTCGCGCTGGCGGCGATGACGGCAGGCGCCTACATGTTCCTGATGCGTTACGAATGGCAGCAGCGCCGGGCATGAAGCAGCAACGCCCCATCAGCACGCGCTGGCTGCCCGGCCAGTGGCCGGCGGACGCGGCGGGGCACAAGAATATGGCGCTGCTGGTTCAGCTGCGCTGGATCGCCATTGCGGGCCAAGTCGCCACCATCCTGTTCGTCCATTGGGGCATGGGCATCAACCTGCCCATCGCCGCCATGCTGCTGGTGGCGAGCGTGGCGGCGGCGGTGAACATCGTCACCTTCGCGGCGCTGCGCCATCGCACCGATGTCGCCCATGCGGAACTGTTCCTGGCCCTGCTGTTCGACGTGCTGCTGCTGACTGCGCAGCTGTATCTGAGCGGCGGGGCGACCAATCCCTTCATCTCCCTTTATCTCATGCAGGTGGCGCTGGGCGCTGTGCTGCTCGACCGCTGGAGCATCTGGGGCATCGTGCTGATGTCGGCCCTGTGCGCGGCAATGCTGTCCTTCGTCTATCGGCCGCTGGGCCTCACCCATGCGCTGGAGGGGCATTTGTTCGACCTCCATATCGTGGGCACATGGATCTGCCTCACCATGATCGCGGTGCTGCTGGTGCTGTTCATGGGACGGGTCAACCGCAACCTGCAGGAGCGCGAAGCCTATCTGGCGCACCTGAGGCAACAGGCGGCGGAAGAGGAGCATATCGTGCGCATGGGGCTGCTGGCGTCGGGCGCCGCGCATGAGCTTGGCACACCGCTTTCGCAGCTTGCGGTGGTGCTGGGCGACTGGCGCCGCATGCCCGAGATCACCGATCATCCCCCCCTGGTCGAGGAGGTGGAGGAGATGCAGGCGGCGGTGCAGCGCTGCAAGGCGATCGTCACCGGCATCCTGTTGTCCGCCGGCGAAGCACGTGGCGAAGCGCCCGAAGTCACCAATGTGCGCGACTTCGTCGATGGCATCGCGGCCGACTGGCGCGCGGCCAATCCGGGCATGCCGTTGCGCTGCGACTTCGGGCCGCACGACTATCCCCGCATCATCGCCGATCCGGTGATCCGCCAGGCGATCGGCAATCTGCTGGACAATGCGCGGGAGGCGGGCGCGACCTATATCGACCTGCTGGTCGGGCGCGACAGCCATTCGATCAACATCGCGGTGCGCGACAATGGCAGCGGCTTCTCGCAGGACATGCTGGCCGACTTCGGCAAGCCCTATCGTTCCAGCAAGGGCAAGGAAGGCCATGGCCTGGGCCTGTTCCTGGTTGTCAATGTGATACGCAAGCTGGGCGGCAGCGTGTCCGCGAGCAACGGCGCGGACGGCGGCGCGCTGATCCTGCTGCGGTTGCCGCTCGGGACCGTGGCGCTGGAGGAGACGGGCGGATGAGCGAAGACAGGCTGCTGGTGCTGGTGGAGGATGATGAAGCCTTTGCCCGGACGCTGAAGCGATCATTCGAACGGCGCGGCTATCGCGTGCTGACCGCCGACAGCCACGCCACGCTGGAAGCGCTGCTGATCGACCATGATCCCGGCTATGCCGTGGTCGACCTGAAGCTGGGCGCGGAATCGGGGCTGGTGTGCGTGCAGACCCTTCACGCGCACGATCCCGCCACGCTGATCGTGGTGTTGACCGGCTTTGCCAGCATTGCGACGGCGGTCGAAGCGATCAAGCTCGGCGCGTCCCACTATCTCGCCAAGCCCTCCAATACCGACGATATCGAGGCCGCCTTTGCCCGCTCCGCCGGCGATCCGTCCGCTCCTCTCGCGCCCCGGCCGACATCGATCAAGACGCTGGAATGGGAGCATATCCACGAGGTTCTGAAGGATAGCGACTTCAACATTTCCGAAGCGGCCCGGCGGCTCGGCATGCATCGCCGCACCCTCGCCCGCAAGCTGGCCAAGCGACAGGTCGGCTGACCCGCGCCTGTTCTCCCTGCGATGGCGTTGACGCGGTGCGGTGCAGCCGCTAATCCCCGGCTACCCCGAGCGGGTGTAGCTCAATGGCAGAGCAGCAGCTTCCCAAGCTGACGACGGGGGTTCGATTCCCCTCACCCGCTCCAAACTTCCGACAGTCCGATCGCCGCGTCGCCTTTTTTGTGAGGCAGGTTAAGGCGTTCATCGCGAAGGCGCGGCACAGAGGCCCCGATATGTTCCCGGACTCGTCCCCCTTCAGAAGAAATCCTCTCTGCCGATCAAGGGGATATCCTTTGTTGCTGGCACTTGGTCGTGACGGACTGGAACGTTCGCCGCGCGTGCGGGTTGAAAGTTTCGCCAAGTTAGAATGATTTGCGGGGAATTTATGAACACAGCGGCGCCGGATGAGTCTGGAAACCGCTTCGAGTTGCTTGTCCAGAGCGTCACCGATTACGCCATCTTCATGCTCTCGACCAACGGCACCATCATCAGCTGGAACGCAGGAGCGCGCCGGTTCAAGGGCTATGAGGCTGACGAGATCGTCGGCGAGCATTTTTCCCGCTTCTATACGCCCGAGGACCAGGCTGCCGGCATCCCCGCCATCGCGCTGGACACGGCCGAGCGGGAAGGCCGGTTCGAAGCGGAAGGCTGGCGCGTGCGCAAGGACGGCACGCGTTTCTGGGCCAATGTCGTCATCGATCCCATTCGCGATTCCGGCGGGACACTGGTCGGCTTCGCCAAGGTCACCCGTGACCTGACCGAACGCCGAGCCGCGCAGGAAGCGTTGCGGGCGAGCGAGGAACGGTTCCGCCTGCTGGTGCAGAGCGTGACCGACTATGCCATCTACATGCTGGACCCGGTCGGCCGCATCACCAGCTGGAACGCGGGCGCCGAACGCTTCAAGGGCTATACCGCCGACGAGATACTCGGCGAAAATTTCTCCCGCTTCTATTCGGAAGAGGATCGCATGGCAGGCGTGCCGTCGCGGGCGCTGGAAACGGCGGAACGCGAGGGCCGGTTCGAGGCCGAGGGCTGGCGCATCCGCAAGGACGGAACCCGTTTCTGGGCCAGCGTCGTGATCGATTCCATCCGCGACACGATGGGCAAGCTGATCGGCTTTGCCAAGATCACTCGCGACCTGACTGAAAGGCGGGAGGCTCAGCTGGCGCTGGAAGAGGCGCGCGAGGCCATTTTCCAGGCGCAGAAGATGGACGCCATCGGCAAGCTGACCGGCGGCGTCGCCCATGATTTCAACAATCTGCTGGCGGTGATCGTCGGCAGTCTGGATCTTGCGCGGCAGCGGCTCGCGACCGGGGCCGACGTCACCCGCTATATCGACAATGCGATGACGGCGGCGGAGCGAGGCGCGACCTTGACGCAGCGGATGCTCGCCTTCGCGCGCAAGCAGGAATTGCGGCTGACCAATGTGGATTGCGTGCAACTGGTCCGCAACATGGCGGACCTGCTGAAATCGACGTTGGGCGCGGGCGTCACCATCGAAACCCGCTTTCCGCTGTCGCTCAGCCCCGCCCATGCCGATCCGGCCCAGCTGGAGCTGGCGCTGCTCAACCTTGCCGTCAATGCGCGCGACGCCATGCCGCAGGGCGGCGGGCTGATCATCGAGGGTGTGGAGATCGATGTGATTTCCGAGCAGCGTCCCGACCTTGCCACCGGCCGCTATGTCAGGCTGTCGGTCATCGACGAGGGCGAAGGGATGGACGCGGCGACCCTGGGGCGGGCGCGCGAGCCCTTCTTCACCACCAAGGGCGTGGGCAAGGGGACGGGCCTTGGCCTGTCCATGGTGCATGGCTTTGCCCAGCAATGCGGCGGATCGTTGGTGATTTCGAGCGAGCCGGGCCATGGCACCACCGTGTCCATGTGGCTGCCGGTCGCGACCGACGAGAGCAAGACCCTGCCAACCGACGAAGAGCAGCCCGTCGACATGAACTATGCCAGCAGCGATCAGCCGCTGGTCATCCTGGCGGTCGACGACGATGATCTCGTCCTCACCAACACGGCCGGGATGCTGGAGGAAATGGGACATACGGTGTTCCAGGCCGGATCCGCCGCCGACGCCTTGCGGATGCTGCAGGAAGGGGATGTGGACCTGGTCATCACCGACCATGCCATGCCGCGCATGACCGGGGCCGAACTCGCCGACACGCTGGACGAAAGTCACCCTGGCCTCCCCGTCATCATCATCACCGGCTTCGCCGAACTGCCGCCCCATGCCACGAAGCGGCTGCGACTGGACAAGCCTTTCAAGCAGAGCGAGCTCGCGCGGATCGTCTCCATCGCCCGGCGGGACCGGCCGAGCGAGCGACTCTTCCGGATGACGGAGCGGTCGAGCGGCTTTTGACCCCTGCGCCTCCCGTTTTGGCACGGGACAAGTTCCGGCAGCGCAATATCTTCGACAGTTTCCGCGAAAAGACTGCTATAACAGGCGCATCCTCTCTTGCCCGGCCCGGAGTCTGCCGAAGGAAAATGAACATCCCGCCCCACTTTTCGGCACCCCCGCAGGACCGCTGGGACAGCAGCGCGACGACCGGCCCGACATCCCACTTCTTCACGTCGCTGCGCACCCGACTTCACTATCTCGATTGGGGCAATCGGTCGGCGCCGACACTGATCCTGGTGCATGGCGCGCGCGATCATGCGCGCAGCTGGGACTGGACGGCGCGGGCGCTCTCGCGCGATTATCATGTGATCGTCCCCGATCTGCGCGGCCATGGCGACAGCGCCTGGTCGGCCGAGGGCGCCTATCTGATGGCGGACTTCGTCTATGACCTCGCCCAGCTGGTCGACCAGATCGGGCGCGACAAGGCGACCTTGATCGGCCATTCGCTGGGCGGGTCGGTGGTGCTGCGCTATGCCGGCCTTTTTCCGGATCGGGTGGAAAGGCTGGTCGCGATCGAGGGGCTTGGTCTGTCGCCCGAACGGCTGAAGGAAAAGGCGGCGCGCCTCGCGCCGGACGAGTGGCGCGACTGGATCGACAAGCGCCGCGCCAACGCCCGGCAGACGCCGCGCCATTATCCGACGCTGGAAGCCGCCGTCGCCCGGATGCGCGAGCGCAACGACCATCTGTCGGCCGAACAGGCGCTGCACCTGACCGCCCATGGGGTCAATCGCAACGAGGATGGCAGCTTCGTCTGGAAGTTCGACCCCTATGTCCGCGACATGCCGCCGAGCGGCGCGAGCGACCTCGACCTCTCCCAGTTCTGGAGCCGCATCACTTGCCCGGTGCTGCTGTGCCTGGGGCTGGACAGTTGGGCCTCCAACCCGATCAGGGACGGACGCGCGGCGCATTTCCGGGATGCCCGCCTGGTCGAGTTCGCGGAAGCCGGCCATTGGCTGCACCATGATCAGTTCGACCGCTTCATGGCGGAGTTGCGCGCCTTCCTATGACGCGAAGCCGGCGAGAGCGGCCTCATATTCCTGTCTGAGCTGGGCGATGAAGGCGGCGGCAGGCTGGACCTGCCGGACCGCGCCGATGCCCTGTCCCGCGCCCCACACGTCCCGCCACGCCTTCTTGTCGCCGGCGGCGACGCTGGAGAAATCCATGTCGGCCGCGTCGGGTAGCTGATCGGGATCGAGCCCGGCGGCCATGATGCTGGGGCGCAGATAATTGCCGTGGACGCCGGTGAAATAGTCGGAATAGACGATGTCACCGGCAGCGCTGTCGACGATCATCTGCTTGTAGGCCGGGTCCGCATTGGCTTCCTGCGTAGCGATGAAGGGCGAGCCCATATAGGCAAGGTCCGCGCCCATCATTCGGGCGGCGGCGATGGCGCGGCCGGTGGCGATCGCGCCAGACAAGGCGAGCGGCCCGTCGAACCAGGCGCGGATCTCCTCCAACAGGGCAAAGGGGGACAGCGTGCCGGCATGTCCGCCTGCGCCGGCGGCGACGGCGATCAGGCCGTCGGCGCCCTTCTCGACCGCCTTCCTGGCGAAGCGGTCATTGATGATGTCGTGCAGGACGACCCCGCCATAGCTGTGGACGGCGTCGTTCACCTCCGGCCGGGCGCCGAGCGAGGTGATGACGATGGGGGCGCGATAGCGGACGCAGAGCGCCAGATCCTCTTCGAGCCGCGCATTGGTCTTGTGGACGATGTGATTGACCGCGAAGGGCGCCGATGGCGTCTCGGGATGATCCCGGTCCCAGATCGCCAGCTCTTCGGTGATCCGGTGCAACCACTCGTCCAGCAGGCTCG
>DATEJA010000226.1:0-17178 GCA_035278405.1 Sphingobium sp. | reverse complement strand
ACGGCGGCGAGATTGTTGATCGACACTTCGATAATGTCGGTCAGCCAGTTCTTGCGCGCATATTCCTCCAGATAGACCGCCGTCGCGACGCCGATCGGGAAGCTCAGGGCGAGGGTCACCAGCATGGTGAGCAGCGAGCCCTTGAACGCCCCCCAGATGCCGACCTGGGTCGGATCGGTGCCGTCGCTTGCGCTGAGGAAATTCCAGTTAAGGCCAGTGGAGAGCAGCCCCGCCTTGTTCAGGCGATCGACGGCGGCTTCGGCTTCGGGCGACCCCTTGCTTTTGGTCGCAAGGTCGATCGCGGTCGACGCGGGGAGCTTGATCGTCTCCGTGCGCGAGAGGATCTTGGGATCGGCCTTGATCCTGTCGCGCAGCACGGTCCAGGCCGTCGGGGCCACCCATTCCTCGGCATCCGCACCCAGCGCCTTCTTCACCACCTCGCCCGTCACCATCGGCAGGTTCGCATTGGCGAGCGCCTGGTCGGTGATCGTGTTGGGGTCGAGCAGCAGCGGCGAGGCGGGGAAGTCCACCTTCACCGCGATCTCGGTGCGGGTGAAGCCGTTCAGGCCATTGCCCAACATGGTGAAGAGCAGGAAGGCGAGGAAAGCAGCCGAGAGCATCACGGCGAAGAGGCCCGCCGCCTTGAAGCGGCGCTCGGCGGCATAGCGCCGGGCGATACGCTTGCGCATGGCGTCCGATTTCCAATCGGTGGGGAGGCGTTCAGCGGTCATTGCATAAGCTCCCGTTCGTGCTGAGCCTGTCGAAGCACACGCGCGCCCTTCGACAAGCTCAGGGCGAACGGAGGTTGGATGAGGGCCATTATTCGTAAGCCTCGCGATATTTCTTCACGACCCGCAGGGCCACGATGTTGAGCAGCAGGGTGACGACGAACAGCACCAGGCCGAGAGCGAAGGCAGCGAGCGTCTTGGCGCTGTCGAATTCCTGATCGCCGGTCAGCAACTGGACGATCTGGGTCGTCACCGTCGTCACGCTGGCAAAGGGGTTCAAGGTGAGGTTGGCGGCAAGACCAGCGGCCATCACCACGATCATGGTTTCGCCGATGGCGCGGCTGACGGCCAACAGCACGCCGCCGACCACGCCGGGCAGGGCGGCGGGGATCAGCACCTTGCGGATCGTCTCGCTGGTGGTCGCGCCCATGGCGAGGCTGCCGTCGCGCATCGACTGCGGCACGGCGGCGATGCTGTCATCGGCCATCGAGGAGACGAAGGGGATGATCATGACGCCCATGACGAGGCCCGCCGCGAGCGCGCTTTCCGAAGATGCGCCATGGATGCCGATCGCGACGGCGAAGTCGCGCAGGGCGGGGGCGACGGTCAGCGCGGCGAAATAGCCATAGACCACGGTCGGCACGCCGGCGAGCACCTCCAGGATGGGCTTCATCCACTTGCGGACCGTGGGATCGGCATATTGGGTGAGGTAGATGGCGCTCATCAGGCCGAGCGGAATGGCGACGACCATGGCGATGATCGCACCGATGAAGATGGTGCCCCAGAAGAGCGGCACGGCGCCAAATGCATCGTCATTGCCATAGCCGAGCGCGGCCGACTGCGGGCTCCATTTGATGCCGAACAGGAAGTCGATCGGGCTCACCATCGAGAAGAAGCGGAAGCTTTCCCACAGGAGCGAGGCGACGATGCCGAGCGTGGTGATGATGGCGAGCAACGAGGCGATGAGCAGCACCGCCATGACCAGCCGCTCGACCCGCGTGCGCGCCCGGAAGTCGGGGCGCACGCGGGTGAAGGCATAGGCGCCGCCGGCAAAGGCCAGCACCAGCGCGAGCGCGGCGCCGGCGATGCCATATTTGCCGATGGCGTCCCTATAGGGTTCGACAAGCCCCTGCGAGAGCGGGTTGAAGGCGCCGGCCTGCTGCCCGGTGGCGATCGACCGCGCTTCCGCCAGCACCGCGGAGCGGGTGAAGGCATCGGTGGGCAGGCTGTGCGCCGCCGGACTGCTCAGCACGTCCTGCGTGACCAGACCGGGCGCGACATTCGCCCAGACCGCCAGGAAGATGGCGGCCGGGATTAATGTCCAGAGCACCACATACCAGCCATGATAGCCTGGCAGGCTGTGCACGGCATCGCGGCGACCCGAGGCCCGCGCGGTGGTTTGCAACCGCAGCGCACGGGCACGGGCGCTGACCCAGGCGATGGCGCCCAGGCCAGCGAGCAGCAGGAGGATCGCAGGACCTGTCATATTCCTTCGTCTTACTTCAGCTGCGAACCGTCGATGACGGGCAGCGACTTGACCGCCTCGGCGCTCGCCTTGCGGACGGCCTCCGGCGCTGCGACCATGCCGCGCTTGGTGAGCGCGCCATTGGGGTCCCAGTTGGCCGCGAAGGTGTTGAGATAGGCCTGCAGGCCCGGGATCGCGGTCATGTGCGCCTTCTTCACATAGATGAAGAGCGGGCGGGCGCCGGGATAGGTGCCAGTCGACACGGTTTCATAGGTGGCCTGGATGCCGTTGATCGGCACGTCCTTCAGCGTGTCCTTATTCTCTTCCAGATAGCTGAAGCCGAACACGCCGAGCGCGTTGGGGTTGGCGGCCAGCTTCTGGACGATCAGATTGTCGTTCTCGCCCGAGTCCACATATTTGCCATCCTCGCGGATGCGGGTGCAGGTGGCCTTGAACTCGTCCTCGCTCTTCTTCTTGAGCGCTTCCATCGCCGGGTCGGTCTCGCAGCCCTTGGTCAGGATCAACTCGGCGAGCGAATCGCGCGTGCCGCTGGTCGAGGGCGGGCCGAAGACGCTGATCGGCGTGGCGGGCAGGCTGGCGTCGACATCCTTCCAGGTCTGCGCCTTGTTCGGGCCCTTGCCATAGGGATTGGCGGCCAGCGCCTCATAGACGATCTTGGGCGTCAGCTTGAAACCGGGGCCCTTGGTCGATTCCGCGAAGGCTAGGCCATCGACGCCGACCTGAATCTCGACGATGTCCTTGACGCCATTCTTCTGGCAGTCCTCGAATTCCTTCTTCTTCATGCGGCGCGAGGCATCTTCGATATCGGGATGCTGGGCGCCCACGCCGGCGCAGAACAGCTTCATGCCGCCGCCGGTGCCGGTCGATTCGATGATCGGCGACTTCATGCCTGGATTGCCCGACACGAACATCTCCGCGACGGCGGTCGCGAAGGGATAGACGGTCGAAGAGCCGACCGCGCGAATCTGGTCACGCGTGCCGCCGGCGGCGCCACCCGATTGCTGGCCGCAGCCGGCGAGGGTAAGCGCGGCTGCAGCGGTCGCGGCGAACAAGGCGATATGCTTCACGGGAACCTCCATAGTCAGGCCGCGATTCGCAGGTCGCTGCCCCCTGTGGGCAGCCGCCTAGCCGCGGTACGTCGCGCCTTTGTGACAATCCGATTGCACTTTTATGACATAGGCCGGGAAAGCGACCCGGTCGAGCGTCGCTTTCGCCTCAAGCCTTTGCCGGGACGCTCTTTTCCGCTTCCACCATGCGCGGCAGCAAAACCGATATGGTGGTCCCCTTGCCCACCATGCTGGCGATGTCGAGTCGGCCGCGATGGCGCTCCACGATATGCTTGACGATGGCCAGGCCAAGGCCGGTGCCGCCCATGGCGCGGCTGCGTCCTGAATCGACGCGGTAGAAGCGTTCGGTAAGGCGGGGCAGGTGATCGGGCGCGATGCCTTCGCCCTCGTCCGCCACGACCAGCTTCGACATGCCGCTCGGCCCTTCCGCCAAGGTCACCCGGATCGGCGTGCCTGGCCGGCCATATTTGACCGAATTGCCGATAAGGTTGTGGAGCAGCTGTGAGAGTTGCGCATGATCGCCCTGGACCGGCGGCAGGCCGACGGTGATCTCCATCTCCACATCCTTGCCACGATCGCCATGGCTGGTGCGGAAGACGGCGACGGTTTCGGCGACCAGTTCGGACAGGTCGACCGCGCTGTCGGGCGAGCGATATTTCTCCGCTTCGATACGGGAAAGGGAGATGAGGTCGTCGATCAACCGCTGCATCCGCCGCGCCTCTCCCTCCATGATGGCGAGGAAGCGCTGGCGCGTCGCGGTGTCGCGGCCGAGGTCGGGATCGGCCAGGGTTTCGATGAAGCCCAATATGCCGGCGAGCGGGGTGCGCAGTTCGTGGCTGGCATTGGCCACGAAATCCACGCGCATCCGTTCGGCGGCATGGGCGCCGCTATGGTCGACCAGATGGACCAGCCGCCGCGCCTGGGCGACGTCGCCCAGCGGCGCGATCCGCATCTGCCAGCGCTGGTCCCGCGTGCCGAGCCCCACCAGTTCGACCAGAGCGGGTTCCGCCATCGCCGCCTGGCTCGCAAGCCGCTCGGCCGCTGCGGGGTGGCGAATGGCGATGCGGGCATCCTCCCCCTCTATATGCGAGCCAAGCAGGCGGCGGGCGGAGCGATTGGCGCGGATGATGCGGCCGCGCTCGATCAAAAGCAGCGGATCGGGAATTCCTTCCAGCAGGTCGGCGAAGGCGGGAAGCAGGACGATATCGGGCGCTTCCTGGGTCGGGGGCGCCGCCGTCCTGATCGCCGCGCCCTGCGAGGTGATCAGCAGCACGGCCAGTCCCGCCAGGACCGGAAGGGCGATGGCAAAGGGTGATACGCCCATCATGAGGGTGCTGCCCGAGGCGAGCAGCAGCACGGCCAGCGAGGCGGTGATCTGCGAGATGGTCAGTCGATTCATGGTTACCGTGCTGGATTCCCGTTGCATTTGCTGCAATGGCTGCGGCCTTAGCGGCCAATCTTTACGCTTTGGCAAGCGCGATAGCGGATCATGACGAGATGAGCGAGCAATTGCCTGATCGGGCAGAAGCCCCCCATCCGGACGATAGCCTCGTTCCGGGCGCGGCGTCGCGTCGCCAGCTGCTGATGGGGGGCGCGGTCGCCGCGTCGGCCATCGTGTCGATCCGACCGGCGCTTGCCAGCACGGCGGCCTCGGTGCTCAATTGCACCATCCCGGTGCCTGACCAGGGACGGGCCGGCAATTATATCGCCCCCAACGGGCAGCTGGTGCCGGCCGGCACGCCGGGCGCCTTCCCCTCGACCGGGCGCAGCTTCACCGGCGATCAGGTCCGGCAGGCGCTGGGCGGCCGGCCGCTGCCGGGCACCAGCTACGAGCAGAACCAGGCCTATCTCAACTATATCCGCCGCCTGCAGTCGGGCACCAGCGGCTTTACCTGCTACGCATCCTTGCAAATGCCGCGTTAGGCACCTGCTTACTCCTCTGCGCTATGGCAGGGGCGACGCCACAATCGGGAAGGCAGGTCGTGAAAGCAGAGCGCCGTTACGGCTCCCATGACAGCAGGGCGCTTGTCCCCTGCCTGCTGGAGGACATCACGCTTCTTTATCACCGCGCGTCGGGCCAGACACATATGGTGATCAGCCCGGTGCCGGAGATATTGGCGGCGCTGGGCGACGGCGCGCCGATGAGCGCGGCGCAGGTCCATGAGCGCCTGGCCCGCGACTATGATCTGGGACCGGAGGGAGAGGCCGTCGCCGAGATCGAAGCGCATCTGGACGATCTGGCCGCATTGGGACTGGTGCGCGGGGGTTGAGGCATCAGCTTTCCCTGACGATCGGCCCCGCGACCTTCCGGATCGGGTCGGCTTGGCGGCAGCCGGTCGAGGCGCTGGCGCGGCTCTATGCCGATTATCCCCGGCCGGCGGGGCAGGTCGCCGATTTCACCGTGCGGCTGGAGCCGGCCGGATGGCTGCGCCGATGGGTGCGGCCTTCCATCTTCATCACCGGAGACCATGGCTTGGCCGATGCCGCGCCGATGAGCCTGGCGCATGGCCTGCTGGCGGCGGAAATGGGCATGAACCTGCAAATGGCGCTCGGCTGGCGGCGGCATGTACTGCTGCATGCCTCCAGCGTCGAGAAGGACGGCAGGGTGCTGGTGATGACGGGCGAGTCCGGATCGGGCAAGTCGACGCTGGCCGCGATGCTGGGTGAGCGAGGCTGGCGGCTGATGGGTGATGAATTCGCGCTGCTCGACCCGGACAGCGGCCATGTCTTTCCCTTTCCCCGGCTCGTCTCGCTCAAAAATGGTGCGATCGCCGTGATGGCGGCCGAAGCGCCGGCGGCGCGGATGGGGCCTTTGCTGGCCGCGACGGCGAAGGGCGATATCCGTCATCTCGTGCCGCGGGACGAAGCGATCGCGCGGATGGCGCATGGGGCGCCGCCCGCGCTGCTGCTTTTCCCCCGCTTTGGCCACGCCCCCGATATCCGGGCGGTGGGACAGGGGGAGGCCTTTATGCGGCTGACCCAGGCGTCGACCAACTATGTCGCGCTGGGGGAGCCGGGCTTTGCCGCCCTGACACGCTTTGTCACGCAAGTTCCGGCGCGGGCGGTCGATTTCTCGTCCGGGGAGCAGGCGATCGCGCTGGTCGATGCGCTGTGGGAGGAACTGGCATGAGCGCGGCGGCGCTCGTCAGGGCGCTCAAGGACCCCCGATGGGTCGCCGGCCTGGACGGCGAGGGGTGGAATGGCCTGATCGCCGCCGCGCGGGCGGAGCGGCTGATCGGCACACTTGCGTGGCGGATCGAGGACGACGCCATGCCCGACGCGGTGCGGCCGATCCTGGCGGATGCTCGCGGCGATGCCGAGCGGGAGGCGCGGCAGGCCCTGTGGGAAGCGGATCGGGCGGCCGACGCGCTGGCGGGGCTGGAGGCGCCGGTGGTGCTGCTGAAGGGCACCGCCTATGCGGCGGCGGGGCTGCGGGCGGCGGAGGGACGGTTCATCGGCGACCTCGATATCCTGGTGCCGCGCGAAGTCATGAAGGAGGTGGAGAAAAGATTGCAATCTGCCGGATGGGAGTGGGTCAAGGACGATCCCTATGACGATGCCTATTACCGCCAGTGGATGCATGAGTTGCCGCCGATGATCCATCGCGAGCGGGACCGGATGATCGATGTGCATCATACCATCCTGCCGCTGACCGCGCGGCAGACGCCCGATGCCGGGGCGATGCTGGAGGAGGCGGTTCCCATTACCGATGGGTTATTTATCCTGTCGCCCGAGGACCGGGTCTGCCACGCGGTCGCGCATATGCTGGCGGACGGCGACCTGGCGGGGGGGCTGAGGAATTTGTGGGATATTCATTGCCTGCTGGCGGAGGCGGAGCCCGCAAGGTTGGCGGAGCGCGCCGCGCGGCATGGGCTGGCGGCGCATGTGCGGCAGGCGCGGCGGCTGGCCGACGCGCTCTATGGCGAGGGCGGGGCGCGCCTCGGCTGGTGGGACCGGCTGATCGTCGGGCGGCTGCTGGCGCGCGATGGCTGGGGGCGGGAACAGCGCAAACTGCTGCGGCTGGCCTTCTATATCCGTTCGCATTGGTTGCGCATGCCGCCGGTGATGCTCGCGCGGCACCTGCTCACCAAATGGCGCAAGGGGCATCGGCCGGTCTAGCGGTTTGCTGTCTGTCGATCGATGACTTTCCCCTCTCCCCTGAAGGTGGAGAAAGGGGAGCGGTCAGGCCGGGACGGCGACGTCGACCGCGCCGGCCGCCACGCGCGCGGTCACCGGCGTGGAGGCGAGCACTTCGCCGTCGATCGATATGCGCTGGCGGGGATGGGTTTCGATGCGGAAGGAAGGGCCGCGAAACTCCTCCGTCTGGGCGTCGCGATCGCGCAGCTTGAAGAACTTGGCATACCAGTCCCAGGCGAGCCGGGCATGGCTGCGCCCGACGACCGCCTGCACCACCAGTTCGCCGCTGCCGACATCGGCGCGCTCCGACAGTTCCACGCCGCCATGATAGGGACCATTGAGGATGCGCACCTCCGTCGACCACATGTGCCTTTCACCCTGGCCGTCGTCGATCGTCAGGCGAAAGGCGCGAAAGCCGATCGAGCATTTGACCGCCCAGAGCAGATAGCCCACGCGCCCGAGATAGCGTTTGAGCTTGTGCGGCACCGTCTTGCCGATCATCGGCGACAGGCCGAGCGAGGCCGCATTGACGAAATAATCATGGTCGATGAGGCCAAGGTCGATGCGCCTTCGCCGCCCGGAGGCGATGACCCCCACCGCGCCGTCGAGGTCGAGCGGAAGTCCCAACGTCCGCGCGAAGCTGTTCGCGGTGCCGAGCGGCAGCACGCCGAACACGCAGCCCTTGCCGACCAGTTCGTCGACCGTGCCGGATAGCGATCCATCGCCGCCGCCCACGATCACCATGGGCGCGCCGTCCGCCACCGCCTGGCGCACGGTTTCCTGCAATCGAGCCGGGTCGTGGACCGCATGGGCTGCGACCAGCGCTACGCCAGCCTGCTCCAGCTTGGCCTTGGCCTGGGCAAACAGCGCCTCACCCTTGCGGCTGTGGACGTTGACGATCAACGCCGCTTCGCGCGGCAAGGCGGTTGTTTCCATGCCGCTACAACTCACCATCCGCTGATCGGGTCCGGTCGCAACAAATCGGCTCGGACGCTCGTTGGGTAGCCATGGCTCGCATCGCCCATCTGTCCGACATCCATTTCGGCGCGCATGATCCCAAGATCGTGTCCGCCACCGAAGCCTGGCTGCAGCAGAACCAGCCCGATTGCGTCATCATCAGCGGTGATTTCACCCAGCGCGCCCAGGTGGAGCAGTTCCGCGAGGCGGCGGCCTGGCTCAACCGGCTGCGCGCGGCGGGGATGCGGCTGCTGGTGATCCCGGGCAATCATGACGTGCCGCTCTATGATCTGGCGCGACGCTTCGGCGCCCCGCTGCGGCGATACAAGCGCTATATCAGCAACGAACTATGCCCCTGGTATGAGGACAAGGAGGTGGCGATCCTGGGGCTTAACACGGCGCGGTCGCTGACCTTCAAGGACGGGCGGATCAACCGCGCCCAGATGCGGATGCTGCGCGAGCGGTTCGCCCCGGTCGGGCCGGACAAGACGCGCATCCTGGTCACCCATCACCCGCTGTTCGCGATGCCGATCGGCAAGGGCGGCGAGTTGAGCGAGGCGGTGGGACGGCATGAGGACGCGATCGCGGCGGCTGTCGATGCGGGCATCCACATCGCGCTCGCCGGCCATTTTCACCGCACCTATGCCGAAGCCGCGCAGAAGATGGTGGCGCATGCCGGCGGCGCGCTGGTGATCCAGGCCGGCACGGCGACATCGACCCGGCTGCGCAACGCCGAGCCGCAAAGCTTCAACTGGCTGCATGTGCGGCGCAATGACGAGATCGAACTGCAGGTGGTGGTGTGGGACGGCGCTGGTTTCCAGCGGGGGCATCATGTGGCCTATCGGCACGGCGTTGAGGGATGGATCGGCCGAGATATGGCTGATCCCTCGGCGCGACCCGGCATCGTGGTCGCACAAGCCGCGCAGAGGTGATCGCCTCAAGCAAAAGCGGGCTCCGCCAGGGCGCGACCATGGTCGCGGATGGCGCGCGGCCAGTCCTGGGATGCCTGATCGAAGCCGATCCGGTCAGCCGCATAAAGAGCGCGGATCGCCGCCTCATAGCCGGCACGGTCGCCCGCCATCACCGTGAGGAAATGATAGGCCGCGTCCATCGCGGCGCGGGGTGATGGTTGCGCCTGCGCCGCCTTGCGGGCTGCCTCGACCAGGCGCCGTAGCGTGACCGAAGCGCCCCCGGGCTGAGCCGCCAGCCATTCCCAGTGCCGGGGAAGCAATGTCACTTCGCGAGGCTGCACACCCAGCTTGGGTCGGCCGCGCCCACGCGGGTTTTCCTGTCCCGGTCCGCGCAGATCAATGTCCACCTGCCTGCCCGTCGCATCGTCGAACAGGAGCAGGTTTTGCGCCTTATCTCCCATGGTGAGGAGTGCGGCGCGCACTTCCTCTTCATCGCCTGTGGCGATGCACAAGTCGCCCGCAAAGGCTGTCAAACTGCGTGCCATGCCGAAATCTCCTTCGGCGCTCTCTTATTACCCGGATATTATTGTGTCAATATCACCCGGATAAAATTATTCGGTCAGTTCGACCCAGGTCGGCGCGTGGTCGCTAGCCTTTTCGCGGCCGCGAAAGTCCTTGTCGACCTGGGCGTCGACCAGGCGGTCGGCGGCGGCGGGGCTGAGCAGGAGATGGTCGATGCGGAAGCCCGCGTCGCGCGGCCAGGCGTTCATCTGATAGTCCCAATAGGTCCACACGCCCCCGGCCGGATGGCGGCTGGCGATGGCATCGGTCCAGCCGTCGCCGAGCAGGCGGCGATAGGCGGCGCGGCTTTCGGGCTGCATCAGCGCGTCGGCGGCCATCGCCTTGACCGAATAGACATCCTTGTCGCGGGGGATGACATTATAGTCGCCGGCGAGGATGGCGGGCACTTCCTCGGCCCAGATCTGCGTCGCGCGGTCGCGCAGCCGCTTCATCCAGCGCAGCTTATAGTCGAATTTGGGCCCGGGCAGCGGATTGCCGTTGGGCAGATAGATGCTGGCGACGCGAACGCCCTTCACATCGGCTTCGATATAGCGGCTATGTTCATCCTCGGGCTCGCCATCGAGGCCGCGCCGGATCTCGACCGGGGTCTCGCCGCGCGCGAGGATGGCGACGCCGTTGAAGCCCTTCTGCCCGTGCCAGATCGCGCCATAGCCGACATCCTCTATATCCTTGACCGGGAAGGTTTCGTCGGAGGTCTTGATTTCCTGCAGGCAGGCGATGTCGGGGCGCGTTTCGTCCAGCCATTCGAGCAGGCGGGGCAGGCGCGCCTTGATGCCGTTGATGTTGAAGGTCGCGATGCGCATGGATGGGTTCTCCTTGAGCGCATCCCTAAAGACAAGCGGCCCCCTTCGACAAGCGGGGCGATGGACTGAATGGATCAATCCTCTCCGTTCGCCCTGAGCGAAGTGGAAGGGCGCTTGGCTCGCTCAGCCCGAACGGTTCAGGCTGAAGCGGCGCTGCTTTTAAATAGAAAAGCTGGACCCGCAGCCGCAGCCGGCGGTGGCGTTGGGGTTGGTCACCTTGAAGGCGGCGCCGCCCAGGTCGGACACGAAGTCGACCGCCGATCCACGCACCAGGTCCAGGCTGACATCGTCGACGACCAGCGTGACGCCGTCGCGTTCCACCGCGACATCGTCGGATTCTACCGCGTCGGCCAGGCCGAAGCGATATTGGAAGCCGGAGCAGCCGCCACCTTCGACGGCAAGGCGCAGGATGGCGGGCTTGCCCTGCTTGGCGGCGATCGCGGCCACGCGGGCTGCAGCGGAAGGGGTGAGGTCGATGTCGGCCATGGCGCCTAGATAGGGTCAAGCAAAAGGCCCGGCAACCCAGGGATGGCCGGCATTTCGTTCAGGCGGGCCTGCGAAAGGCGCTTTTCTCCGTTCCGGTACTCACGTGCCGGAAGCACGCTGCGCTCCGCTACTCGAAAATCACCATTCTCGGCTCCGCCTGACCGAAATGCCGGGCATCCCTGATCAGGTCGAGCGATGTCAGAACAACGGGAGGCTTATTCCGCCGCCTTTTCCTGCGCCTTGGTCGGGCCGCCCATGGCGACCGGCGGCTTGGTGTTCATCGCCACCAGAACGTCGGGGCCGACAACGAAGGGCATGGGGTTGATCGCCTGGCCGTCGACGCGCACTTCATAATGAAGATGGCTGCCGGTGGAGCGGCCCGTCGAGCCCATGAGGCCGATCAGCTGGCCGCGATGGACATAGCTGTTCGCCGCAACGATCAGCTTCGACATGTGGCCGTAGCGGGTTTCGATGCCGCCGCCGTGCGAGATCTGGACGAGATTGCCATAGCCGCTGGCCCAGCCCGCGCGGCTGACGATGCCGTCGGCGGTGGCGTAGATGGGCGTGCCCATCGGGCCCGGAATGTCGATGCCCTTGTGCATCCGCGCGCCGCCATTGAACGGATCGGAACGGACGCCGAAATTGGAGGTCAGCGACAGCTTCTGGACGGGACGGCCCGTCGGGATGTTGTTGTTCGCTTCCTTGGCGCCGCCATCCAGCCGCTGCAGGCTGGCGAAGATATTGGAGAAGCCGACATCGGCCGGGCCGAGGGGGCTGGTGTTGATTTCCGACGCATCGCCATAGGGATCGTCATCCACGCTCTTTGCCTGCGCGGGGAGAGCGGCGCACAACGCGCCTGCCATGCCCATCGCTCCAACCATTTTGAGCGCAGTCTGGAACCATCGCGCAACGCGCGCATTATTCGAACGAGAAACCAACATGCCGACCCCGACTTATCACCGGAGGCTCTATGCCTCTCGGCGCTCCCCGTGTTTCACCAATTGCGACCGAAATCGCCACCCGCGTCCTTAAAAGGGCATCTCGCGCCTCATTGTGCAAGCGCGCCGTAAAATTCCAGCGTTAAACCGGCTTGTCGACGCGCCGAGTCGTTGAACGGCGGTTTGAGAGCGCCCCGGAAATGGCGTTTTACAAGGATTTGGTAATGATTTGCGGGCTCCAGACCCGCTCTGTTCGTCGCGTGGCGGAACCATGTCGTCCCGGCGGCGACGTGACGAATTTCGTCTGTCACAATGCGGCGTAACATCCGCGCGGAAGCCGCGTCGCCGACCCCTTCGAAACGATCCACGGTGGCGGGCGTGATGTCGAGCGCGCGGGCTTCCAGGACCATGGGGACGATGGCGAGGCGCGCCATGGCGTCATGCGCCGTCTCGCCCGCCGCCTGCCACAGGCCGTCATGGGCGGGCAGGGCGCCATAATGGCTGCCGAGCTGCCGCAGCCGCCGGTCGAGCAGCGCGAAATGCATGGCTTCCTCGGCGCCGACGCGCATCCAGTCGTCGGTGAAGGCGGCAGGAAATTCGCCGCCGAACCGGCCGAGAAGGTCGAAGGCGAGGTCGATCGCGACGAATTCGATATGGGCGAGCGCGTGGAGCATGGCGATCCGCGCGCGCTGTGACCCGATCTTGCCGCGCTTGGGCATCTGGTTGGGCGGGAGCAGCAGCGGGGCTGGCGGACGCGCGGGGCGATCGGGCATGGCGGCGTCGAAGCGATGGGCGAGGCGGCCCTTGGCCCAGGCGCGCGCGGTCGCCCGCGCGGCCATGAGCTTGGCCCGCGGATCGGCGGTCAGCAGCACATGGACGCAGGCCGCGCCGACGGAATCGATGGCAGTCGGCAGGGTCAAAGCGCTCTGGCGGCCTCCAGCACCTCGGCCGCGTGGCCCTTGACCTTCACCTTGGGCCAGACGCGCACGACCTTGCCGTC
Organism: Sphingobium sp.; assembly: GCA_035278405.1. Lineage (GTDB taxonomy): Bacteria > Pseudomonadota > Alphaproteobacteria > Sphingomonadales > Sphingomonadaceae > Sphingobium. The sequence goes on along the minus strand of DATEJA010000226.1, from coordinate 4,083 downwards.
GGCGTCGGCCAGGAAGGTTGCGCGTTCGATGCCCATATATTTGCGGCCATAAAGCGACTTTTCGGCCCAGGTGCCAAAGGCTTCGCAGGCGGCGCCCGGCTCGTCCGAGGCGAGGGTTACGGCAAGGCCATATTTGCCGGCGAATTTCTGGAGCCTGGCGGGCTTGTCCTTCGAAATGCCGACGACGGGCACGCCGAGCGCGGCAAAATCGGGGGCGAGTTCGGTGAAATCCTTCGCCTCGTTGGTGCAGCCGGGCGTGTCCGCCTTGGGATAGAAATAGACCACCAGCGGCTTGCCGCGATAGCGGGCCAGGGAGAAATCGGCGCCGTCGGCGTCCTTCAGCATCACGTCGGGCAGGGCGTCGCCAGTTTCCAGCATCGTCATTCCTCCAGATAGGGTGCGGCCAGCGCGTCCCATGCGTCGCGCACCCTTTGCCGGGCCTCGCCATAGCTTTCAAGCAGCGCGTCCCAGCTTTCGACGCCGCAGGCGCGGGCGACGAGCGGGCGGGTGGCCTCGGGCGGCTCGGTCGATTTGGGCGAGACCAGGCGCGAGACGATCAGGAAACGGGTGATGAGGTCATGGGCGGGGATCAGTTCGGGCGGCAGATGGCCGGCCGCGACCAGCTGTTCCAGCGCCGCGCGCAGGTCCGGGTCGAACGCCATATTGTGGCGGAACTGGGTGACGTGGATGAGGAATTCGAGGTCGACGAGGCCGCCGGGGACGAGTTTCACGTCCAGTTCGCTGGCGGGCGGCTTGTGGCGGGCGATGTCGCCGCGCATCTTCACCGCCTGGGCGGCCAGTTCGTCGAAGTCGCGCGGGCGCTCCAGCGTTTGGGTGAGGATGGCGGAGAGCGCGGCGCGCGCGGCGGGCGAGCCGAAGACCGGACGGGCGCGGGTGAGGGCGAGATGCTCCCAGGTCCAGGCCTCCTCGCGCTGATATTTGGCGAAGCTGTCGAGGCTGACGGCGAGCAGCCCCTGGGCGCCGGAAGGACGGAGGCGGGTGTCGACCTCGTAGAGCGGGCCGGCGGCGGTCTGGACGGACAGGGCGTTGGTGATGCGCTGGCCGAGGCGATTGAAATATTGGGTGGCGCCGAGCGGCCGGGGGCCGTCGGATTCGGTCAGGAAATCGCCGGTGAAGAGATAGACGAGGTCGAGGTCGGAAGCGTGGGTCAGGACGCCGCCGCCCAGCCGCCCGAGCGCGAGGATCACCATCTCGCCGCCCGGCACGCGGCCGTGCGCGGCTTCGAACTGCGCGATGGTCGCCTGGGTCAGCGCCTCGATCGCGGCTTCGGCGACGCGGGCATAGCCGCGCCCGGCCTCCAGCGGATCGCCGCCGCGAATGATCTGCGCGCCGAGCGCGAAGCGGCGGTCGTTGACCCGCTGGCGCACGCGGTCGAGCAGGGCCTGATAATCCTCGCCCGCTTCCAGCTGCGCGAACTGCCGCGCGAGCACGTCCACGGAGGGCGGGGGGTCGAAGGCGGAGGTGTCGATGAGGCCGTCGAGCAGCTCCGCCCGCCGTCCCAGCGCGTCGGCGAGCGTCGGTGCGTGGCTGAGCAGTTCCACCATGAGTTCCGAGAGGCCCGGTCGCGCGGCGAGCAGCTTGAAGAAGTTGATGGCGCTCGGCAGCCGGGCGATCAGGTCGTCGAGGCGGTTGAGCGCCCGGCCCGGATCAGGCGCGCGGGCGAGGGTGCGCATCAGGCCGGGCAGCAGTTCCTCCAGCGCCTCGCGCGAGGGCGCGCTGCGCAGCGCGCGGATCGTGCCGGCGCGCCAGCGGGCGATGCGCGCGACGGGGGTTTCGGGATCGGCAAAGCCCATGGCGGCGAGCTGCTTGGCCAGCTTCTCCTCGTCATGGGAGAGCGATTCTTCCTTTTCCGCCGGGGTCAGCTGGTCATAATTGCGACCCACCCATTCGACCTGCGGCCGCAACAGGTCGAGCAGCGCGGTGCCGTCCTCCAGCCCATGCAGCCGGGCGACATTGTCCATGGCCTCGGCCGATTTGGGCAGTTCGTGGGTCTGGCGATCCTCCACCATCTGCAGCCGATGTTCGATCGTGCGGAAGAGGATATAGGCCTCGTCCAGCCTGGCAGCGACGTCGGCGTCGAACACACCGGCGCCCGCCAGCGCGCGCAGCGCCTCGCGCGTGTTGCCCGATCGCAGCGCGGGGTCGCGGCCGCCATGGATCAGCTGATGCACCTGAGCGAAGAATTCGACCTCGCGGATGCCGCCCCGGCCGCGCTTCAGGTCATAGCCGGGCCCAAAGGCCTGACCCTGCGCATAATGGTCGCGGATGCGGCGCGAGATGTCGGTGATCGCGTCGATCGCGCCGAAATCGAGGCTGCGCCGCCAGACGAAGGGGCGGATCTGCTGCATGAAATAGTCGCCGAGCGCCAGGTCGCCGGCCGCCGGGCGCGCACGAATGAAGGCGGCCTGCTCCCAGCCGAGCGCCATCGTCTCATAATAGCCGATCGCCGCTTCCACCGGCAGGGCGATGGGCGTCGCTTCGGGCGAAGGCCGCAGCCGCAGGTCGACGCGGAAGACATAGCCATCGCCGTCGCGCGCGTTCAGCAGTTCGCTGACCCGCCGGCCGATCCGCACGGCCGCGTCGGCGGGGTCCTCGCGCTCGCCATGGGGCAGGCGCTGTGGGTCGTAGAGGAGAATGGGGTCGATGTCGGAAGAATAATTGAGTTCCCGGCTGCCATGCTTGCCCAGCGCGAGCACGACGAAGCCTTGGCGGTCGGCATCGGGATAGCGTTCGGCGAAGGCGGCGGCGAGCGCCTCCTCCAGCGCCTGGTCGGCAAAGTCGGAGAGGGTGCGGGTGACGCGGTCCAGGTCCCAGCTGCCCGACAGGTCCGCCGCCGCCGTCACCAGCGCCAGCGCGCCCTTGCGCCGCCGCAGCGACCGGGCGATGCCGTCGTCCGGATCGGCCACGGCATGCGCGGCCGCCAGCGCCGCGTCGATCTCCCCCGCCGAAAGCAGGTCGGCAACAGCCGGAAAACGATCCAGCTGCCGCGCGAGAAAGGGCGAATGGGCTCGCATCCGCGTCGCGACCACATTCCAATCCGTCACTTATCACTCTCCCATCCATTTCCTGCGATATCGCCCCGACGCGCGCGGAAGGCCAGAAACTTTTCGGCCCTCCGGAGGTTGTACGGTCATGGAAATGCATCGCAAAACCGGCAGCCGGATGGCCGAAGGGCGCGATGGGGCCCATCGTCATGTCCTGACGGTGGGCCTGCCGCAGCCCTATGAAGGCGTGGGCAATGCGTTGCGTTCCACCTTCCGCGCGCGCCGCGATTGCCTGCCCGACGACATGATGGAATTGCTGGACAAGCTGGATCGCCAGTAAGCCGCAGTTCCGCTGCCGGGCAGCATTTTATTTACCCGCTTCCGCTATGGTCATGCATCGATTTTCAGGATGCATGCCGATGATGTACAAGGCTTTTGCCGCTCTCACGCTGGTCGCGGCGCCGATAATTGTGCTGGTGGCGCAGAATGTCGTGCCGCAGCAGCCGGCGCCAGTGGCGCCCGCGGCGCCGGCCGTGGTCCAGCCTGCGATGACGGTGACGCAGCCCGTTCCAGTCGCCGCGCCGGCGCCGATGCCGGCCGCGCCGATGCCCGATCCTGCTTCGTTCGGGCAGCCGATGCCGGGTGCCGGCCAGCCGATGCTCGCGCCCGGCAGCGGCTTACCGGGCGGCGCACCTGCGCCTGCCGCTTCCCCCGAGGGGGAAGGTGGGGAGGGACAAGTGGAGAGGGTTTCCGACTAGGGCCGGCTTCCCCGGGTTGGAGAGCGAGTGCCCCGGCGACGGCCGGGGATCAGCGGCTAGGGTCGACCGGGCCCCGGCCTTCGCTGGGGAACGATTTATCGAGGTGGGAGCCGTTGGGGTCCCCAACTCAGATGGGGTAGGCCATTGGGAGGCTGAGGGCCTAATCCCGCGCGAAGTCTTGCCTCAGCGCGCCGCGAAAGTGTCGCATTGCGCGGGATCGCCGCTCGTCAGCCCCTTGCGCAGCCAGGTCATGCGCTGTTCGCTGGTGCCATGGGTGAAGCTTTCCGGCACGGGGCGCCTGCCCGCCGCCTTTTGCAGCG
>DATEJA010000225.1:0-3872 GCA_035278405.1 Sphingobium sp. | reverse complement strand
TAAGGAGACAGCCCATGGACCAGCTCTATCTTCTGGCGACGCTTGCCGGCACGCGGGTCGCCGTCGCCACCCAGGAAGTCGAGGCGGTGGTGAAACTTGCCGACATTTCGCCGGTGCCGGGCATGGCGCCGCATGTGGCCGGCCTTTCCGCGCTGCGCAGCCGTGTCCTGACCATCATCGACGTGCCGGCGCTGATCCGCCGCATGCCGACGCCCGCCGCCGAGCGCGGCTATGCCATCATCGCCGACATCAGCGGCCACAGCTACGGCCTGATGGTCGACGCGGTCCACGACATCTGCCAGCTGCCCGAAGGCGAGCTTCCGCTGCGCGGCCAGCTGGACCAGGCCTGGGCGCCCTATGCGCGCGGCATCGTGGAACAGAACGGCCTGCCCTATCTGCTCGTCTCGCTCGCCAGTTTCGTCGAAATCGGGTCGCTCGCCCAGGCCGCCTAGTTCTGTCGGCTGTTTACCAATTGATCGGCTTTGTTCGCTAAGACTGTTCGACGGGACGCAAATTCACAAGGGACGCCTCATGAAAAACTGCCTGGTAGTTGATGATTCCAAAGTCATTCGCAAAGTTGCGCGGCATATACTGGAATCGCTCGATCTTTCGGTGAGCGAAGCGGTCGATGGCCAGGACGCGCTGACCCAGTGCGAGGCATCGGCGCCCGACGTCGTCCTGCTCGACTGGAACATGCCGGTGATGAGCGGGATGGAATTCCTCCAGGCGCTCGCGACGGCCAAGGTCGCCGCGCGTCCCAAGATCATCTTCTGCACCACCGAAAACGGCATCAGCCACATCAAGGCGGCGGTCGATGCAGGCGCCGACGAATATGTGATGAAGCCGTTCGACCGCGAAACGCTGGAAAGCAAGCTGGCGATCGTCGGCGTCATCTGACCTTCCTGGCGGCTCGCGCCCTTTCTCCACCCCACCCGAAAGCCTGTCGATGACCCTGGTTTCGCCGACCTTCGACCATGATGACGGACCCGCGACGGTCCGCGTGATGGTCGTCGACGATTCGGTCGTCGTGCGCACGGTCATCGGGCGGATCCTGAACGCCGACCCCGGCTTTACCGTCGTCCACAAGACCAACAGCGCCGAACATGCGTTGGGCTATCTGTCCGATCATGAGGTCGACCTGGTGCTGCTGGACATCGAGCTGCCGGGGCAGAGCGGCCTTGTCGCGCTGCCGGCGCTGCTGCGCGCCAATCCCCGTGGCAAGGTCGTCATCCTGTCGGGCAATTGCGGGGAAGGGAGCGCGGCCGCCGTGGAGGCGCTGGCGCTGGGCGCGAGCGACATCCTGGCCAAGCCGGGCAGCGGCAGCTTCGGCGAACAGTTCCCCCGATCGCTGATCGACCGCCTGTCACGCCTGTTCGGCGCGCAAGGCGCGGACGAGGTGGGGCCGGCGATTTCGGTCGCCGCCGACCGGCCGCGCGCGCCGCTTGCCTGCCTGGGCGTTGGCGCATCGACTGGCGGCATCCACGCGCTGGGGCAGCTTTTCGCCGGCATGTCCGAACCGCTGGGCGTGCCGATCCTGCTGACGCAGCATCTGCCGGCCAGCTTCACATCCTATTTCGTCCAGCAGCTTGCCCGCATGACCAGACTGCGGGTCAAGGTAGCCGAAAAGGGCGACATACTGGCGCCCGATACCGTCTATGTGGCGCCGGGCGATGCCAATCTGCTGGTGCGCCGGGGCCTTTATGGCCGGGTGACGATCATGCTGGACCCGCAGCGCACGCCGGCGGGCAACCTGCCCGGCGTCGACCCGATGTTCGCGAGCATGGCCGAAGCCTTTGGCGATGGCGCAGCCGGCATCGTGCTGACCGGCATGGGCCGCGACGGCACCGTGGGCGCGCGCGACATCGTGGCCGGCGGCGGCTGGATCGTGGCGCAGAATGAAGCGAGCAGCGTGGTCTGGGGCATGCCTGGATCCGTGGCGAGCGCGGGGCTGAGCTGCGCCCTGCTGGAACCCTATGATATCATGGAATTTGTCGCGCGGCGCGGAAAGAGCAGAGGTTGACGCATTGATCCCTTCGATCGAACCATCGTCGCGCGGCGCTGCCCGCGTCTTTTCCGCCCTGCTGGAGGCGCGCACCGGGCAGATCCTGTCCGAAAGCCGGTCCTGGCGCATGGAAACCGCGTTGAAGCCGGTGATGCGGGCGCATGACCTTGCTGACATGGACGATCTGGCGGCGCGGCTGCTGAGGAAATGCGACCCGGGCCTGGAAAATGCGGTGGTCAATGCGCTGCTTAACAATGAGAGCAGCTTCTTCCGCGACCTTCAGATCTTCGACATGCTCCACCGCCAGATCCTGCCCTCCTTCCATGCGGCGCCCCGGCGGGACCGGGTGCTGCGCATCTGGAGCGCGGGCTGCTCGACGGGCCAGGAAGCCTATTCGATCGCGGTCCAGCTGCGCAACGACATGGCCCGCTGGCGCGGCTGGCGGATCGAATTCCTGGCGACGGACATTTCGACCGCCGCGATCGAGCAGGCGCGATCGGGCGTCTTTTCCCAGATGGACGTGCAGAGGGGCCTGGCCGTGGGCGACCTCATCAAATGGTTCGAGCCCGTGGGCGAGGAATGGCATGCCAGCCCCGAACTGCGCCGGATGATCGATTTCCGCACCGACAATCTGTTCGACCCGCGCGCGCCGTCGGGCGAATATGACCTGCTGCTGTGCCGCAACGTGCTACTCTATTTCACGCAGGAACGGCGGCAGAGCGTGTTCCGCCTGCTGTCGCGCCATAGCCATGAAGGGTCCGTGCTGCTGCTGGGCGCGGGCGAGACGGTGATCGGGCATAGCGACGATTTCGTGCCGCACCCCGAATTCCGGGGCGGCTATGGCCGGCGCTCGGGCGGCGCGGCGGGCGAGCGCGAGCCGATCCGCCGCGCGATGTGACGGGCGCAGCGCGGCGCGCTTGATCACAGCGCCGCTCTCGGCCATTCTCTGCCGGCATGTTGCCGTATCGCCGCGTCAGGCGGTGGGCGAGGCATAAGGGTGATGGCTGGCTGTTCGCGATGACCGACATTCCGATGATCGATACGCCGTCGCCCAATTTCGACGAACGCAAGATGCCCGTCTCCATGCTCGTGCTCCATTATACCGGCATGCCGGACGCACCGAGCGCGATCCATTGGCTCGCCAGCCCCGAATCGAAGGTATCGGCCCATTATGTCGTCGGCGAGGACGGGCAGATCGTGCGCATGGTGGATGAAGCCAAGCGCGCCTGGCACGCCGGCCGGTCGCACTGGCGCGGCATCGATGACATCAATTCGGCCAGCATCGGCATAGAGATCGTCAATCCGGGGCATGAATGGGGCTACAGGCCCTTCCCCGACGCGCAGATGGGCGCACTGATCCCGCTGATGCACGACATCGTGAAACGCCATGGCATCACGCGCGGCAATATCGTCGGGCACAGCGATGTGGCGCCCGCGCGCAAGCAGGATCCAGGCGAACTGTTTCCGTGGGGACAGCTGGCGCGGCTGCGGCTCGCCCTGCCGCGTCCGACGAAGAATCTCATGGACCCGTTGTGGAGCGACAGCGCCTTCATGCTGGCGCTGGAGCGTTTCGGCTATGACATTGCCGAGCCGCAAGCGGCCGTCGTCGCGTTCCAGCGGCGGTTCCGGCCCGAACTGATCGACGGCATCATCGATGGCGAATGTCGCGCCATCCTGCTCGCCCTGTTGCTGCCCAAGCCGCGAGGGGATGACTAAAGGTTCGCCGTCCTGTATAGGCGCCTCTGCCAGAGGGCCGGGCGGCCGCGGCGTGGCGGGTAACTTCCACGGCGAGGAAAGTCCGGGCTCCACGAAATGACGGTGCCGGCTAACGGCCGGCTGGAGTGATCCAAGGGACAGTGCAACAGAAAGC
>DATEJA010000224.1:0-4620 GCA_035278405.1 Sphingobium sp. | reverse complement strand
TGGCCGGTGAACTGGGGCCGCATCACCACCATGACGGTTTCCTATGGCCATGGCATCGCCGTGACGCCTTTGCACCTCGCTTCGGCTTATGCGGCGCTGGTCAATGGCGGCATGTGGCGGCCCGCCACGCTGCGCAAATTGAAGCCGGAAGAGGTGCCGCAGGGACGCCGTGTCTTCTCGGCGGCGACCAGCGCGCGGATGCGGCAGCTGTTGCGCATGATCGTCGCGGCGGGTACAGGTCGCAGCGCCGACGCCAAGGGCTACCGCGTGGGCGGCAAGACTGGATCGGCCGAAAAGGCCGAAGAGGGCCGGTATAACAAGACTTCGCTGGTGACGACTTTCGCTTCTGCCTTCCCGATGGACAATCCGCGCTACGTGGTCCTCGTCACCATGGACGAGGCGACGGGCCAATATGGCCTGCGCACGGCCGCCTGGACCGCCGCGCCGGTGGTGAAGCGCGTGGTCGAGCGGATCGGCCCGATGGTGGGCGTGCTGCCCGACGAGCGGCGCGATGTCGACATCTCCGATCTCATGCCGCTGCTCCATGGTGATGGGGAGAAGGAATAATGCGCCTCGGGTCGCTGATCGAGGGGCTGGATGCGAAGCTCGACACGGGTGCGCCCCTGGACGCGCTGGTGTCGGGCTTCGCGATCGATAACCGGAAGGTCGCGCCGGGCACGGTCTTCGGCGCCTTCCAGGGCATGCGCGTGAATGGCGAGGATTTCATCGCCGACGCGGTGCGCGCCGGCGCGATCGCCGTGGTCGCGCGGCCTGAAGCCAAGGTCGAGGGCGCGATCCACATCGCCCATGACAATCCGCGCCGCCTGTTCGCGCTGCTCGCCGCGCGCTATTTCGCGCCCTTCCCGGACGTGACCGTCGCGGTCACGGGCACCAATGGCAAGACCAGCACGGTTGAGCTGGCCCGCCAGCTGTGGCGGATGCTGGGGCATCATTCCGCCTCGATCGGGACGCTGGGCGTCACCACTTCGGTCGATCAGGTGTCGACCGGCCTCACCACGCCCGACATCGTCACTTTCCTGTCCAACATGGCGGGGCTGAAGCGCGAGGGCATCACCCATGCCGCGTTCGAGGCGTCGAGCCATGGCCTGGCCCAATATCGCACCGAGGGGCTGCCGGTGTCGGCCGCCGCCTTCACCAACCTGTCGCGCGATCATCTCGACTATCATGGCGACATGGACAGCTATTTCGAAGCCAAGATGCGCTTGTTCGACGAGGTCGTCGCGGCTGACGGGACGGCGGTCATCTGGGCCGATGATGAATGGTCCGACAAGGTTATCCAGCGGGCTACGAAGCGGGGGCTTCGTGTGCTGAGCGTCGGGGTGCAGGGGCAGGCATTGCGTCTTGCCAACCGCACCCCGACCCAGTTGGGCCAGACGATGGAAGTCGAGGCGGACGGAAAGAGCTACAAGGTCAACCTGCCGCTGATCGGCGCCTATCAGGCGGCCAACGCGCTGACCGCCGCCGGCCTCGTCATCGCGGGCGGCGAGGATGTGGCCAAGGTGCTGGAACTGCTCGGCCGGGTGCAGCCGGTGCGCGGGCGGTTGGAGCGTGCCGTCATCACCCGGGCGGGCGCGCCGGTCTATGTCGATTATGCGCATACGCCCGACGGCCTGCGTGCCGCGATCGAGGCGCTGCGGCCGCATACGCGCGGCAAGCTGATCACCCTGTTCGGCGCCGGCGGGGATCGCGACGCGGGCAAGCGGCCGCAAATGGGCAAGGTCGCGGTGGAACTGTCCGACCATGTCATCGTCACCGATGATAATCCCCGGTCCGAGGACCCTTCGCACATCCGCGCCGCCATCATGGCCGGCGCGCCGGGGGCCGAGGAAATCGGCGGACGCCGCGCGGCGATCGCGGCGGCCATTGCACAAGCGGGCGCGGATGATATCGTGCTGCTTGCGGGCAAGGGGCATGAACAGGGACAGATCATCGGAGACCGAGTCCTGCCCTTCGATGATGTCACCGTGGCCCGGGAGTGCGCTGGGTGAGCGAGCTTTGGACGTCCGAGGAAATCGCGCAGGCCACAGGGGGCGTCGCTTCGGCGCCCTTCGCCGTTTCGGGCGTGGCCTTTGACAGCCGCGAGGTGACGGACGGCGACCTGTTCGTCGCGATGAAGGGCGAGAGCACCGACGGTCATCGCTTCGTCGACAAGGCGTTCGGCCAGGGCGCGGCCGGCGCGATCGTCAGCGAGCCGATCGCGCAGCCGCACATATTGGTCCCGGACAGCGCCGCCGCGCTGGAAGCGCTGGGCCGGGCCTCCCGCGCGCGCACGGCGGCGAAAATCGTCGGCGTCACCGGATCGGTCGGCAAGACCGGCACCAAGGAGGCGCTGTTCCAGGCGCTCGACCGCGTCTGCCCGGACGAGGTGCATCGTTCGGTCAAGAGCTACAACAACCATGTCGGCGTGCCCCTGAGCCTGTCGCGGATGCCGCGCGCGTCGGCTTATGGCGTGTTCGAAATGGGCATGAACCATGCGGGCGAACTGGCCGCGCTGACCCGGCAGGTGCGCCCCCATGTCGCGATCGTCACCGCGATCGCCCCGGCGCATATCGAATTTTTCGGCACCGAAGAGAAGATCGCCGAGGCCAAGGCCGAGATTTTCGAAGGGCTGGAGCCCGACGGCACCGCCATCATCCCCTATGACAGCCCGCATGTCGCGACCCTTTACGAGAAGGCGGAGCAGCATGCCGCGCGCATCCTGACCTTCGGCTTCGATCCCGAAGCGGACGTCCGCGCGCGCGACATGGTGCCGGCGGCCAATGGCGGCACGCTGGTGACGGCGACGCTGCCGAGCGCGGAACTGTGCTTCACCGTGGGTGCGCCGGGGGAGCATTGGGTATCCAATGCACTCGCCGTGCTGGCGGCGGTGGAAGCGTTGGGCGGCGATCTGGCGGCGGCGGGGCTTGCGCTCGCCGAAATGCCGGGGTTGCCGGGCCGGGGCGAGCGCCGCCGGGTGACGGCGGGCGGCGGCGAAGCGCTGCTGATCGACGAAAGCTACAACGCCAATCCCTTGAGCATGGCGGCGACGCTCAAGCAGTTGGGCAAGGAGCAGGCGACGCGCCGCATCGCGGTGCTGGGCGGCATGCGCGAACTGGGCGATCGCAGCCGCGAACTGCACGCCGGGCTGGCCGAGCCGCTCGCCGCCAGCGAAGTCGACTACGCCATATTGGTCGGGGATGAGATGAAACCACTTGCAGACGCGTTGAGTGGTGTTGTCGCTTTTGCCCATGTGCCCGATACGGCGGCCGCGACCAGCCTCATCCAGACGGAAATGCGCGCGGGCGACGCGATCCTCGTCAAGGGGTCGAACGGCATCGGCTTGTCGCGCCTGGTCGCCGCGCTTGGGGAAAACAAGAACTGATGCTCTACTGGCTGGCCCAGACCCTGGATTTCGCGGGTGTCTTCAACCTCATCCGCTATTTGAGCTTTCGCGCGGGCGCGACGATCGCCACCGCCCTGATCATCGGCCTGTTGATAGGGCCGCGTTTCATCGGCTGGTTGCGCGTGCGCCAGGGCAAGGGGCAGCCGATCCGCGACGACGGGCCCCAGACCCACCTCGCCAAGCGCGGCACGCCGACCATGGGCGGCCTGATGATCCTGACGTCCATGGTGACATCGGTGCTGCTGTGGATGGACCTTAGTTCCATCTATGTCTGGGCCTGTCTGTTCGTGACGCTGGGCTTTGGCGCGATCGGCTTCCTCGACGATTATGACAAGGTGACGAAGGCCAGCCACAAGGGGCTGTCGGGCAAGATGCGCCTGTTCTTCGAATTCCTGATCGCGGGGGTCGCCGCCTGGCTGATCGTCCACCAGCATGGCAATACCGCGCTCTACCTGCCCTTCTACAATGGGCCGGCAATCGAACTTGGGCCTTTCTATTTCCTCTTTGCCGCCTTCGTGATCGTTGCGTTCGGCAATGCGGTGAACCTGACCGATGGGCTGGACGGCTTGGCGACCATGCCGGTCATCATCGCCTGCATGGCCTTCATGGCGATCGTCTATCTGGTCGGGCGCGCCGACTATGCTTCCTATCTCGGTATCCCGCATGTGCCGGGGGCGGGCAATCTGACGATCCTGTGCGGTGCGATCATCGGCGCGGGGCTGGCCTTCCTGTGGTTCAACGCGCCGCCGGCCGCCGTCTTCATGGGCGATACCGGCAGCTTGGCGCTGGGTGGCACGATCGGCGTGATCGCCGTCACCGCGCATCATGAGATCGTGCTGGGCGTGATCGGCGGGCTGTTCGTGGTGGAGGCGATGAGCGTCATCATCCAGGTCTTCTTCTACAAGCGGACCGGCAAACGCGTGTTCAAGATGGCGCCGATCCACCATCATTTCGAGCAATTGGGCTGGGCCGAGCCGACCGTGGTGATCCGTTTCTGGATCATCTCCTTCGTGCTGGCGCTGGCTGGCCTCGCCACGCTGAAGCTGCGGTGAGCGCCATGGGTCTTGTCTCCTCCGTCTTTGCCGGCAAGCGTTATGCGGTGCTGGGCCTTGCGCGATCGGGGCTTGCCACGGTCGAGGCGCTGGTGGCGAGCGGCGCCAGCGTCACCGCCTGGGACAATCGCGAGGAAGCGCGCGCGCTCGTCGCCGACAAGGCGG
>DATEJA010000223.1:0-7520 GCA_035278405.1 Sphingobium sp. | reverse complement strand
GGCATTTCCGCCTTCATCCTTCCGGCTGACACGCCCGGCATATCGCTGGGCAAGCCGGACAAGAAGATGGGCCAGAAAGGCGCCGTCACCACCGACGTCATCCTGGAGGATGTCGTCGTGCCGGCGGCCAACATCATCGGCGGGGTGCCGGGGCGCGGCTTCAAGACGGCGATGAAGGTGCTGGATCGCGGGCGCATCCATATCGCCGCCGTGGCGCTCGGCATGTGCCAGCGGCTGATCGACATGGCGCTTGGCTATGCGCTGGAGCGCAAGCAGTTCGGTCAGCGGATAGCCGATTTCCAGCTGGTGCAGGCGATGCTCGCCGACATGAAGGTCGACATGCTGACGACCGAGGCGCTGATGCAGTCGGTGGCGGCGAAGTTTGACGCAGGCGAGCCGGTGAGCCTGGAGTGCGCGGCGCTCAAATATCATGCGTCGGAAGCCGTGGGGCGGATCGCCGACAAGGCGGTGCAGATCTATGGCGGGGCGGGATATATGGCCGAATATAAGGTCGAACGCTTCTATCGCGATGTGCGGCTGCTGCGGATTTATGAGGGCACGAGCCAGATCCAGCAGACGATCATCGCGCGGCAGATGATCCGGCAGGCGGAGGCGGTGGGTTAAATGGACCTCCCCTTCCCGTTCGCTTCGAGCGAAGTCGAGAAGCGTCGCGAGACGGTGTCTCGACTACGCTCGACACGAACGGGACATGGTTTGATCTGATTTTCTGTAAAGGATAGTCCCATGCGCAGAGCCGCGATCGTCGCCCCCATCCGCACCGCCGTCGGCAAATATGGCGGCTCCTTGAAATCCATGACCGCCGGTGACCTCGGCGCGATCATCATCAAGGCGCTGGTGGAGCGGACAAAGATCGACCCCGAGCGGATCGACGATGTCGTCTTTTCCCAGGGCTATGGCAATGGCGAGGCGCCCTGCATCGGGCGCTGGTCGGCGCTGGCGGCGGGGCTGCCGGAATCGATCCCGGGCGTGCAGCTCGACCGGCGTTGCGGGTCGGGATTGCAGGCGGTGATCGATGCCGCGATGCGCATCCAGACGGGCGCGGCCGATGTGGTGATCGCAGGCGGCGTGGAGAGCATGTCGAATGTCGAATATTATTCGATCGACCATCGCTGGGGCGCGCGGTCGGGATCGACGCAGTTCCACGACCGACTAACGCGCGGGCGGGTGATGTCGCAGCCGATCGCGCGCTACGGCATCATCAGCGGGATGATCGAGACGGCGAACAATCTCGCCCGGGACTATGACATCTCGCGCGAGGCGTGCGACGAATATGCGACAATGAGCCATCAGCGCGCCGCCGCCGCCTGGGCCGCAGGCAAGTTCGACGACGAGTTGGTGCCGGTGCCGGTGCCCCAGCGCAAGGGCGAGCCTGTGATGTTCGCGATGGACGAGGGTATTCGCGCTGATGCGACGCCGGAATCGCTTGGCCTGCTGAAGCCGATCGAGAAGGATGGCGTCGTCACGGCGGGCAATGCGAGCCAGCAGAATGATGCGGCGGCCGCCTGCCTGGTGGTGGCGGAGGACAGGCTGGCCGAACTGGGGCTGGAGCCGATGGGCTATCTCCACAGCTGGGCGGCGGCGGGATGCGATCCCTCGCGCATGGGGATCGGGCCGGTGCCGGCGGTCGAGCGGCTGTTCGCGCGGACGGGGCTGGGCTGGGATGATATCGACCTGGTCGAACTGAACGAGGCGTTCGCGCCGCAGGTGCTGGCTTGCCTCAAGGGGTGGGGCTGGGATGACCGGGATCGGCTGAACGTCAATGGGTCGGGCATTTCGCTCGGCCATCCGATCGGCGCGACGGGCGGGCGCATCCTGGCCAATCTGCTGCGCGAACTGGGGCGGCGCGAGGGGCGCTATGGGCTGGAGACGATGTGCATCGGCGGCGGCCAGGGGCTGGCGGCGGTATTCGAGCGGGCTTAGGCGCGCTTGCGATCCGGCGACAGAGCGATGATCGCGACACCGGCCAGCGCCAGTGTGCCGCCGCCGATCATCACCGCCGTGATCGGCGTGCCGAAATAGAGCGAGGCGAAGATCGTCGACATGACCGGCGCGGCCAGCATGAACGGCATGACGGTGGAGATCGGATAGCGTTGCAGCAGCCAGGCGAGCATCCCCTGCCCGATGATCGTCGAGCCGAGGCAACTGAAGGCGAACCAGGCGATCGGCACCCAGCCGACATGGGGCAGCCCGGCGAGCGCCGAGCGTTCGAACAGGAGCGCGAAGGGCGCCAGCGTCGCGACGCCCATGAGGCCGTTCCACGCCTGGCCGTTCATCACGCTGACGCCGACCAGCTTGCGCTGGACCAGCGTGGCGCCGCCCCAGATCATCGCCGCGCTCGCCATGACGAGCACGGCCGGCGCCTCGCCGAAGATATGCGGGTCGGCGACCAGCGCGGCGACTCCGGCGAAGGCGAGCAGGACGCCGACGATCTTGCGGCGGTTGAGCCTTTCCCCGAGCAGGAGCGCGCCCAGCAGCAGCGAGAAGGGGACGCTGAGCTGCCCGGCGATCGCCAGCGCGCCGACATTGGTCGCCATGGACAGGGCGAGGTTCAGCAGCAGCAGGAACAGCCCGCCATTGAGGAAACCATAGAGCGCGAGCCAGCCGGTGCGGCCCGGCAACGGCCGCAGCGCGGGGGCGCACAGCAGGAAGACCGTGCCCATGCGCAGCGCCACCGACAGCAGCGGCGCGGTGACGTCGACCACCACCTTCATCGCGATGACATTGAGCGCGAACATGATGTTGACGAGCAGGACGAGCAGCAACCCCGTCATGCCGAGCGGCCGGCCGCCATCGTGCATCTCTTTCGTCATGGCTGCTCTCCCACCCGCTTCAATCGCTGTTCAGAATCGGACTGCTATTGGCTTATTGTTGCACCTTGGTATAGATTCCAGCCGATAAAGAAGGGAAGAGGACAAAAGATGCGTGCAAGAATTGCTGTCGCGGCCGCCGCCATGCTGATCGCGTCGCCCGCGCTCGCCCAGGCGGGCGATGCGGCCAAGGGGAAGACGACGTTCGTTCGTTGCGTGGCCTGCCATTCGGTCGATCCCGGGGTCAATCGGATGGGGCCTTCGCTGGCGGGAGTCGTCGGGCGCACGTCGGGCACCGCGCCGGGCTTTGCCTATTCGCCGGCGATGAAAAATGCCAAGATCCGCTGGGACGCCAAGTCGCTCGACGCGTTCCTGACCAAGCCGGCGGCGAAGGTGCCGGGGACGAAGATGATCTTCGTCGGCCTGCCCAATGCGGCCGATCGCGCCAATGTCATCGCCTATCTGGCCAGCGCCAACAAGAAATGAGATGAAAACTATCCTATAGTGCAATAATCATTGCACTGGCCGCCTTGCCCCGCTATCTGTGGACTCTACCGATGCAGCAGATATGCAGGGGCAGGAGCGGATGCAATTTTCCCATGAGATGACGAAGAGCCACGGAGCCCGCGCATGACGGTGCGCGCTCTGGAAGGGATCAAGGTGATGGACCTGTCCCGGGTGCTGGCCGGCCCCTGGTCGACGCAGATCCTGGCGGATTTCGGCGCCGACGTGATCAAGATCGAACTGCCCGGCCATGGCGACGACACCCGCGCCTGGGGCCCGCCCTACCTGACCGGCGCGGATGGCGAGGCGGAGATCGGCACCAGCGCCTATTATCTGTCGGCCAACCGCAACAAGCGGTCGGCCGCGATCAACCTGGCCAGTCCGCAGGGCGCGGACCTGATCCGCAGGCTGGCGGCGGAAGCGGACATCGTCGTCGAGAATTTCAAGGTCGGCGGCCTCAAGAAATATGGGCTGGACTATGAAAGCCTGCGCGCGATCAACCCGCGCCTCGTCTATTGTTCGATCACCGGCTTTGGCCAGACCGGCCCCTATGCCGACCGGGGTGGCTATGATTTCGTCGCGCAGGGCATGGGCGGCTTCATGAGCGTCACCGGCGAGGAAGACGGCGGCCCGCTGCGCGCGGGCGTCGCCATGGCCGACCTGTCCACCGGCATGTTCGCGACCGTGTCCATCCTGGTCGCGCTGCGCCATGCCGAGCGCACCGGCGAAGGCCAGCAGATCGACGTGTCGTTGCTCGACACGCAGATCGCCATGCTGGCGAACCAGGGGATGAATTATCTGGTCAGCGGCAAGACGCCCGGACGCCTCGGCAATCGCCACCCGACCGTCGTGCCGTACAAGACGTTCGAGGTGGCCGACGGCGTCATGATCATCGCCATCGGCAATGACCGCCAATATCGCGCCCTGTGCGAAGAGATGGGGCATCCTGAACTGGGCACCGATCCGCGCTTCGCGACGCCCGCCCAGCGCCTGGTCAACCGCGACGCGATCGAGGCGAAGGTGCAGGAACTCGTGCGCCCGTTCAAGCGCGACGAGCTGATGGAACGCTTCATTGCCAAGGGCATACCAGCAGGCCCGGTGAACACGATCAAGGATGTGTTCGAGGACCCGTTCGTTGAAGCGCGCCAGACCGTCCACCGCTTTCGCCGGGCCGACGATGGCGTGGAAATCCCGACCGTCGCCTATCCGGCCAAGCTGTCGGCGACGCCCACCGACTATCGCTACTGCCCGCCGCGCGTGGGCGAACATAGCCGCGAGATATTGGGTCAGTGGCTCGGTCTCGACGATGCCGCGCTCGACGCGCTGGCCGCCGAGGGCGCGATCGCCCAGCGCCCGTCCCAGGAGAGGAAATGATCCGATGAAACTCGATACCAGCGTGGCCGCCATCGTCACCGGCGGCGCGTCGGGCCTGGGCGAAGCCACCGCCCGCGCGCTCGCCGCGCAAGGGGTGAAGGTCGCCCTGTTCGACTTCAACGAGGAAACGGGCAGCCGCGTTGCGGCCGACATCGGCGGAACCTTCTGCAAGGTCGACGTGACCAACGAAGCCTCGGTCGACGCGGGGTTTGAAAAGGCGCGCGCGGCCCATGGGCAGGAACGGATTATCGTCAACTGCGCGGGCACTGGCAATGTCATCAAGACCGCCGCCCGCGACCGCGAGACCGGCGCGATCAAGGCTTTCCCCACCGACCAGTTCGAACGGATCATCCAGATCAACCTGATCGGCACCTTCCGCTGCTGCGCCAAGTCTGCGGCGGGGATGCTGACGCTCGATCCATTGGAGGACGGCGCGCGCGGGGTCATCATCAACACGTCGAGCGCGGCGGCGATCGACGGGCAGATCGGCCAGGCGGCCTATAGCGCATCCAAAGGCGGCATCGTCAGCCTGACGCTGCCCATGGCGCGCGACCTGATGGGCGAAGGCATCCGCGTCAACGCGATCCTGCCCGGCATTTTCGACACGCCGCTGATGGCGCGGGCGAGCGACAAGGTGCGCGATGCGCTGGCCGCGACGGTGCCCTTCCCCAAGCGCTTCGGGCGTCCGACTGAGTTTGCCGCCATGGCGCTGGCGATGATCGAGAATGACTATTGCAACGGCGAATATGTGCGGCTGGACGGCGGCCTGCGCATGCCGCCGCGCTGAGGGAGAGCGACGATGTCCGAGGAAGTGCAGCCCGAATATGTAACCTACAGGGTCGAGGACGGCGTCGCCTGGGTGATGCTCAATCGCCCGCAATACAGCAATGCGCAGAATTACCGGCTGTTGGGGCAACTGGACGACGCCTTCAAGCGCGCGGTCGAGGATGATGACGTCAAGGTCATCGTGCTGGGCGGCGAGGGCAAGCATTTTTCCGCCGGCCACGATATCGGCACGCCGGAGAAGGACAGCCACATGCCCCGATTCCGCACGACCATGTGGTGGGATCACCTCAACAAGGGAGGCGCCGAGCGGCAATATGTACTGGAGCAGGACGGCTATCTGGGTCTCTGCCGGCGCTGGCAGGAAATCCCGAAGCCGATGATCGCCATGGTGCAGGGCGCTTGCATCGCGGGCGGGCTGATGCTGGCCTGGGTGTGCGACCTGATCGTCGCGTCGGAGGATGCCTTCTTCCAGGACCCGGTGCAGCGCATGGCCCAGCCGGGGGTCGAATATTTCGCCCACGCCTTCGAACTGCCGCCGCGTGTCGCCCGCGAACTGCTGTTGCTCGGGCGGAGGATGCCCGCCCAGCGCGCCTATCAGTTCGGCATGGTGAACGAGATTTTCCCTCGCGAAACATTGCGCGAGGAAGTGGCGAAGATCGCCGCCGAGATCGCCCAGCATGACCGCTTCGGGCTGGCGCTCACCAAGCAAGCGTTCAATTTCGTGGAAGATCTGCGCGGCAAGCGGCAGGCGATGGACGGCGTGTTCCACATGCACCACCTCGCCCATGCGCATAACCAGCTCATGACCGGCAATCTGGTCGGCAATATCGATGCCAAGGCGATGGCGGCGGCCAACAAGAAACAGGCTGGCGAGGGATGAGCGCGACAGTGCAATTGGAAAAGAGCGTGCTGGTGCTGCCCGACCTCCCCGCCCTGCTCTCCGGCGCGGCCGACGCGGCCCAGGCCTTCGTCGCCGCCGCCCAGCCGCAGGTAAAGACGCGCATCACCAATGAGTCCGGCAAGGTCGACCGCGTGCTGGCGGATGTCGAGCAGCATGCCGTGCATGGCTTCGGCTGGTTCGCCTCCTATGCCGAAATGATGCGGGAGGTCGCCAATTGGGCGGCAAATCTCGCCGCGGACGGCGCATTCGGAGAAATCGAGGCGCTGCTCGCCCAATTGCTTTTTGCCGAATATGGCGCGCAGATGCTGGGCGGCATCCCCATGAACCAGGGCGAGGTGATCCGCGCCATGGACCTGACGGACGATCTCTCCGCTCTCGATGCGCCCCCCTTCCGCACCCTGGTCCGCCAGGGCGGCGGGCAAGCGGTCAAGACCGCCATCGCCCGCCACCTCGTCGCCCAGCGCGGCCATGCGACGCTGGAAAATTGCGGTCTGGACGACATGTTCGACATGGTGCGCGAGCAGTTCTTCGCGCTCTCAAACGAGAAGGTCGCGCCTTTCGCCCATGAATGGCACCTCAAGGACGAGCTGATCCCCCTGCCTCTGGTCGAAGAACTGGGCGAGATGGGCGTGTTCGGCATGACCATCCCCGAAGAATATGGCGGCCTGGGCATGGGCAAGACCGCCATGTGTGTCGTGTCATAGGAATTGTCGCGCGGCTGGATCGGCGTGGGATCGCTCGCCACCCGGTCCGAGATTGCAGCGGAACTGATCCTGACCGGCGGCACGGACGAGCAGAAAGCTCATTGGCTCCCCCAGATCGCCAATGCCTCGATCCTGCCCACCGCCGTCTTTACCGAACCGGATACCGGCTCCGACCTCGGCTCGCTCCGTACCCGCGCCACGCTGGCCGACGGCGAATATCGGATCAACGGCAACAAGAGCTGGATCACCCACGCCGCCCGCGCCGATGTGATGACCCTGCTGGTCCGCACCAATGCCGAGACGAAAAATTACAGCGGCCTCTCCATGCTGATCGCGCCCAAGCAGCGCGGCACGGTGGCCGATCCCTTCCCCACTCCCGGCATGAGCGGCGGCGAGATCGAAGTGATCGGCTATCGCGGCATG
>DATEJA010000222.1:0-4204 GCA_035278405.1 Sphingobium sp. | reverse complement strand
CCCGTTGAGCGCGGCGCAGGCCGCCGCCTGGATCGGCGTGAAGGCGCCATAGTCGAGATAGGATTTGACGCGCTTCAGCGCCGTGATCAACTGCTGGTTGCCGACGGCGAAGCCGATGCGCCAGCCGGCCATCGAATAGGTCTTGGAAAGCGAGGTGAACTCCACCGCGACATCCTTGGCGCCCGGCACCTGGAGGATCGAAGGCGTGGGATTGCCGTCATAATAAAGTTCGGAATAGGCAAGGTCGGAAAGGACCCAGACCTTGTTCTCCTTCGCCCAGGCGACCAGCCGCTCGTAGAAGGCGAGGTCGACCGTTTCGGCCGTCGGGTTGCTGGGATAGCCGACCACCAGGATCGACGGGCGCGGCACGGTGAAGGCCATCGCCCGTTCCAGCGACTTCCAATAATGTTCGTCGGGTGTCGTCGGCACCGACCGGATGGTCGCGCCCGCGATGATGAAGCCGAACATGTGGATCGGGTAGCTGGGGTTGGGCGCCAGCACGACATCGCCCGGCGCGGTGATCGCGGTGGCGAGGCTGGCCAGACCTTCCTTCGACCCCATGGTCACGACGACTTCGGTTTCCGGGTCGAGGTCGACGCCGAAGCGACGGCCGTAATAGTTCGCCTGTGCCCGGCGCAGTCCAGGGATTCCCATCGACTGGGAATAGCCATGCGCACTCGGCTTTTGCGCGACTTCGCACAGCTTGGCGATGACATGGTCGGGTGGCGGCAGGTCGGGATTGCCCATGCCCAGGTCGATAATGTCCTCGCCCGCGGCTCGCGCGGCGGCCCGCATCGCATTGACTTCGGCGATGACATAGGGCGGCAGGCGCTTCATGCGGTAGAATTCTTCGGACATTATAGGGCTTTCCCGAAAGGTCTCCATGAGGAATAGTGATGCGGGCGCTTTCGGCGCGACGCGGTTCGGCTATAACCCGCCGGGCGGCCGCGCGCCAGCGAAAGCGGCGACCAAGACGATGCCAGGAGGAGGAAGGTGGCCATGGAAGCGCGGAACCTCAACGAGCCCCACCTGCCGAGCCTGGAGCAGATGCAGCAATGGACCGAAGTGCTGGGTCGCGCGCAGCAATTGCTGCTGGAACAGGCGGCCGGCGCCACCGGCAAAACGTTGCCCTTCGATGCGCAGGCGCTCGCGCGGATCCAGACCGGCTTCGCCAACGAAGGCCTCGCGCTCTGGCAGCGCTTCCTTGATTCGGGCGGTCTGCTCCGCGATCGTCCCGAACCGCCGCCGCCGGGCAGTCCCGCTGGGCAGAAGGACCGCCGCTTCGCCGACCCGGCCTGGACCAGCCATCCTTTCTACGACCTCATCCGGCAAAGCTATCTCTTGCTGTCCGATTATCTGCTGAAGCTGACCGATGCCGTCGACGGCGTCGATCCCAAGCAGAAGGCGAAGCTGCGGTTCGCGACCTCCGGCATGCTCGATGCGATGGCGCCCAGCAACTTCCCGCTCACCAATCCGATGGTGGTGGAAAAGACGTTGCAGAGCGGCGGCGAGAACCTGGTCAAGGGTTTGAAGCACATGCTCGCCGACCTCGAAAAGGGGCAGCTGACGCATACCGACGGATCGGTTTTCGAAGTGGGGCGGAACATCGCCGCGACGCCGGGCAAGGTGATCAAGGAAACGCCGCTCTACCAGCTGATCCATTATGCCCCGACCACCGAAACGGTGCTGGAAACGCCGCTGATCATCTTTCCGCCCTGGATCAACCGCTTCTACATCCTCGACCTGGCGCCGGAAAAAAGCTTCGTCAAATGGGCGGTGGACCAGGGGATCAGCGTCTTCCTGGTGTCATGGAAATCGGCCGATGCGTCGATGAAGGACCTGATCTGGGACGATTATATCATCCGTGGCCAGATCGATGCGATCGACACGGTGCGCGCGCTGCTGGACGTGCCGAGCGTCCATGCGATCGGCTATTGCGTCGCGGGCACCACACTGGCCGCGACGCTGGCGCTGCTCGCCGACCGGGGCGAGGCCGACAAGGTGGCAAGCGCCACCTTCTTCACCGCGCAGGTGGATTTCAGCGAGGCGGGCGACCTCACCTTGTTCGTGGATGACGAGCAGATGAAGCTGGTCGACCAGCTGTCCACCGGCGGGTTCCTCGATGGGCGCTATATGGCCGCGACCTTCAATCTGCTGCGCGGGCGCGATCTCATCTGGAACTATGTCGTCAACAATTATCTGCTGGGGCAGGATTACCCGCCCTTCGACCTGCTCTACTGGAACGGCGATACGACCAACCTGCCGGCGCGCTGGCATCGGGAATATCTGACGCAGCTCTATCGCGACAATCTGCTGGTCGTGCCCGACGCGATCAGCGTCGACGGCACGCCGATCGACCTGCGCAAGGTGAAGACCCCGGCCTATGTCCAGGCGGGGAGGGAGGATCATATCGCCCCGGTCGAGAGCGTGTGGAAGATCACGTCCCATTTTGCCGGGCCGGTGCGCTTCCTGCTGGCGGGGTCGGGCCATATCGCCGGCGTCGTCAATCCGCCGGCCGCCGGCAAATATCAATATTGGACCTGCGAGGAGCCGCAACCCTCGCTCGACGCCTTTGTCGCACACGCGAAAGAAGTGAAGGGGAGCTGGTGGCCCGACTGGCGCCGCTGGATCGAGACTCAGGGTGATTCGACGGTCTCCGCGCAAAGCGGCGCGCGGGTGCCCGGCGGGGGATTGCTGGGGGCGATCGAGGATGCGCCCGGACGCTACGTAAAGGCGCGCTGAAGCACTGAAAATCCTTCTGTTTCGCGCGGGCCTTCGGCTACCCGCGTGGACCGGCCACGTCCCTAATTGCTGCACCGCACAAAAAGGCTTGCCACGCCTCCCCGAAATAGCTATTGTGCGCTGCAACAACGGAGGGTGTTTATGGCAGTGACTCCTAAGCCTGTTCGCCGCAAGCCGGCGGTCAAGAAGTCCTCGTCCACCCTTTCGGCCAGTGAGGCGCTGAAGGCGGCGGAAGCAGCGATCGGAACCGATCCGAAAGCGGCCCCGGCCCCCAAGGCGGCATCTGTCCGGAAGACGTCGGTCAAGGCTGGTCCGACCCCCGCCGAAAAGGCTGATCCGGTCGCCATCATCGCTGCCACGACGGCGGTCGATGCGGCGCCCGAACCGCCCGCCATCGAACCGCTAGCGGCTGATCCGGTGCCCTCCGCACCGGCGGTGGTGCCCGAAACGGCGCCGGCCGAGCCCGAGGAAGTCAAGAGCCTGTCATCCAAGGCCGGGCCGGTAGAGCCCAAATCGCTGCCTGCCACAGAAGGAACCAAGATGATGAATGATGTGATCGAGACCGGAAAGAAGTTCGCCGAAGAAACCAAGGCCAAGCTGGAAACGGCCTATGCCGATTTCAACGAGAAGGCCAAGGCCAGCGTCGAAAAGTCGACCAAGGCGATCGAGGAACTGAGCGACATCGCCAAGGGCAATGTCGAGGCGCTGGTCGAATCCGGCAAGATCGCGGCCAAGGGCATTGAAGGCCTGGGCCAGGAAGCCGTCGAATACAGCCGCAAGAGCTTCGAGAAGGCGACCGCCTCGCTCAAGAGCTTCTCGACGGTGAAGACCCCGACCGAATTCTTCCAGCTGCAGAGCCAGCTGCTGTCGAGCAGCTTCGACGAGCTGACCAAGGAAGCCGCCAAGAACAGCGAAGCGCTGATCAAGCTGGCTGGCGACGTGGCGCAGCCGCTCACCGCGCGCGTGACGCTGGTCACCGACAAGGTGAAGTCGCTGGCCGCCTGATCGGCCACGACAAGCTGTTGATTTTCAGGGAAGCGGCTCCCGCCTGGGCGGAGGGCCGCTTCTTTTTTGCGGATGATGCATATCCTGCGATGACCCGCCAACCGACCCTTGCCATGGCCGGCGGAATCGCCATATTCTCCCCTGTCATGAACAGCATCAGCGCAGCGGCATATCCCGTGACGATGGCGGGCAGGGACCAGGACGACCAGGGCGATGGCCCGGGCGGCCCCAATGTCGGTATCGCGACCCGTACCCGCACCAGGACGAAAAAGCCTTCGCTCTACAAGGTGCTCATGCTGAACGACGATTACACGCCGATGGAATTCGTCGTCCATGTGCTCCAGCAATTCTTCCGCATGGACATGGAAGAAGCGACGCGGGTGATGCTGCATGTCCACCAGCGTGGCGTCGGCGTCTGCGGCATCTTCAGCTATGAGGTGGCGGAGACCAAGGTGAA
>DATEJA010000221.1:0-2894 GCA_035278405.1 Sphingobium sp. | reverse complement strand
CCCCGCCCTTTCCTCCGCTAACAGGCGGCCCGACGCATCGAAACCAGCTTCATATTCCGGGGACATGGGCGAAATGAACATCCTTCTGTTGGGCAGCGGCGGCCGCGAACATGCTCTGGCCTGGAAGCTGGCGCAATCGCCGACCTTGAACACCCTCTATGCCGCGCCGGGCAATCCGGGCATAGCCCAGCATGCGACATTGGTCGACCTGGATGCCACGGATCATCGCGCGGTCGTCGATTTCTGCCTGCGCCATTCGATCGGCCTGGTGGTGATCGGGCCGGAAGCGCCGCTGGTCGACGGGCTGGCCGACAATCTGCGGGTGAAGGGCTTTCCCGTCTTCGGCCCGGGCAAGAAGGCGGCGCAGCTGGAAGGGTCCAAGGGCTTCACCAAGGATCTGTGCAAGCGCGCCAACATCCCGACCGCCGCCTATGAGCGGGTCACGAGCAAGGATGGCGCGATCGCCGCGCTCGACGATTTCGGCCTGCCGGTGGTGATCAAGGCCGATGGCCTGGCGGCGGGCAAGGGCGTCATCATCGCCGAAACGCGCGAACAGGCGCTCGACGCGCTGGACGAGATGTTCTCCGGCGCGTTCGGCGCGGCGGGCGCGGAAGTGGTGCTGGAAGAGTTCATGGTCGGGGAGGAAGCGAGCTTCTTCGCGCTGACAGATGGCAGCGCCATCCTGCCGTTCGGCTCGGCGCAGGATCACAAGCGGGTGGGCGACGGCGACACCGGGCCCAATACCGGCGGCATGGGCGCCTATAGCCCGGCGCGGGTGCTGACGCCCGAACTGGAGGCGCAGGTGATCGACAAGATCATCCGGCCGACCGTCGAAACGCTGGCCGCCGAGGGCATGCCCTATTCGGGCGTGCTCTATGCCGGGCTGATGCTGACCGACCAGGGGCCCAGGCTGATCGAATATAATGCGCGCTTCGGCGACCCGGAATGTCAGGTGCTGATGATGCGCTTCGACGGCGATCTGGTCGAGCTGTTGCTTGCGGTGGCGCAGGGCAGGCTGGCGAGCCAGGGGCCGGTGACGCTCGCGGACCGCACGGCGCTCACCATCGTGATGGCGGCGAAGGGCTATCCCGCGACGCCGGAAAAGGGCGGCGTGATTGCCGGGATCGAGGCGGCGGAGGCCGGCGGAGCGCGGGTCTTCCATGCCGGGACGGCGGAGAAGGACGGGCAGCTGGTGGCCAATGGCGGGCGCGTGCTGAACGTCACCGCGACCGGCGCCACGGTGAGCGAAGCGCAGGCAGCCGCCTATCGCGCGGTCGATGCGATCGATTTCCCCACCGGCTTCTGCCGCCGGGATATCGGCTGGCGCGAAGTGGAGCGCGAAAGCCGCTGACGCTCTTGCCCCGCGGAGCGGCAGGTTCCAAGATGATCGGCGAAAGGGAGGACCGACCGGATGCAGCAATTTTTCATCGATAATGGCCTGTGGCTACTGATCGCCTTGCTGATCGTGATCGGGGTCGTTTTCCTGCTGAGCGGTCGCCGGAAAGCCGCCGACGTGACGCCGGCCGAAACGGTGGCGCCGATCGAAACGATGGCGCCGGTCGAAACGGTGGCGGTCGAGCGGCAGGCGGCGCCCGTCGCGCCCGTGGCTGCGGCGCCGGTGGCGCCCGCGCCCGTTGCCGTTCCGGCCCCCGCGCCTGTCGCGGCGCCCGTGGCCGAGCCGATCCCGGTGTCGCCCGCCGTGACAACGCCCGCGGAAGCGGGTGACGATCTGCTCAAGCTCAAGGGGGTTGGCCCCAAGCTCAACCTGCTGCTGATCGAGCTGGGCGTGACACGCTATGCCCAGATCGCGCAATGGAGCGACGCCGATATCGCCGCGATCGACGCGCGGCTCGGCAATTTCAAAGGGCGGCCGGTGCGCGACCAGTGGGTCGACCAGGCGCGCTACCTCGCCGCCGGGGATACCGCCGGCTTCGAAGCGAAATATGGCAAGATCTGAGCCTTCAGGCGCGCGCGGGGACGGACGGGCACGACGCCGGGCGGGCTGATCGGGGCGCCGCCGCTCCGCCGCCGCCCAGCAGAAGCGAGAGCAGCCGGCTGCGGGCGAGCAGCCGGTTGGCGATGGCGAGCAGCAGGACCGACAGAGCCAGCGTCGCGAGCGGCCCGATGCCGGTCATCATCACCGCGCCGATGACCAGCGGGTGCCAGAGATAGAAGAACAGGCTGTCCCGCCCGATCGCGTTGACCGGAGCGAAATGCAGCCGCCGCGCGGCGAGCGCCGGCAGTAGCGCGATGAGGCCCAGGCACATGAGCAGCCGCGCCGGCACATAGTTCAGCACATCGCCCTGGGCATAGAGGCCCGACCACCAGAGAAGGCCGATGAGGCCGAGGAGCAGCGCCGGCCAGAGCGACCGGGGCGGCAGCGCGCGCTCGGCCAGCAGCATGCCGAAGAAGAAATAGACCGGATAGCGCAGATAGCGGCTGTCGGG
This sequence comes from Sphingobium sp., assembly GCA_035278405.1. Taxonomy (GTDB): domain Bacteria; phylum Pseudomonadota; class Alphaproteobacteria; order Sphingomonadales; family Sphingomonadaceae; genus Sphingobium. The sequence goes on along the minus strand of DATEJA010000221.1, from coordinate 447 downwards.
CGCGAACAGCCCTGTGCCCATGGGTCCGTGGCCGAGGCCGAAGCTGTACATGATCGCCAGGCTGACCGGCGCCCCCAGCGCCAGCAGCACGAGCGGCGAAAAGGGCAGCAGCCGCGTCGCCAGGATGAGGAAGAAGAGCACCGGCACATACCAGAGATGGTAGGGCGGGCGCAGCAGCAGGTCGATCGGCGCGGACCAGCCGATCGCCGCATGGCCCGCGACCGTATAGATGAGCGCCGCGACCGCCCAGGGCAGCAGCATGCGCCGGCCATAGCGCGCCAGCAGCGCCCCGGGCGCTTCGGCGCGGGTGCGGCGCAGGTTCAGCAGATAGCCCGAAATGCCGATCATCACCGGCATGCGGATGCCCGATCCGACCCACAGGGCCAGCGCATGGGCATCGCCCAGCTCCATGACATGCCCGCCCATGACGAGCAGCATCAGCACGCC
>DATEJA010000220.1:0-13313 GCA_035278405.1 Sphingobium sp. | reverse complement strand
TTTCGCCCATTGGCGCGGCCGGCTGTCGCTGATGTGGGGCGGGCGGATGCCGGTGACGCGCCTTCTGCCCGACACCTGGTATGACACGCTCAACATCCACCATGTCACAGTCGATGATTTCCGCGCCCTGGTGAAGGAGCGTGGCTGGACGATCGACGGCCAATGGTTCCTGAAGGGCGACAAGGAAACCACGCACGCGAACGCGAACCTGTTCGCCGAACATGCGGTCTTCCTGCTGCGGCGATAGCGCGCGCGCAGCGGATTCTTTGTTCACGCGGAGGCGCGGAGAAGGAAAGTCAAAAGTCGCGCCAGGCGCGGCGGAATAACCCTCCGCGCCTTCGCGCCTCCGCGTGAACCAAAAAAGCCCCAACCTTCCGTGATCGCGAGAAAACACCCACGCGAAACTCTTCGCGGTTCCTCCTGCGGCGGTGACTCAGTAGGCGGTGATCCTGCCCTGGCAGGAGCGTGCAGCGCTACCGTTCCCTGGTCGCGCTGAACTTCACCTTGGGATGGCGCTCCTGCTGGTAACCGATGTCCCAGGCGCTTTTCGCCATGAACACCAGATTGCCGTCGCGATCCTTCGCCATGTTCGCGCCGTTGAACGCCACCAGATCCTTGATCGCGGCATCCTCGCCCGAAATCCAACGCGCCGTGTCGAAGGGGGAGGGCTCCAGTCCCGCCGCCACCTTATATTCCGCCTCCAGCCGCGAAATCAGCACGTCGAGCTGCAACTGCCCGACCACGCCGACGATCCAGTTCGACCCGATCTCGGGATAGAAGACCTGGATCACGCCCTCTTCGCTCAAATCATCCAGCGCCTTGCGCAACTGCTTGGTCTTGGTCGGGTCCTTCAGCGCCACGCGCCGCAGGATTTCCGGCGCGAAATTGGGCAGCCCGGTAAAGCGCACCCCCGCTTTCTCGCTCAGCGTGTCGCCGACCCGCAGCGTGCCATGGTTGGGAATCCCGATGATGTCGCCCGGAAAGGCCTCGTCCGCGATCTCGCGATCCTGCGCGAAGAAGAGGATCGGCGAGTGCACCGCGATCGGCTTGCCCGATCCGCTCGGCGTCAGCTTCATGCCGCGCCGGAACTTGCCCGAACATAGCCGCATGAAGGCGATGCGGTCGCGATGCTGCGGGTCCATATTGGCCTGCACCTTGAAGATGAAGCCGGTAACCTCGCTGTCCTCGGGCTCGACCGGCGCGGGCTCGGCGGGCTGCGCGCGCGGCGGCGGCGCATGGGCGGCGAGCGCGTCGATCAGTTCGGTGACACCGAACAGCTTGAGCGCCGATCCGAAATAGACCGGGGTCAGGTCGCCATGGCGATAGGCGGCGAGGTCGAAATCGGCATAGCCACCCACGGCCAGCTCCGCCTCCTCGCGCAACTTTTCCAGTCCCCGCTCGGACACATGCGCGGCCAGCGCATCATCCTCGACGCCCTCGACGAAGACTTCCTTGCCCTCATATTCCTTGCTCGCCCCCGTAGGCTGGCGCAGCCGGTTCTTGGCGAAGTCGTAGATGCCCTCGAAATCGGCGCCCATGCCCACGGGCCAGCTCATCGGGCACACGTCCAGCGCCAGCGCGTCCGCCACCTCGTCCAGCAGCGCGAAGGCATCGCGCCCCTCGCGGTCGACCTTGTTGACGAAGGTGATGATCGGCACGTTGCGCAGGCGGCAGACCTCGAACAGCTTGCGCGTCTGCGGCTCGATGCCCTTGGCCGCGTCGATCACCATCACCGCCGAATCGACGGCCGTCAGCGTGCGATAGGTATCTTCCGAAAAATCCTCGTGCCCCGGCGTGTCGAGCAGGTTGAAGGTCACGATAGACCCGTCTTTATTGGCGCGCTCGAACGTCATGACGGACGAGGTCACGGAAATGCCGCGCTGCTGCTCGATCTTCATCCAGTCCGACCGCGCCCGCCGGTTCGCCCCGCGGGCCTTGACCTCACCGGCCAGATGGATCGCGCCGCCTTCCAGCAGCAGCTTTTCGGTCAGCGTGGTCTTGCCGGCGTCAGGATGGGAAATGATCGCGAAGGTGCGGCGGGAAGGAATGGTCATTGCGTTCTAATCACATCACATCGTCATCCCCGCGAAAGCGGGGATCCATCTCCCGCGCGTGCGGAAGGCGGAAGGGGTGGGAGATGGATTCCCGCCTACGCGGGAATGACAGAAAAATATAGGGGTCAGCCTTCCACCACCGTTACATCCATCCGAAACCGCCGCTCATCCCCCGGCAGCAGCCGCATGATCCCCTGCTTGTCCCACACATCGCCGGTAAAGCCGACCAGATCGGCCATCCCCGCCCAGGGCTCGACGCACAGATAGGGCGCACCCGGCTTCTGCCACAGCCCCAGCCAGGGCGTGTCCGGAAAGTCGATCTTCAGCCGTGTCTGCCCGGGCACGCCCCACCACAGGCTGTGGCTTTCGAGCCGGTCCCAGATCAGCGCGTCGCCCTCGAACATCGCCGGCGTGGGCGCCAGCATCCTGCCCTCGACGGGCGAGGCCAGGCTGTCCTGCGCGATCAGGCCGGGCTCATCCCCGACCTTGCGGATCGGCGCGCCTTCCCCCTTCTCGAATTCCACCCGATGCGCCTCCGCCGCTCCGCCAAAGGGCAGCGGCCAGGCGAAGGCGGGATGATAGCCGAAGGAAAAGGGCATGTCCGCCTCGCCCCGGTTCATCACCCGCGCCGTCATCATCAGCGTCGATCCGGCGAGCGCGAATTCCATGTCCAGCCGAAAGTCGAACGGATAGACCGCGCGCGTCGCCGCGTCCGCCTCCAGCCGGAAGGTGACCGTTTCGGCCAGATGCTCGACCTGGGCAAAGCACATGCGCCGGGCAAAGCCATGCTGCGGCATGGGAAATTCATGCCCGTCGAGCCGATATGTGTCGCCCCGCGACCGGCCCACGAAGGGGAAGAGCAACGGCGCATGCCCCGTCCACCAGCGCGGATCGGCATCGGTCATGAGTTCGCGGCCCTGCGCGTCCTTGAGCGACCACAGCTCGGCGCCCAGCGGGTTGATCGCAGCGGTCAGCCCATCCGACATGATCGTGGCCAGCTCTTCCGACATCCTCACCCCTCCCACCTAACAACGTCATCCTGAAACTTGTTTCAGGATCCATCGCGCTTCTGGGCGCCCCCGCGCGAAAGGAGAATGGATGCTGAAACAAGTTCAGCATGACGGCAGGGCATGAAAGCCAGCCCGTCCATCCCACCGTTCGTTTCGAGCGAAGTCGAGAAACCATCCGCTCAACGCGAACGAAGCCTGGGCCTAACCCCGCAATAGCGCGCCCAGCTTCTCCGCCGCCTTCACCACGCTGGCGCTGATCGCGTCCAGCTCCTCCTGCGAAAAGCTCTTCTCGCCCGGCTGCAGCGTGACCTCGATGGCCAGGCTCTTCCTGCCCTCGTCCACGCCCGGGCCGACGAAGACATCGAACAGCCGCGCATCGACGATGGCCTTCTTGTCCGCCCCCCTGACTGCGCGCACCAGCGCATCGGCCTCGACCGCCTGGTCGACGATGAAGGCGAAGTCCCGCTTCACCGCCTGCAGCGCCGGCGGCGCATAGGGCGCGCGCATGAAGCCGCTCTTGCGCTTGCCGGGGATCGCGTCGAGGAAGATCTCGCCTGCCACCACTGTGCCGGTCAGCGAAAATTGCTTAGCCAACGAAGGGTGCAGCACCCCGAATTCGGCCAGCACCGTCTTGGGCCCCAGCCGCAGCGTGCCCGACTGGCCGGGATGATAGGCGCCCGAGGCTTCGCCGAAGCTTTGCAGATTGGCGACCGGCGCCCCGGCCGCCGCCAGCAGCGCCAGGATTTCGGCCTTGGCGTCGAAGGCGGTGAAGGGCTGCGCCTTGCCTGTCTGCCAGCCGCGCGCCACCTTCTCGCCCGCCAGCACGAAGCCGATGGTCGCGCGTTCCCAGCTCGCGTCGTTCTGGCCGGCGAAATAGCGCCGACCCAGTTCGAACAGCCGCACCGACGCGGCCCCGCGATCCATGTTGCGCCGCGTGGCCGACAGCAGCCCCGGCAGCAGCGAGGGCCGCATGACCTTCAGATCCTCGGAAATAGGGTTGGCCAAAACCCAGGCTGCCGTCCGGTCGCCGCCACCGACCGACGCGGCTTCCTTGTCCGAAATGAAGGACCAGTTGATCGCTTCGGCAAGGCCCCGCGCCGCCGCCGTCCGGCGAACCCGCCGCTCGACCAGCTGCTCGGCCGTCGCGGTCGGCTTGGCCACCCCGGGCGTGCGGGGCAGGGGGATGGAGGGCACATGGTCCAGACCGACGATGCGCACCACTTCCTCGACGATGTCGGGCCAGCCGTCGACATCGCGGCGCCAGCTCGGCACGGTCACCGTCCAGTTCGCCGGCGTCGTCACCGGCATGCCGTCCTCATAGGTGAAGCTGGAGGCATGGACCTCGACCCCGAAGCCCAGCCGCTCCAGGATGCGCTGCTGCTCCTCCTCGCCCACGTCCATGCCGGCGAGCGCCAGGCATTGGGCCGGATCATAGCGCACCGTCCTTCCCACCACCGGCGGCTGCCCCGCTCGCGTCGCTTGGCTCGCCGTGCCGCCGCACAGCTCCGTCACCAGATAGGTGGCGATCGACAGGCCATCGTCTAGGAAGGCCGGGTCCACCCCGCGCTCGAACCGCCCCCGCGCGTCACTGGTCAGCGCCAGCTTCTGCCCGGTCATGGCGATCCGCTCGGGCGTGAAATAGGCACATTCGATCAGCACGTCGGTCGTCGCCTCGGTCGCGCCCGAATGTTCGCCGCCCATGATGCCGCCGATATCGTGCACCGCCTCGTCGTCGGCGATCACCGTCATCGTCTCGTCGACACCGTAGCTCTTGCCGTTGAGCGCCAGCACCTGCTCGCCCGGCCGCCCCTTGCGCGCCACGAGCGGCCCCTTCAGCACGCCCAGATCATAGACATGCAGCGGCCGGCCCAGGTCGATCATGATATAGTTGGTGATGTCGACCAGCGTGCTGATCGGCTTCTGCCCGATCGCCTTCAGCTGCTTCGCCATCCATTCGGGCGAAGCGCCGTTTCTCACGCCGCGCACAGTCCGCGCGAAAAAGGCCGGGCAGCCGTCCGCATCCTCGATCCGCACATCGGGCCCCGCGCCGATCCCCTCGACCATCGGCACGATGATCGGGTTGAGCGTGCCGAGCCCCGCCGCCGCCAGGTCGCGCGCAATGCCGCGCACGCCCATGCAGTCCTGCCGATTGGGGGTGATCGACACGTCGATCACCGGATCGTCCAGCCCCGCCCAGTCGGCATAGACCCGCCCCACCGGCGCATCGGCGTTCAGCTCGATGATCCCGTCATGATCCTCGCCCAGTTCCAGCTCCCGGAACGAACACATCATGCCGTTGGATTCCACCCCGCGAATGGCGGTCTTTTTCAGCACCATGCCGCTCGCCGGCACCACCGCGCCCTCGGTCCCGAACACGCCGACCAGGCCCGCGCGCGCATTGGGCGCGCCGCACACGACCTGCAGCGGCCCGTCGCCGGCATCGACGGTCAGTATCTGCAGCTTGTCCGCCTGCGGATGCGGGTCGGCGGTCAGCACCCGGGCGATGCGGAAAGGTGCCAGCTTCTCCGCCGGATTTTCCACCCCCTCGACCTCCAGGCCGATATTGGTCAGGCCTTTCAGGATCGTCGGCAGGTCGGCATCGGTCGCCAGATGCGTCTTGAGCCAGCTCAGCGTGAACTTCATGCGCCCACTCCTCCGCTCAGCGTAGGCACGTCCAGCCCCAGGAAACCATAATGTTTCAGCCAGCGCAGATCGCCGTCGAAGAAAGCGCGCAAGTCGTTCATCCCATATTTCAGCATCGCCAGCCGATCGACGCCGGTGCCGAAGGCAAAGCCCTGCCATTCATCCGGGTCGAGGCCGCACGCCTCGATCACGCGGCGGTTGACCATGCCGCTGCCCAGCACTTCCAGCCAGCCGCCGCCCGGCGCATCACCGTCGCCGCCGATCACCCGCTGGCCATTGGCGAGCGTGTAGCCCACGTCCACCTCCACCGAAGGCTCGGTGAAGGGGAAATAGCTCGGCCGCAGCCGCAGCACGATATCGTCCCGCTCGAAGAAAGCCTTGAGGAAGGTCTCCAGCGTCCACTTCAAATGCCCAAGGGTGATCCCCTTGTCGATCACCAGCCCCTCGATCTGGTGGAACATCGGCGTGTGCGTCGCGTCCGAGTCAGACCGATAGACCCGGCCCGGCGCGATGATGCGGATCGGCGGCTCGCCGGTCATCATCGTGCGGATCTGCACCGGCGAAGTATGGGTGCGCAGCAGCATCTTCCTGCCCGACGCGTCGTCGGGGAAATAGAAAGTGTCATGCATTGCCCGCGCCGGATGCGTCTCGGGAATGTTGAGCGCGGTGAAATTATGCCAGTCGTCCTCGATCTCGGGCCCGGTCGCGACGGAAAAGCCCAGGTCCGCGAAAATCTCCGCCAGCTCGTCCATCACCTGGCTCACCGGATGCACCGACCCCTGCGCGCCCATGTCGGCGGGCAGCGTCATGTCGATCTTCTCGGCCGCCAGCTTCGCGTCGAGCGCCGCCTGCTCCAGCGCCGCCTTCTTCTCGGCCAGCGCGGCGGTCACGCTCTCGCGCAGATCCTGGATCGGCGGGCCCTTCTCCAGCCGCTCCTCCGGGCTCATCGGCCCCAGCGTCTTGAGCAGCCCCGTCACCACCCCATTCTTGCCCAGGGCACCCACGCGCAACCCCTCCAGCGCGTCGAGCGTATCGGCGGCGGCGATGTCGGCGATCAGGCCGGCTTTCAATGCGCTAATCTCAGTCATATCTTCCCGTCATTCCCGCGAAGGCGGGAATCCATCTCCCGGCCTGTCCTCAATGCCAGCTTCTCGCGCCGGATCGTCTCTTCCATCGATCCGCCGCTTTCGAACCACACCAGTCGGTGCACGCCGTAGTCTTTTGTGAAGCCTTCAATCAAGCCGGAACGATGCTGATGCAGCCGCTGGACGAGGTTGGAGGTGACACCTGTGTAAAGCGTGCCGTTCCTGTGGCTGGCGAGCATGTAGACCGTGGGATCGAAGTCGCTCTGCATCGACGGGTCCGGAGATGGATTCCCGCCTTCGCGGGAGTGACGGCTGAAGCCAAACAAAAAGGGCGCCGAAGGCATCTGCCCCGGCGCCCCTTTGCGATCCAAGCGATCGTCTCAGCTCAAGCCGCGGGCAGCGCGGCCTTCGCCTGGGCGATGATGGCGCTAAACGCCTCGCCTTCGTGCATCGCGATGTCGGCCAGGACCTTGCGGTCGAGGTCGACGCCGGCCAGCTTCAGGCCGTGCATGAACTGCGAATAGGTCAGGCCCTCGGCGCGGACGCCGGCGTTGATGCGCTGGATCCACAGGCCACGGAAGGACCGCTTCTTGACCTTGCGGTCGCGATAGGCGTACTGGCCCGCCTTTTCGACGGCCTGGCGGGCGATACGGATCGTGTTCTTGCGACGGCCATAATAGCCCTTCGCCTGATCCAGAATCCTCTTATGCTTCGCCTTGGTGGTCGTACCACGCTTGACACGTGCCATTGGTCAGGCCTCCCTTACTTCAGGCCGTAGGGCGCCCAGAGGCGCACATGAGCCACGTCGGCATCGGACATGACCGAGGTGCCACGGTTCTGGCGGATATATTTCGCGTTGTGCGAGATCAGGCGGTGACGCTTGCCAGCGACGCCGTGCTTGACCTTGCCGGAAGCGGTGAACTTGAAGCGCTTCTTCACACCGCTCTTGGTCTTGAGCTTGGGCATTTTCGTCTCCTTTTTCAGCGCGACGATTATGGACAGCCCCGGCAGCCCTAGTTAGCCGGGCGGTCCTTCCAAATATCGCGAAGGGGCGCCCATAGTCGGAAGTCTCCGCCAAGGCAAGGCGATTCGGACCCAAAAGCCGCGCGCGGCGTTCTTGGCACCATGGCCGACGCCGATCCCCTACGGCCGGGCTCCCCGCCCACCATGGCGCCGCCGCCGCCCGACCATCCCGCAGGCGGCGCGAGGCATGGCTGGTCGCGCGTCCGCGCCGGCTGGCATAGGGTGCCCTGGCCGCTGCGCGTCATCGCCTATATCGTCGGCTTCATCTTCCTCCTCTGGCTGACCCTCTTCATCACCAAGGGCCGCTTCCTGCGGCACCCGTTCGAACGCTTCCTCACCCACCGGCTCGAACGGCCGGTCAAGGTCGCGGGCGACTTCCAGCTCTATTTCGACCCCATCGCCATCAAGTTCCGCGCGGAACGGATGGCGATCGCCAACACGCCCTGGGCCAGTCGCCCCCATTTCTTCCAGGCCGATGTCATCGACACGCGGATCGCGCCCTTGAGCCTGCTCTTCGGCGACAAATATCGTGTCCGCTGGCTGGAGCTGCGCAACGGCACCGCCGACCTTGAATGGTCGCCCGACGGCAAGAGCAACACCTGGACCTTCGGTGATCCCAACCAGAAGGGCGAGCCGCTCAACCTGCCGCTGATCCGCCGCGCGCTGCTCGCCGGCACCACCCTGCGCTATCGCGATCCGCGCATGCAGCTGCGCACCGACATCCGTTTCCAGACGGTGCGGGCGCAGGACACCCGCTTCGCCAGCGACATCCGCTTCACCGGCGACGGCGTCATGCGCCAGCGCCCCTTCACCCTGCGCGGCGGCCTGCTCTCGCCCAATGAAACGGTGATCGGCGGCAAGAACAGCCTCGCGCTCCATGCCGAATCCGGCCCCACCATCTTCGAGGTCAGCGGCACGCTGCCCGGCGCGACGGAGATCGAGGGCGCCGACCTGCGCGTCATGACGCGCGGCCCCAACCTTGCCCTGCTGTTTGACTTCCTGGGCGTCGCCATCCCCGAAACGCGCACCTATCGCTTCACCTCGGCGCTGACCAAGCAGGGCGGCGAATGGCGCTTCACCCACCTCAAGGGCCGGTTCGGCGACAGCGACCTTGCCGGCCGCATGACCGTGTCGCTGCCCGACAACCGCCTGCTGCTCAAGGCCGCGCTGGCGACCCATACGCTCGACATCGTCGATGTCGGCCCGTTCATCGGCTATAATCCGCACCGGCTGGCGGCGCAGGGCGGCAGCGGCGCGATCCAGACCGTGAACGGCGCGCCCCGCATCCTGCCCGACGCGCCGCTGCGGGTGGCGGCGCTGCGCAATTTCGACGCCAATGTCCGCTACGACGTGCGCCAGGTCCGCGCGCCGCATGTGCCCATTTCCAACATCGGCCTGACGCTCGCGCTGCAGCGCAGCCTGCTCACCCTGTCACCGCTCACCTTCGACATGTCGGGCGGCCATGTCAGTTCCGACATAGAGATCAACGCGCGCGGCGAGCCGGTGCGCACCCATTATGACGTGCGCCTGTCGCCCACCCCCATGGGCAAGCTGCTCGGCCGCTGGGGCGTCGAGGAATCGGGCACCACCGGCATCATCAAGGCGCGGATGCAGATGACGGGCGTCGGCGATACGGTGCATGATTCGCTCAGCACGTCGAACGGCCGCATCGCCGTGATCCTGCCCAAGGGGACGATGTGGGCGCGCAATGTGCAATTGTCCGAACTCGACATCGGCACCTTCATCACCAAGATGTTCGAAAAGAAGCTGAAGGAGCCGGTGCAGATCAATTGCGGCCTCATCGCCTTCACCGTGCGCAACGGCATAGCGGCGGCCGACCCGATCATCATCGACACAACCAAGAATGTGATGCTGGGGCGCGGCGGCTTCTCCTTCAAGAATGAGAGCCTGGACCTCGCCTTCCGCGCCGACGGCAAGAAATTCAGCCTCTTCTCCGGCCAGTCGCCGGTCGGCATCAACGGCTATTTCGCCCGGCCCGGCGTCGACGTCATAAGCCCCGAACTGATCGCGCGCGGCGGCGCGGCCGCTGCCCTGGGCGTCGCCCTCAGCCCGCTCGCCTCGGTGCTCGCCTTCGTCGACATCGGCGATGCCAAGAGCGCCGCCTGCGGCCCGGTCCTCGCCGGCGCGACGGCGGCGGCCCAGCGCACCACCAGCGGCAAGCCCCGTGACGACGTGGGCCGCGGCACCACCGCCAAGGAAGAATCGGGCAAGGCCAACGCCAAGGAGAAGAAGGAGCAGAAGAAGAAATTCCTCGGCATCTTCTAGCCCGGCTTCCCTCTCCGTAACGTCATCCTGAACTTGTTTCAGGGTCCACGGCGCCTCAGGTGCGGAAGGCCGGAGGGGAGGGATGGGGCATGACCCAATATATCTCCAAACGGAAACAGCCACCATGACCACCCGCTGGGACGTCCTCACCGCCGATATCACCCGCTGCGCCACCGACGCCATCGTCAACGCGGCCAACAGCAGCCTGCTCGGCGGCGGCGGCGTCGACGGCGCGATCCACCGTGCGGCCGGGCCGGACCTGCTCGCCGAATGTCGCGCCTTGGGCGGCTGCCCCACCGGCGAAGCCCGGATCACGCGCGGCTACCGTCTGCCCGCCGCTCATGTCATCCACACCGTCGGCCCGGTCTGGCGCGGCGGCGGCGCGGGCGAACATGACCTGCTCGCCCGCTGCTATCGCAATTCCCTCGACCTCGCGCGCGCCCATGGCCTGCGCAGCATCGCCTTCCCGGCGATCTCGACCGGCATCTACGGCTTCCCCAAGGATCAGGCGGCCGTCATCGCCGCATCAACCGTCCGCGAGCAGATCGCGGCCTTTCCCGATGCCTTCGATCAGATAGTGTTCGTCTGTTTCGATCCGACCAGCGCGGCCATCTATGCGGAGGCTGCCGGTCTTCCATAGCCTTAGCGGCGCTGTTCCTCGCCGCCTTCCCCGATGCCTTCGACCATATCCTGTTCGTCTGCTTCGATCCGACCAGCGCGGCCATCTATGCGGAGGCTGCCGGTCTGCCATCGCCTTAGCGGCGCTGTTCCCCGGCGAAGGCCGGGGCCCAGTTGAGACCGCTGGAACTGGACCCGGCCTTCGCCCGGGGAACAGCCAGTCTGGATTCAATGATGGTGATGATGCCCCTCGGCCAGCGCCTCCAGCACATCGTCGAGCCGCGCCGGATCGCCGAGCGCGATCACGCGCCCGTCGCTGTCCGCCGTGATCGGATCGCCCGCCCAGTCGCACATCCGCCCGCCCGCGCCTTCGACCACCGGCACCAGCGCGGCGATGTCGTGCAGCTTCAGCCCCGCCTCGATCACGATGTCGACATGTCCCGACGCGACCAGCCCATAATTATAGCAGTCGCCGCCCCACACCGTATCGCGGCACTGGCCCGCCAGGCGCGAGAAATGCTCGCCGGTGCAGCCGGGGAAATATTGCGGCCCGGTGCTGGCGACGATCGCTTCCTCCAGCGATCGGCAGGCGCGCGTCGTCACCGGCTGGCCGTTGAAGCTCGTCGGCTGCCCCATCATCCCGGCCCAGCGCTCCTTGGCAATCGGCTGGTCGATGATGCCGATGGTCGGCCAGCCGCCCTGGGTCAGCGCGACCAGCGTGCCGAAGATCGGCCGCCCGGCGATGAAGCTGCGCGTGCCGTCGATCGGGTCCAATATCCACACCCGCTCCGCATCCTCGCGCGTCGCGCCATATTCCTCGCCGATGATGCCGTCCCCGGGCCGTTCCTTCTCCAGGATCGCGCGGATCGCCGCTTCGGCCGCCTTGTCGGCCTCCGTCACCGGCGACTTGTCCGACTTGAACTCCAGGTCGTAGCGTGCGCGGAAAAAGGGGCGGATGGCCTCTGCCGCAGCATCGGCAAGGCGGTGGGCAAGGGCCAGGTCGTCGCGGGTGGTCATGCCCTCCGCCTAGAGCATTTTCAAGGCAGGCGGAACGCCTGACGACCCGGAAAATGCGGAAAACAGAGATGCGCATTTTCACGGCAGGCGGAACGCCCGACGACCCGGAAAAGCGGAAAACAAATATCGCGGCAAAGCGGCGATCGCGCTAGGCTGACCCGTCCCGATTCCGCTGCGCCGAAGGAGGAAAAGATGCCCGGTTCCCCCGTGATCCCCGGACTGCGCTATGTCGATGCGCCCGCCGCCATCCGCTTCCTGTGCGACGCCTTCGGCTTCGACCTGCGCGCCTCCTATGAGGATGAGGCCGACCCCCACATCATCCACCATGCCGAACTGGTGCTGGGCGATGGCATGGTGATGCTCGGCAGCGCGAAGGACGGGGAGGGCGAATCGCTCTACAGCTGGACGACGCCGCGCGACCTGGGCGGCGTCACCACCTGCGTCTATGTCGTCGTGCCCGACGTCGACGCCCATTGCCTCCACGCCCGCAACGAAGGCGCGGTGGTGGTCAGCGAACCGCGCGACAATCAGGGCTATCCCGGACGCGGCTATGAAGCGCTCGACCCCGAAGGCAATGTCTGGAGCTTCGGCACCTATGATCCCTGGGCGGGCGAGGCTTAAGCCTTCGGCAAGGTCGTCGGGCTAAAGATGGGCCGGTCCAGACCCGAGCGCCTCCTGCTCCTGCAACGAGGAGCGCAGTTCCGGCGGCTGGACTGGGCGCCTGCCTCCGCAGGAGCACAAGAAGGGCATATTGCGTGGCGCTGGTCGGCTGGATCCTGAGTTTCATCGCCCTGTTCGGCGCGCTGGCGCTGCGGCAGGACATGCCGGTCGGCGGATCGATCGGCCTTTCGAACCTGTTCTTCCTGCTGGCCCTGCTCGCCTGCCCCATGCTCTGGCGCGACCAGCCGCTCGGCATCGGCCGCAAGCAGCGCGTCGTCGCCGCGCTGATCGCGCTCTTCTGCCTGCCGCTGTTGCTGCTGCCCGCGATCTAGCAGCTGTTTTTTTGCGCGCGTTCCCCGGCGAAGGCCGGGGCGCAGATCCGACCTCGCCGCTGGACCCCCGCCTTCGCCGGGGAACGTCATTTTCTATTGAGTCAGTTCAAGCGCGGCCCCCGCACCGGAAAAGCCGAAAGTCGCGCCGCGCAACTTCCGCGCGGCAAATCAGTCGAACAGGCTCGACACCGAACTTTCGTCGGCGATGCGCTTGATCGCTTCGCCCAGCAGCGGCGCGATCGGCAGGTGGCGGATGCTTTTCGCATTGCACACCGCGTCGCTGCCCTGGATCGAATCGGTGATTACCAGTTCCTTCAGCTCCGACGCCTCGACCCGCGCCACCGCGCCGCCCGACAGCACGCCATGGCTGACATAGGCGACCACTTCCTCCGCGCCCGCCGCCTTGAGCGCGCTCGCCGCGTTGCACAGCGTCCCCGCCGAATCGACGATATCGTCGATCAGCACGCAGAAGCGGCCCTTCACGTCGCCGATGATGTTCATCACTTCCGATTCGCCCGCCCGCTCGCGCCGCTTGTCGACGATGGCGAGGGGGGCGTTGTCCAGCCGCTTGGCGAGCGCCCGCGC
>DATEJA010000219.1:0-14349 GCA_035278405.1 Sphingobium sp. | reverse complement strand
AGCATGACGTCGAGGACGACGAGGTCGACCGGGCCGGCATCGAACGCCACCCACATTTCCGGGCCCGAGGAGGCGGGACGGACCTGATAGCCATGTTCCTGGAGCGCGCGCGCCGTCAGGGTGCGCAGCGGCGGGTCGTCTTCGACCAGGATGATCGTGGGAGCGGTCATGCCGGGAAATTTACGGGACGGTATCGGCTCATGCGGGCGGAGATAGGGGTGGCCGCCGGGAGGGTCAACCGGACGTTGCCAGGGAAACAGGCCGGGGCGATGTCAGCAACAATTTGTCATGGAAGGGACATTCGGTCCCGGCGCTGCAGCAAGAAATGTCATGCCGGGCCCGGACGAACCGGGCCCGGCATGTTGGCGTCAGAAGGCGGCCGAAAGGGAGAAGACCACCTGGCTGCGCGCGATCGACTTGCCGAAATTGTCGCCGTCCTGGACCATGAAGTTCGGGCGGAGGTAATTTTCCTCGACCCGGGCGATGTCGGTGTCGACATAGGCGACGCCCAGCGTCAGCGGCGTGCCGGGGATGGCGACATCCGCGCCCACCAGCCAGTCGAGATATTTGCCGGTCGGCGCGACCGAGGTGCCGTTGGGGCCGAGGCCGGGATTGCCGTTCGACCAGCCCAGATGCGCCTTCAGCGTGACCGGCGTGTTGGGCACGGCACCGCTGATGTCGCCCCAGACATAGAGATTGTCTTCCTTGTCACCCGGATTGAAGATGGTGCAGGCGGCGTCGCTGCACCAGTTGCCCAGCGCCTGCTGCTTGGGCGCATAAGCGACGCCCAGCAGACCCTTGACCGGACCCAGCTCGCTCGACAGCTTCACATAGGGTTCGGCGAAGTCGGTCTTGTCCGCGCCCGATGGATACATGTACCAGGTGAGGCCGACGTCGAGCGTCGCACCGCCCAGCGGGATGGCATAGCCGGCGAACAGGTCGAGTTCCATGTTGGAGCCGCCGAACTGGCCCCAGCCCGCGAGGTTCGAGCCCCAGGTGCCGACATAGGCGCCGCTTTCATGCGTGGCGGTGATCCCGCCCTGCACCGCCATGCCCTTGTCCGACTGCGACACGCCACGGAAGCGATAGTCGGACACCAGCGCGACGCTGCCCGACACGGTCACCGGGCCGGCGGGTTCTTCCTGCGCGAAGGCCGGCGCGCTCGACAGGAGCGCCAGGGCGGCACAGGCGATCTGATATTTCATGAACATTCCCCTTTTCTGGTCAGAATGTCCCATCCTGCGTCCGCTCGTGCCCTGGAGGTCTTTGGCGCCTTGGGTGCCGGCGGATCGAGAGGAAATTAGGGGGCAGAGCCGGGTAGAGGAACGCCATATTCCGCAACTGCGAAAGGATGTGCGGGCGCTGTGTCATGGGTGGCACGGTTATTTGCCCTTGCCCTTCCCATTGTTTCCCATGCGTTTCCCGATCGCGTCGGAGCATGAAAAAGCCGCCGCGCCATTGGGATTGACGCGGCGGCTCACATCGCCTGGACGAGGGGGGTGGCGTCAGGCGACGAGCTTGCGAACCGATCCGGTGGCGCCGAACAGTTCGACATGGGTGCCCGCGCCGCGTCGCCGGTCGATCCATTCGCGCACCATTTCCGCGCAGGTATGGTCGATATGGGCCAGCTTCTCGACATTGAGGATGACGGGCCGCTCGGCGGGCACCGATTCCAGCTTGGCCGACAATTTGGGCAAGGTGAGGAAGGTGGCGGTGCCGTGCAGCGCGACCTCATGCGCGTCGTCGCGATGCTGTTCATCCATGCCCAGGCGCAGGCGGCGGGCATGGGGGAGCAATTCCAGCAGCGACAGGCCGATGCCCACCAGAACGCCGGTCAGAAGGTCGGTCGCCACCACCATGATCAGCGTCGCCGCCCAGACGACCGCCGGCAGCGGGCCATAGCGGTGGAGCAGATGCTTCACATGGTCGACGCTGACCAGGCGCACACCGGTCACGACCAGGATGCCGGCGAGCGCCGCCATCGGGATCTCGCGGAGCAGCCAGGGCAGCAGCGCGACGAAGCCCAAGATCCAGACGCCGTGCAGGATCGCGGACAGGCGCGTCTTCGCGCCCGCCTGGACGTTGGCGGAGCTGCGCACGATGACACCGGTCATCGGCAGCGCGCCAGCCACGCCGCAGAGCAGGTTGCCCACGCCCTGCGCGCTCAGTTCCCGGTTGTAGTTGGTGCGCACGCCGTCGTGCATCCGGTCGACCGCCGCCGCCGACAACAAGGTTTCGGCGCTGGCGATGAAGGCGATGGCGACGGCCGTGGTGATGACGGTGGGGTTCATCAGCTGCTGGATCAAGCCCTGTTCGGGCAGGGTCACGGCGGCGACGATCGACTCCGGAACGACGACGCGAGCTACCGGCAGGCCGAGCGCGAAGGCGACCAGCGTCGCCAGCACCACGCCGACGAGCGCGCCGGGCAGCAGCTTGAGCGAGGCCGGGCGGAATTTTTCCCAGCCCAGCATGCCGCCGATGGTCACCAGGCCGACGGCAAAGGCCGTCGCCGCATCCTGGTTGCTAAGACCCAGCAGCTGGCCCGGCATGGCGACGAGATTGGCGACACCGCTGGAGAGCGGCTTGTCGTCGAACAGGACATGGAACTGCCCGACCACGATGATGACGCCGATGCCCGCGAGCATGCCGTGCACCACCGCCGGCGATATGGCGCGGAACCAGCCGCCGACCTTGAGCAGGCCGGCAACGACCTGGATCGCGCCCGCCAGAATCAGGATGGGGCCGAGGGCGGAAAGTCCCTGTTCGCGCACGATTTCGAACACGATGACGGCAAGGCCGGCCGCCGGGCCGCTGACCTGCAGCGGCGATCCGGCGAGCAGGCCGACGACGATGCCGCCGATGATGCCGGTGATCAGCCCCTTTTCCGGCGGCACCCCGGACGCGATCGCAATGCCCATGCAGAGCGGCATCGCCACCAGGAACACGACGATGGAAGCGGTAAGATCGCGGCTGAAGGTGCCGCCCGAAAGGGTCTTCAGCATGATTTACTCCGCCGCCTGCGCATAGGGCGCGTCGGCCGCGAGGCGGCGGCCATGGGGAAGCGCGATCGGCATGGGCTGGCCTTCGCGCAGGGGCAGGAAGCGGCCGGTCTCGCCGTCGAGGCCGAGCACCTGGCCGGCATGGATGTCGACATACCAGCCGTGCAGCGCGATCTCGCCCCGCGCGATGCCGGACGCGACCGACGGGTGGGTGCGCAGATGGGCGAGCTGGGCGACGACATTTTCCAGCGCCATGTTGCGCAGCTTGTCGGCGTCGGGAAGATCGTCGGGATAGCTTTCGCGGCAGACCTTCTGCGCGGCGTGGCTGTGCCGCAGCCAGGCGGCCACATTGGGCATGGCGGTCAGGTCGGCATTGGTCGACAGCGCCTTCATCGCGCCGCAGTCGCTGTGGCCGCAGATGATGATGTCGCGCACGCCCAGCACCATCACCGCATATTCGACGGTGGAGGTGACGCCGCCATTCTGGGTGGCATGGGGCGGGACGATGTTGCCGGCATTGCGGCAGACGAACAGGTCGCCGGGCTGCGCCTGCATGATATGTTCAGGCACGATGCGCGAGTCCGCGCAGGAAATCATCAGCGCCTTGGGGCTCTGCCCATGGCTCGCCAGCTGGTTGTAGAGCGCGCTTTCGTTCGGGAAGACTTTCGTCTCGAAGCTGAACACGCGACCGATAAGCTCGTTCATGGCTTCTCCATCCTTTGTGTATCGCCGGTCAGGGGGCAGACCGGACTGATCCAGCAAGGATAGGGAAGCGGCTTTGCTGCGGCGCAGCGGCTTTGTTAAATAATATGTCTGGGAGATTTTCCCTCGTCGGCGCAGGTCAGCGGCGGTCGACCGCCGCACTCAACATGTAGCCAGCCCCCCGCACCGTGACGATCGGCGCGGGCCGGCCGCCATGGCTGAGCTTGCGGCGCAGGCGGCTGACCAGCACGTCGACGCTGCGGTCCGAAGAGGGCGCGTCGCGCACCCCGCCCAGCTCCATGAGCCGGGCCCGGGCGATGACGGCGTGCGGGTGGTCGAGCAGGACGGCGAGCAGGGAGAACTCGGCGACGGTGAGGTCGACAAGGCTGCCGTCGGGATCGCGCACCTCGCGCCGGCTGAAGTCGACCACCCAGCCATCGAAGCGCGCCTCTGTCTGGCGACGCAGGCCCAGCATCCGCTCGCTCCTGCCGCGACGCAGCACGGCGCGAAGCCGGGCTGCGAGTTCGCGCGGCGAATAGGGCTTGGCCATATAATCGTCGGCGCCCAGTTCGAGGCCGACCACGCGGTCGACCTCGCTGCTGTTCGCGCCGACCAGGATGATCGGCACGTCGCTGCGCTCGCGCACGTCGCGGCACAGGTCCATCCCATGCGGCCCGCGCAGCGCCGCGTCGAGCACCAGCGCGCCCACGGGCATGGTGTCGATCGCGCACCAGATGTCCGACGCCGAGGCAGCGGGGAGCACACGAAAGCCGTTCTGCTCCAGCGAATCCCGCACCTGATGGCGCAGGTCCTGCTGTTCCTCGGCGACGAGGATCAGTGGTGGGCTCATCCGC
The DNA here is from genome assembly GCA_035278405.1 of Sphingobium sp. GTDB lineage: Bacteria > Pseudomonadota > Alphaproteobacteria > Sphingomonadales > Sphingomonadaceae > Sphingobium. The sequence continues at coordinate 9,794 of DATEJA010000219.1, read as the reverse complement.
CCTTCACGGACAGCGCGTGGATGCCGTCCAGCTCGTTGAGGAGCACCGCGCGGTCCTGCTGCGCCACGGCCGTCGCCTCGGCGGCGCGGGCGTCGGAATAGCGCGCGACTTCCGCGCTGATCTGGCTGCGCGCCGCATCGCACGAACCGGCATGGCTGCCGGCAAGCGGCGCGAAGCGGTGGATCGGTTTGGCGACGGCGGCGACGGCCCGTCCCTGCGCGGCGACGGCGCGATTGACGACCAGTTCGGCCTGCCAGCGGCAGACCGGGAGCGAGGCCCGATTGGCGAAACGGGATTCGACCTGGCGGAAGCGGATGGTCGATTCGGTCCGATAGTCCGCCCGATAGGCCTGGGAAGCGTGGCTGATGTCGGCGCTGTGGATGGGCGCGGCCGCCGCGAGGGCGACCGAAGCCGAGGCAAGAACGAGGAACATGGGGCATCTCCTTTGCGAGGCGAAAAGGCCGTCGCAAAGGCTGTAGGCGCGCTGAATGTCTCCGAAATTTGCCGGATGTTACAAATTATTGCTGGCGCCCACGGGAGCCGCCGCCGGACGCATGGCCGCGAGCGGCACGGCCGGAACGGCGGGCACACGCCCCGCAACATGGTCGATCAGTGCCGACAGCCAGGCCGCGTCGCTGCCTGCGCGATGCCGAACCGGGTAGCAGGCATCGGCATGGGCGACGGCCGCCGCGATGCGCCGTTCGCCCGCGCCATATTCGTCGAGCAGGATCGACACATGGTCGATCAGGAAGGGCGCGCTCTCACCCGCCGCACGGGCCAGCGTTTCCAGCCAATATTGGTCGATCACGCTGTCGGCGACGGCGCGATGGCCGTCCATCGCCGCGACCAGCCGGTCGAGCACGGCGTCCACGGGCAGGCCTTCCCGCTGCACCTGGGCAAGGGTGAGGCCGTGCACGGCCTGCGCTTCGGCGGTCCAGTCCCATCCGGCCCAGCTTTCATGCGGGCGGATCAGCCAGCTTTGCGTGCGGCCGGCGAGGGTGATGCCGACTTCGATGGGAAAGGATCGTCCATGTCGGGGCAGGCATGACGCTTCGAAATCGATCGTCACGATGGTCAAGACATTCTCCATTGCTCATGGCCGTGTCCGCCCCCTTTTCAGACCGGCCAGCCAGTTGATGGCGGCGCTATGAGCCCGGACTGTGTCAGTGCGAAGTCAAAGGGTCCAAATGATGCCGGTCGCCCGCCAAAGACGGTGAACCGATGGACGGACGGAAAATAACGTTCCGCAGATGCGAACCAATGCAACCCCGACGACAGTTGCGTTTTTAATCCACGTCGACGGCCGTTGCTCGCGGGTGACGGTGCCGTTCAGCGTGGAGGGAAATGCCGCATGAAAATCGCCCAGATCGCCCCCTTGGCCGAAAGCGTGCCGCCCAAGCTTTATGGCGGGACCGAACGCATCGTATCCTATCTGACCGAGGCGTTGGTCGACCAGGGGCATGAGGTCACGCTGTTCGCCAGCGGCGATTCAGTGACCCGCGCCGAACTGGTGCCGGTGACCGAGATGGCGCTGCGGCTCAACCCCCATGTGCACGACCCCATCCCCTATCATGTGATGCTGCTGGAGGCGGTGCGCCGGCGTGCGGACGAATTCGATGCGCTGCATTTCCATATCGACCTGATCCACATGCCGTTGGTGCAGGATTTCATCGGCCGCGCCGTCACCACCCTGCATGGCCGGCTGGACCTGCCCGACCTGCCGGCCTTCTACCGCACTTTCCCCAACCACAGCCTGGTGTCGATTTCCGACCATCAGCGGCTGCCGATGCCGCCGGTCAACTGGGCGGGGACGATCCACCATGGCCTGCCCGCGGACCTGCTGCCGCCCCGCATCGGCGGCGACGAAGGCTATCTCGCTTTCCTCGGTCGCATCTCTCCGGAAAAGCGGCCCGACCGGGCGATCCGCATCGCCGCGCGATCGGGCAAGCCGCTGAAGATCGCGGCGAAGATCGACAATGTCGACCGCGCCTATTGGGAGAGCGAGATCGCGCCGCTGATCAACCTTTATCCCAACATCCAGTTCATCGGCGAGATCAACGAGACGCAGAAGGCCGACTTCCTGGGCGGCGCGAGCGCCCTGCTCTTCCCGATCGATTGGCCCGAGCCCTTCGGCCTGGTGATGATCGAGGCGATGGCCTGCGCGACTCCGGTCATCGCCTTCCGCTGCGGATCGGTGCCAGAGGTCATCGACCATGGCCTGTCCGGCTTCATCGTCGACAATGAGGATCAGGCGATCGAAGCAGTCGCACGACTGGGCGAACTGGACCGCCGCCGGGTGCGCGCCGCCTTTGACGCACGTTTCACGGCAGACCGGATGGCGGCGGACTATGTCGCGCTTTATCATGCCCTCCCCGGAGCGCGTACCGAAGCGGCCCGGCTGCGTCGCCAGCGGGGGGAGGATGCGGAGCTTCATCTTCAGGTCGTCGGATAAAGCATAAGGAGAGTCGCATGACGGCAAGCCAGTTGCAGCCGGAATCCCTTAGCACGGAGCCGGCGCAAACCCTGTCGCAACAGCAGACCCAGTTCTTCATTCCGGCCACGGCTTCGCTCCATGAGCGGCGGCCGCGCACGCTGAAGCACGGGGACAGCTTTGCCGTCTTCGACCATAGCGGCGACGCCATCGCCGGGCCTGGCAGCCCAGAGGGACTCTACCACCGCGACACCAGACATTTGTCGCACCTCTACCTCACCATCAACGGCCTGCGCCCCATCCTGCTCAGTTCCGCCTTGCGCGATGACAATGCGATGCTGACCTGCGACCTGACCAATCCCGATTTTTCGGGAGAGGACGGACGGATGCAGGTGGAGCATGACCTTATCCACCTGCGCCGCACCCGTTTCCTCTGGGAAAGCGCCATTTACGAGCGGATCACGATCCGTAATTTCGATACCGAGGCGCACAGGGTCGTCGTCGACATCGGCTTCGCCGCCGATTTCGCCGACCTGTTCGAAATCCGGGGCATGACTCGGCTGCGCAAGGGGGTGATGAAGCCCCCGGTCTTCGGCCCCGCCGACGTGCTGCTGAGCTATGAGGGCCGGGACGGCAAGACGCGCGAGACGCATCTGTGCTTCGAGCCTGCGCCACAGGAGCTGGCGGACAGCCACGCCCGGTTCGAGGTGACGGTGCCGCCCGGCGAACGGCGGACGCTGTACATGCGCGTCGCCTGCGAGCGCGTCGCCCTGTCTCCCGAGCCGTTCAGCCGCCAGTTCCTGAAGTCGCTGCGCGAGGCGATGCAGTCGCTCAAACAGGCGCGGGCGCGGGGCGCGGCGGTCCGCTCGTCCAACCAGCTGTTCAACGAAGTGGCCCGCCGTTCGGTCGCCGACATCACCATGTTGTCGACCGACACGGAATATGGGCCCTATCCCTATGCCGGCATCCCCTGGTTCAGCACCGTGTTCGGGCGCGACGCGATCATCACCGCGCTGGAGACGCTGTGGCTCGATCCCGCGATCAGCCGCGGCGTGCTGGGTTATCTGGCTGCCCATCAGGCGACCAGCTTCGACCCGGCGGCCGATGCGGAGCCGGGCAAGATCCTGCATGAGGTGCGCCATGGCGAGATGGCGGAACTGGGCGAGGTGCCGTTCCGCCATTATTATGGCAGCATCGATTCCACGCCGCTGTTCGTGATGCTGGCGGGCGCCTATCTCGATCGCACCGGCGACGCGGCGTTCATCGCCTCGCTGCGGCCCCATATCGAAGCCGCGCTCGCGTGGATCGACGAGTCTGGCGATCGCGACAGGGACGGCTTCGTCGAATATGGCCGCCTCACCGACCAGGGGCTCGTCAACCAGGGGTGGAAGGACAGCCACGATTCGGTGTTCCACGCCGATGGCGCGATTGCGCGCGGGCCGATCGCGCTGGCGGAGGTGCAGGCCTATGTCTATGGCGCCTGGCAGGCGGCGGCGGCGATCTATGCCATGCTCGGCGACGCCGAGCGCGGGGCTGATTATCGAAGCCGCGCCGAGGCGTTTCGCGACAAGTTCGACGCAGCTTTCTTCGATGCGCAGCTCGGCACCTATGTGCTGGCGCTGGACGGGGAAAAGCGGCCCTGCCGGGTGCGTTCGTCCAACGCGGGCCATGTCCTCTTCACCGGCCTGGCGCGCGAGGAGCGGGCGGAGGCGGTGGTCCGCACGCTGATGGCGCCCGCTTCCTTTTCGGGTTGGGGCGTGCGGACGATCGCGTCGACCGAGGCGCGCTACAATCCGATGAGCTATCATAACGGGTCGATCTGGCCCCATGACAATGCGCTGATCGCGGCCGGTTTCTCACGCTACGGCTATCGCCGCGAAGCCGCGCAGATCTTCGAGGGGCTGTTCGCGGCGGCGACCTATGTCGACCTGATGCGCCTGCCCGAACTGTTCTGCGGCTTCCCGCGCCGGCGCGCGCAGGGGCCGACCTTCTATCCGGTGGCCTGCAGCCCGCAGGCCTGGTCGGCGGCCGCGCCTCTATCCCTTATCCAGGCGAGCCTGGGGCTGGGCTTCGACGTGGCGGGCGCGGAGATTTCGCTGCGGGAGCCCACCCTGCCCCGCTTCCTCGACGAATTGCGGCTCTACGGGTTGCGGGTCGGCGAGGCGACGGTCGACATCGCCTTCGACCGGATGGATGACAAGGTCGTGGTCAAGCCGCTCGGCCGCACCGGCGACGCGCGGGTGGTCACCATCGCCTGAGAACGGCGTTGATCGGAGGATCGTGCGGCCGGTGCATCTTTTTGCGACAAGCGGGCGAGGATCTTCCTAACCCAGTATCTTGCCGGACGACGATTCCCACCCCATAGCAGGGCCATGGACGACGCAATCATGAAGACCGTTCTGCCGGTGATCGAGCGGGTGCCGGAATGGATCCGCCACGACCTGGGCGCCAAGGACGCCGTCATCCGCAGCCGGGCCGAGGAAACGCTGGCGGCGATGATCGCGAGCGCGCTCAAGGATCGTGACGGGGCGGAGTGAGGCGGAGCGGCTGCCCTGCCGATCCGAAATGGCGTGGCGCACCGGCGCGCAGGGAACCGATCGGCCCTTGCCTGATTGAAGGGTGGTTACGTCCCAGCAATATTCGGAGCTTGCCGCCATGGACGCCTTCCTGACCGGCTCTTCATGAAGATGTTCCCCGAGGAGAGCGGCATGGCTCAAGAGGAGCCGGGCGGCTTCCGCGCCAATATCGTCCTCTATGGCGCGCTGGCCGCCAATCTCGGCATTGCCCTTGCCAAATTCGCGGCATCGGCGATCAGCGGGTCCTCCTCCATGCTGACCGAGGGCGTTCATTCGCTGGTCGACTCGGGCAATCAGATGCTGCTGCTCTACGGCCAGCGCCGCGCCCGCAAGCCGGCCGACCGCGCCCATCCCTTCGGCTATGGGCGGGAACTGTATTTCTGGGCTTTCATCGTCGCGATCCTGATCTTTGCGCTGGGGGCCGGCATATCCATTTATGAAGGCATCGACCATATCCGCAAGCCCGAGCCCCTGCGCGACCCGCTGGTCAACTATGTCGTGCTTGCCGTCGCCGCGCTGCTGGAAGGCACGTCCTGGTTCATCGCTGTGCGCGAATTCAATGCCAGCCGGGGCGTGGTGACCTGGTGGAGCGCGATCCGCCGATCGAAGGACCCCGCCGGCTTCATCGTGCTGTTCGAGGACAGCGCGGCGCTGATCGGCCTGGCGATCGCGGCGGCGGGCGTGTGGTCCAGCCATTATTTCGACAATGCGCGGCTGGACGGCGTCGCATCCGTCGTCATCGGCCTGATCCTCGCGGTGGTGGCGCTGCTGCTGGCGCGGGAATCGAAGGGGCTGCTGATCGGCGAAAGCGCGGACCCGGCCCTGATCGAATCTGTCCACCAGCTGCTCGACCGGCGACCGGAGATCCAGGCGGTCAATCATGTGCGCACCATCCATACCGCGCCCGACGCGGTCTTCGTGGCGATCAGCGCGGACTTCGCCGACGATATCCCGATGGGCCGGGGCGAGACGATCATCGAGGAGATTGAAGGCGATCTGAAGCGCGCCATCCCGCAGCTGACATCCATCTATATCCGCCCGGAAAAGCAGCAGGATGCCGTGACCTTCACCCCCTATCGGCCGTAAAGACGGGCCGGCGGAAGGCCTGTGATTTTTGACAGCGGGGCGCCAGGCGCGCATGGGCCGGTCATGCACATCGCCAATTTCGATTTCGACCTGTTCCTGCGCGACTATTGGCAGAAGCGCCCGCTGCTGATCCGCAATCCCTGGGCCGAGTGGCGCAATCCGTTGGAGCCTGACGAGCTGGCGGGCCTCGCCTGCGAGGAGGGCGTGGAATCGCGCCTCGTCACGCGCGAGGCCGATCGTCTGGTGATGGAAAGCGGGCCGCTGGACGAGGGGCGCTTTGGTGAGCTGAGCGGCGCGTGGACGCTGCTGGTCCAGGCGGTCGACCATCATGCGCCCGAGGTCGCGGCGCTGATCGAGCCCTTCCGCTTCGTGCCCGACTGGCGGATCGACGATGTGATGGTCAGCTATGCGACCGACGGTGGCGGGGTCGGAGCGCATTTCGACCAATATGACGTGTTCCTGGTGCAGGGCCTGGGCAAGCGGCGCTGGCGCGTGGGGCCGCGATGCGACAGCGCGACACCCTTGATGCCGCACGACGACCTGCGCCTGATCGCCGATTTCGAGGCGACGGAAGACTGGGTGCTGGAGCCGGGCGACATTCTCTATGTCCCGCCCTGTTTCGCGCATGACGGCGTGGCGGTGGGCGATGATTGCATGACCTATTCGATCGGGTTCCGTGCGCCGTCGCGCGCCGAGTTGATCGAACATTGGGCCGAGCATCGGGCGGACGGGATGGCGGAGGAGGACCGCTATGCCGATCCCGACCTTGTCAGGCAGGACAATCCGGGCGAGATCGGCGCGTCGGCGCTCGACCGGCTGCATGCGATGGTGGTTGAGGCGCTGTCCGACCGGGACGTCTTCGCGCGCTGGTTCGGAACCTATAGCAGCCAACCCAAATATGCCGAGGCCGACTGGCGACCGGAGGAAGCGATCGGCGCGAAGGCGGTCCGCGCTTCTTTGAGGCAGAGCGTGCCCCTGGTCCGCAATCCAGCCAGCCGCTTCGCCTTCATCCGGGGACAGGCAGCGGCGGTGCTGCTGTTCGTCGATGGGCGATGCTTCGACTGCGAGGCGGAAGGGACGCGGGTGGCCGAGCAGCTGTGCGCGGAGATGAGCCTGGTGCTGGAACCGGGCCTGGCCGCCTCGCCCCAGATTGTCGCGTTGATCGAGGCGCTGATCGATCAGGGCAGCCTGGCGTTCGAGAGCGAAGACCAGGCGCGATGACGCTCATCCTGTTCAACAAGCCCTATGGCGTGCTCTGCCAGTTCAGCGATGAAAGCACCGGGCCGTCCCGTCCGACACTGGCGGCCTATATCGACAGGCCGGGCGTCTATCCGGCCGGGCGGCTCGACCTCGACAGCGAGGGCCTGCTGCTGCTGACCGATGATGGCCGGTTGCAGGCGCGGATCGCCGATCCCCGTTTCAAGATGTCCAAAACCTACCTGACCCAGGTGGAAGGCGAGCCGGACGAGGCCGCGCTGACGGCGCTGCGGCGCGGTGTCAGGCTGAAGGATGGGCCGACCCTGCCGGCGCAGGTGGAGCGTATCGAAGCGCCCGCGCTCTGGCCGCGCGATCCCCCGGTGCGGTTTCGCAAGAGCGTGCCGGATTGCTGGCTGCGCCTCACGATCCGGGAGGGGCGCAATCGCCAGGTGCGGCGGATGACGGCGGCGGTGGGGCATCCAACGCTGCGGCTGGTGCGCTGGCGCATCGGCGACTGGTCGCTCGACGGCATCGAACCGGGGCAATGGCGCGAAGCAGGCTGAGCCCAGCAACCGACGGAAGCCGGCCTTGTGGGCGGTTCATTCCCCCTGCCCCAGCCCGATCGCCATGCCATTCTCCCGCTCCCATTTGGCGAACCAGGGCTGGAGTTGCTGCCGGCGGAAATCGGGCATTGCGGCGGTCTTCGGGCCGATGACCAGCGGGTCGATCGTGCCGGGGGCGGTGCGCGGCCAGGCCGGCAGGCCGGACCCGTTGGGATCGCCGCGCGTGACGAAATTGTAGAGATAGGCCTGCATCATCGTCGCCATTGCCTTGTCCTCGGCCGAGGGCGACGCGACCGCGCCGGACTGGGCGCCGTCGAACAGATAGGGCCAGTCGGCGCAATGGCTGGCGCCCGGCACGGTGCCGCGCCGCGCGCTGTCGACATAGTCGAAATGATAGGACCAAGCGGGCGCGACCCGCGCCGCCATCGCGGTCACCGCCATCGCCGCCGAGGTGAAGATGAAGTCGGTCTGGACCTGGCGCAACATCTCGGCCTCGCCGATCGGGCCGTTGGCGGAATAGGCGCCCTTCAGCGCCTCCACATCGATGCCGAAGCGATGTTCCAGCTGCGCCTTGTCGAAGCCCATCAGGCCGAAGACGCTGGCTTCATTGCTGGTCGATCCGATGATCATCGGCACATGGGCGACCTTGCCCTGATTGTAGAGGATGGGGATGGCCGCCGGCAGCATCCTGCCGTCGACGATCGCGCCATAGTCGGGAGCGCCCGGATCGCCGGCCAGGATGCGGTCGACCGGCAAGGCCCGCAGCCGCGCCAGCCCGGCTGCGTCCACCGCCGAGACGCCGACCCGTCCGGCAAAGGCGAGCCCCTGTTCTTCCGCCTTGGCAAGCGGGCGGGTGGCGTTGAAGAGCCCGCCGCCCGAATGGACGCTGGCCTTGGCGAACAGGCCCCGCGCCAGCGGAGAGGCGACGAGCGAGTTGATGCTGGACCCGCCGGCCGAACAGCCCATGATCGTGACGTTCGATGGGTCGCCGCCGAATTTGGCGACATTGCGCTTCACCCATTGCAACGCGGCGATCTGGTCCATCAGCCAGAAATTGCCGGTGCCCTGGCCGTGGGCTTCGGCGGTGAGGGCCGGATGAGCGAAAAAGCCGAGCCGGCCCAGCCGGTAATTGGGCGCGACGAGGACGACGCCGCGCCTGACGATGGCAGGCACGCCCCTTTCCAGCACCTCCCGATTGGAGCCGACGAAGAAGGCGCCGCCATGCATGGCGACGATGACGGGCAGCTTCGCTCTCCGGTCGGCGGGCGCGGCGACGTTGAGCGTCAGGCAGTCCTCGCTCTGCGGATCGGCGGCCTGGCGGGGTCGCGCCGGTTGGGGGCAGATGGGGCCGAAGTCGCGCGCGTCGCGCACGCCCTTCCAGGGCTTGGCCGGCCGGGTCGCGCGCCAGCGCAGGGCGCCGACCGGCGGCGCGGCATAGGGGATGCCCTTGAACAGGGTGACGCCGCCGGCATCGACACCGCGCAGCGTCCCGAGATCGGTGCGCACCAGGGTCTGGGCCACGGCGGTGGCGGGGAGCGAAATCATGAATAAGGTGGCGAGAAATCGCGTGTTGGCACGGTTCACGGGCGGGGCCTTCGGTCGAGAGGGCAGAGGTTGTTCAGGCGGCGACAGGGAATGGCGCGCATGGACTGTCCTCCTTCGATGATCGGGCCCCGGCCCGAATATTTATCTATCGTGCAACTTTGCTACCACTCCAAATATTGCCTTGCAATGCATTTTTGGAAAGAAGGACCCGCGCCTCAGGGGAGCGGCGGCATGGCATCGGGATCGAGCTTCAGATCGATCAGGATCGGCCGGTCGCGCTGTTCGATCGCGGCCAGCGCGCGGTCGAGATCGGCGAAGGTTTCGACCGAAAAGCCCTGCCCGCCCAGCGCGTCGGCGACCTTGGCGAAGTCGGGCCAGTCGAACATGGACAGGGCC
>DATEJA010000218.1:0-4854 GCA_035278405.1 Sphingobium sp. | reverse complement strand
GACGTTTTCATAATAGCTGTCGTTCCACTCCAGCGCGACGTCGATGGTCACATCGTCGCGGCTGCCCGAAATCGCGATCGGGTCGGGCATCAGCGGCTGCTTGTTGCGGTCGAGCCACTTCACGAAGGCCGCGATGCCGCCTTCATAGAACAGTTCGACTTCCTTCTTCTCCTCATGCCGGGCGTCGACCAGGAACAGCCGCACGCCCGAATTGAGGAACGCCAGCTCGCGATAGCGATGCTCCAGCTTTTCGAAGTCGAATTCGGTGTGATTCTTGAAGGTGCCGCCGTCGCCAGGGACCTTCTCGGTCGAAGGGAGGAAGGTGACGCGCGTGCCCTTCTTGCCTTCGGGGGCATCGCCGATGATCTTCAGCGGCGCCACGGCGTCGCCATAGGCAAAGCGCATATAATGCTCCTTGCCGTCGCGCCAGATATTGAGGTCGAGATATTCGCTGAGCGCGTTCACCACCGACACGCCGACGCCATGCAGGCCGCCGGAGACTTTATAGGCGTTGTCGTCCGACGTATTCTCGAACTTCCCGCCCGCATGCAGCTGGGTCATGATGACCTCGGCCGCCGACACGCCTTCTTCCTTGTGGATGTCGGTGGGGATGCCGCGGCCATTATCCTCGACGCTGACCGAACCATCGGGGTTGAGCGTGATCAGGATGCGGTCGCAATGGCCCGCCAGCGCCTCGTCAATGGCGTTGTCGCTGACCTCGAACACCATATGGTGCAGGCCCGACCCGTCGTCGGTATCGCCGATATACATGCCAGGCCGCTTGCGCACGGCATCCAGCCCCTTGAGGACCTTGATGCTGTCGGCGCCATAGCTGTTGCTGTTGGGGGTGTTCTGACTTTCCTCGCTCATGCCGAGCATATAGGGAAAGCGCCCAGGAAACTAAAGCGAAACATGGCGTCTTCCGCTACCGGCGGACTGGGTCTATCACCCTGCGCCATGCGCGCCTTCCTCGTCCTTTTCCTGCTGCTTGGCGCCTGTTCGGACAGCAGCGACGTGCTGGAACAATTGCCCAACAGCTCGATCGCCGGCGCCCCGCGCGAGGATGTGCCCGAGACCCGGCTGGAGGCCAACCTCGCCCGGCCCGTGACGATCGGGGAGGATGGGCCGAGGCTGGACGCCTGCGGGGCGATGGGCCAGGTCTTCCGCGCCGGGGCCAAGGGGCTGGCGCTGCGCGCGGCGCCCTTTGCCGACGCGCGGGAAGCGGCCCGGCTGGCCGAAGGGCAGCGCGTCCATGTCTGCACGCGCAGCCTCGACCAGAAATGGCTGGGCGTGGTGGTGCCGATGGCGGGGGAGGGCGGCGCGGCCAATTCCGCCGCCGCGACGATCGACTGCGGCGTCACCGATCCGGTCGACCGCAAGCAGGCCTATGACGGCCCCTGTCCCAGCGGCTGGGTCTCCAGCGCGTCGATCCGCCTGATCGCCGGCTGACGCGGGCGAGGCCACCGTCGCCAAACTGGCCTTTCCCGACAGGGCCGATCCTGGTTAATTGGCCATCTGATTCTCGGAAAAGGGAAGCCATTGGTCATGTCCACTTCAGCGCTTCGGCCGCCCTCCCTGTTGCGCCTGCTGGGTGCTTGGCGGGCCGAGGATAGTCCGGAGCCCGCCTATCGGCAGTTGGCCCGGGCGCTGCGCATGCTGGTGCTGGATGGGCGGATCGCGCTCAATGTCCGGCTGCCGGGGGAGCGGGAGCTGGCCGGCGCGCTGGGCTTGAGCCGCACCACCATCGCCGCCGCCTTCGACCGGCTGCGCGACGAAGGCTATCTGGAAAGCCGCCAGGGGTCGGGCAGCGTGACGCGCCTGCCGCCGGGCCGGATCGAGCAGGACGGGCCGCAGATCGACGCGCTGCCGGGCGGCAATATCCTCAACTGGACCCATGCGGCGCTGCCGGCGGCGCCCGGGGTCGCCCGCGCGTTCCAGACGGCGGTCGAGGCGCTGCCCGCCTTCCTCAATGACCTGGGCTATGATCCGCTGGGCCTTCCGCCGCTGCGGCGCGCGATCGCGGCGCAGTTCGAGCGGCGCGGCTGCCCGACGAGCGCCGACCAGATCATCGTCACCAATGGCGCGCAGCAGGGTTTCGCGCTGCTGCTGCAATGGCTGGCGGGGCCGGGCGACCGGGTGGTGATCGACCATCCGACCTACCATGTCGTCATCCAGGCGCTGCAGCGTGCCCATGTCGTGCCGGTGCCGGTCGGCCTGCCGGCGCAGGGCTGGGACATCGACGCCATGGACGCGGCCTTCCGCCAGACCAGCCCGCGCTTTGCCTATGTCATTGCCGATTTCCACAATCCGACCGGCCGCAGCATGGACCCGGCGACCCGCCGCGCGCTGGTCGCCGCCGCCGCGCGCAGCCATACGCCGCTCGTCATCGACGAGACGATGTCGGCGATGGGGCTGGATTTCGACGCGCCGCCGCCGGTGGCGGTCCACGATCCGTCCGGCCGCCAGGTGATCACCATGGGATCGGCCAGCAAGATCTTCTGGGGCGGGCTGCGCGTCGGCTGGATTCGCGCCGACCCGCAGACGATCGCCGCGCTGGGCCGGCTGCGCACGACCATGGACATGGCGAGCCCGGTGGTGGAGCAACTGGCGGTCGCGCAACTGATCGAGCAGGGCGACGGGTTGGGCGCCCGCGCGGACCTGCTGCGGGGGCGCCGCGATCATCTGATCGGGCTGATCGAGCGGCATCTGCCGCACTGGCGCGTCGAATCGCCCGCGGGTGGACTCTCGCTCTGGGCCGAACTGCCGCGCGCGGAGGCCACGGCGCTCGCCGCGCTTGCCGAAAGCCACGGCGTCCGCATCGCGCCGGGTCCGCGCTTCGGGGTGAGCGGGGCGTTCGAACGCTTCCTGCGCCTGCCCTTCACGCTGGCGGAAGAGCAGCTGAGCCTGGGCGTCGAGCGGCTGGCTGAAGCGGATGCTCGGCTGCATGCCAGGATGCCCAAGGGGCGCGATTCGCTGGCGATGGCGCTGGAGGCGGATCGGTTGATTTGAGCCACGACCGTCATCCCGGCGAACGCTGGGATCTCGGGCCATGGCGCGCATCGTCTCCCGAGATGCCAGCCTTCGCTGGCATGGCGAATAAGGAAAAGGCCGCGCGAATTGACCGCGCGGCCTTCTCTTGTCCCTCAAAAAAGCCGGGCCTTAAGCCGCCTTCTTCTCCGCCTTGTAGCGTTCGATCGCTTCCAGCGTGATGCGGCGGGCGTCTTCGGCGCCGCCCCAGGTGCCGATGCGCACCCACTTCTGCTTTTCCAGATCCTTATAGTGGGTGAAGAAATGCTCGATCTGCTCCATCACGATGCCGGGCAGGTCGTCCTTCTCACCGACATTGGTGTAATAGGGGAAGGTCTTGTCATCGGGCACGCAGACGAGCTTTTCATCGCCGCCCGCTTCGTCTTCCAGGTTCAGCACCGCGATCGGGCGGGCGCGCACGACGCTGCCCGGGATGAAGGGCGAACGGGCGATCACCAGCGCGTCGAGCGGATCGCCGTCGGGCGACAGGGTGTGCGGCACGAAGCCGTAATTGGCCGGATAGCGCATCGGCGTGTGCAGGATGCGGTCCACGAACAGCGCGCCCGAAGCCTTGTCGAACTCATATTTCACGGGTTCGCCGCCCACGGGAACCTCGATGATGACGTTCAGGCTGTTGGGCGGATCGTCGCCGACCGGGATCAGTTCGATATTCATGGGACTTCAAGCCTTCAAAATGCGTTGGCGTTCCGGGTGATTCATGTTCTCGGTTTGAGCAGCCGGTCGAGGCTGCCGTCACCCTCTCCTGTCTTTTCGAGGCGCGGATAGCGCAGGCCGCCCGAATAAGCGAGCGTCAAAGTGCGATAGTATTTATCCTGCTTGACGATCAGCTGCATCGGCTTTGCGGCCTTGAGCGCCGCCTTGAACACATCGCCGGAATATTCATCGCCATTGATCGCGACGATCTTCGTGCCGGTCGCCAGTCCCGCCTTGAAGGCCGCGCTGTCCCAGACGACGTTGGAAATCTCGCCATCGGTCTTGACGACGAGGCCGACGCCGAAGCTCTGGTCGACATATTTGCCGGCGCCCTCGGCCGCCTTGCCATAGGCGCCGGGCGTGTCGCCATAGACCAGCTTGTAGCCGCCCAGCGCGAAGCCGCCCTTGGGCGTTTCCTGCGTGGGGCTGTCGACATATTTCTGGAAGAAGCCGGCCCAGTCATAGGGCGCGATCCCGTTCAGCGTCTGGATGACATCGCCGCGATTGTAGACGACCTGGCCCCAGTCGCCCGGATTGATGCCGAAGAAAGCCCTGGCGAAATCGTCGAGGCCCTTGGCGCCCCTGGTCTGCTTGCGGATGATGGCATCCGCCTCCAGCCAGATCATCAGCCCTTCATTGTAATAATCCTCCGACCGCTGCCAGCTCGACCAGCCCTTGGGACGGCGGGCGGAGATGATGGGATCGTGGGTCGTGTCCTCCATCGGCCGCCATTCGCGCCCGCGCGTGGTGTCGAGCTTGGCCGCGATATGGGCGTAGGCGTCGAGCGTCTCCTGCTTGGTGAAGAGCCCCGACCGCGCGCCCAGCACATAGCCCCAGAATTGCGTCTGCCCTTCATAGACCCAGAGCAGATTGTCCTGCATCGGCACGTTGAAATCGGGCGTCCAGAGCAGGTCGGGGCGGCGGAACTTGCCGTCCCAGCTATGGGTGAATTCATGCGGCAACAGGTTGCGGTCGAGCAGCGCCTCGCCTTCGCCCCATTTCTTGAAATAGCCCGGCTCCACCTGATTCTCGGACGAACGATGATGCTCCAGGCCAATGCCGCCCATCTCGTCGGTGATGGCGAAGAGGAAGTCATAATGGTCGAAATGATAG
>DATEJA010000217.1:0-5272 GCA_035278405.1 Sphingobium sp. | reverse complement strand
TGGATCACGATGCCGTCCTCCATCTCCTCGACGGTGACGCCGATCGCGCGCAAGCCCGCCGCCATGGTGGCGATGCGGTCCGATTCCTTGACGCGCAGTTCTTCTAGGCCTCGGAAGATGCTGCGCCCTTCGGCGAAGGCGGCGGCGATGAAGGCGACCGGATACTCGTCGATCATCGACGGCGCGCGGGCCGGATCGGGTTCGACGCCCTTCAACGCGGATGCGGTGATGACGAGGTCGCCTACCGGCTCACCGCCCACTTCGCGCGGATTTTCGATGACGATGTCGCCGCCCATTTCGCGTAGCAGATCGACAAGACCCGCGCGGGTCGCATTGAGGCCAACATTGGTGATGGTGACCTTCGAGCCAGGGACGAGCAGCGCCGCTACCATCGGGAAGGCGGCGGAGGAAGGGTCGCCGGGAACGGTGATCGACTGCGGACGCAGTTCCGCTTCGCCCTTCAGTGTGATGATGCGGGTGCCGTCGGCTTCGACCTCCACATTGAGGTCGGCGCCGAAACCCTTGAGCATCTTTTCGCTATGGTCGCGGGTCGGGATCGGTTCGACCACACGGGTGATGCCGGGCGCGTTCAGCCCCGCCAGCAGGATTGCCGACTTGACCTGCGCCGAGGCGACGGGGAGGCGATAGTCCAGTGGCACGGCGGGGCACGCCCCACGCATGGTAAGGGGCAGGCGGTCGCCGGGGCTGGTGGTGAAGCTGGCCCCCATGCGGGACAGCGGCTCGGTGACGCGGGCCATGGGACGCTTGCTCAAGGAAGCGTCGCCCACGAAGGTTGCGGTGATGGCGTGGCTGGCGACCAAGCCCATCAGCAGGCGGGTCGAGGTGCCGCTATTGCCCATGTCGAGAGCGCTTGTGGGCTGCAACAGGCCGCCGACGCCCACGCCCTGAATGTGCCAGATGCCCGCGTCATCCTTGCGGATATCCGCGCCCATCGCCCGCATGGCTGCGGCCGTGGAAAGCACATCCTCACCCTCCAGCAGGCCTTCGACCCGGCTTTCGCCCACCGCCAGGGCGGAGAGCATCAGCGAGCGGTGCGAAATGCTCTTGTCGCCCGGCACGGTGATGCAGCCGGAAAGCGCGGGTGCGGCGGTGAAGGTCATGGGCGTGGCTTGATCGGGAGAAGCGGTCACGGGTCGATCCGTTTGCGAAGGAACTAAAAATTGCGCCCGGCTTTTGACAGCGCGGTTTGGCTATGGCAAGGCGCCCGACGCTTCGCGGGCGACATGGTCGCGCCGCGTGATATTCGTTTAAGCACTCGCAAGAAGGACAAGGCCGGACATGGTCAAGGCTGAATGGGGCACGAAGCGTACCTGCCCGAAATGCGCCACGCGCTTCTATGACCTGGGCAAGGATGACCCGGTGACCTGCATCAACTGCAACACCGCCTGGGAGCCGGAGCCGGTGCTGAAGTCCAAGCAGCCCCTGCCTTATGAGGAAGCGCCCAAGAAGGTCATCGAAACCGCCGATGGCGAAATGGAGACAGCGGACGACGATCTGGACCTCGACCTGGATGTCGATGACGATGGCGATTCGCCGGACAATGACGTCGATCTGGGTGGCGATGACGATCTGGGCGTGGACGCTGGCGGCGATGACGACGGCGACGACAATTAAGTGAATTTTATGCTTGCCAAGGGGGACGCTGCCACCTAATGGCAGCGACCTCGCAAGGCGCCGGACCCAAACGGCGCCGACTGGATACGGGGCCTTAGCTCAGCTGGGAGAGCGCCTGCATGGCATGCAGGAGGTCAGCGGTTCGATCCCGCTAGGCTCCACCAGTTTTGCCGGAATTGAAGCCGCCTGCGGGACGGCTTCCGGCAAAACTCCCGAGCGCAAGCGAGGGGTGTCGTGAGGTTGTGAATGACCTCGCGTAATGCTCTAAGTGCAACGCTACGGACATCCAGACATTCGGCCGACGGCATGATACCGGACATGGCCTGATCCATTGGGATGCGGTATGATACCGCGCAACGATGGGGCCTTAGCTCAGCTGGGAGAGCGCCTGCATGGCATGCAGGAGGTCAGCGGTTCGATCCCGCTAGGCTCCACCATTTCCTCTATCGAAACATATTTGCTCCGAGCGGCCGGTTCCGCGCGATCGCTGGCGATATTCAGCGGCCCCACGGCTGTTCGGCTATAGCGGCAGAGGTACGCCAGGCAGGTTCTTGGACATGCGAATGGTGAGCGACGTCTTGACGCTGACGACATTGGGAGCAGGCGTCAGCTTCGACGTGAGGAACTGCTGAAAGCTTTGCAGATCGCGCGCGACGACCTTCAGGATGAAGTCGATCTCGCCGTTCAGCATGTAACATTCGCGCACTTCCGGCAGCGTCGCGACATGATCCTCGAACGCCTTGAGATCGGCTTCGGCCTGGCTTTTGAGGCTTACCATCGCGAAGACGGTGATGGTGTAGCCGAGCATCGCCGGGTTGACGACGGCGTGATAGGAATTGATCGCGCCATTTTCCTCCAGCGCGCGCACACGGCGCAGACAGGGTGGGGCGGTCAGCCCCACCTTGCGGGCCAGCTCCACATTGGTCATCCGCCCGTCCTGCTGCAATTCGCCCAGAATGTGCATGTCGATATCATCAATATTGGGGCCAGCCATTATTCCGCTTATTTCCTTTCTCGTTCCTTACCCGATATCATAATATTATTTCAGGCCAATGCAATTGTCCCACTATGCGACGTTCCCAAATGATGGGTCTCTGCCCCTTCCACTTTGGGCCTGGAAGGCTTATTCCTGAGGCAATGATCCTTCCGCGATGAAGTGCTGCGCGTCGCGAGAATCCTGATGGGGAATAGGGTGCGCTTCAACGATCTGATGCAGACAGTCCTGGCCGCGGAAAATCGCAGCGGCCTTGGCGCGGTGACGCTGTGGCGTCAGTGTGTCGACCTGCTGGCGCAGAATGATCGCGCCGACCGGAAGAGCCTGCCCGCAGAGGAACGGTCCATGTTGCTGCAGCGGTTGGCGGGGCTGCGCGCGCAGCTCTCCGAAACGCAGCGGATCGCTACGGTGGTTGAACTGGGCGGACGGCTGCGTTCGCCTGCGCTGGTCGAATTCTTCGCCAACGACCGGCCGTCGATCGCGGCGGCTGCGATGTCGCGCGCTCGGTTACCCGACGATGCCTGGGTGGAGTTGCTGCCCCGCCTGACACCCACCGCGCGGGGCGTATTGCGCGCCCGGCGTGACTTGGGGCTGGCAACGCAGCAGGCGCTCGAGACGTTCGGGCCGGCGGACTTCGTGCTGACCACCGACCGCGACGATGCTTTCGCCGCCGACGAGTCTGACGACATGCTTCTGACGCCCGACATGGTGGCGCCGTCGGACCAGCTTCCCTCATGGGCTGATATCGAAGAGACCTCGGCGCAGGAAGAGGAAGCGTTCGACCCCCGCGAGGAGGAGCCGGCGGTCGGGGACGACCAGATTCGCAACCTGGTCGACCGGATCGAGCGTTTCACCAGTTCCCGCCGGGTGCCCGACGTGGTGGTGCCGCGCGCCGAGCCGCAGGACGCGGCGCATGTTCGCTCCTTCGCCTTCGAAACCGATGCCACCGGCATGATCATCTGGATCGATCAGGGCCCCCGTGCCGCGCTGATCGGTCTGTCGCTCGGGGAAACGCCGCTCACCGGCGTCAGCGGGCCAGATGGTAGCGTTGCGGGTGCCTTCCTGCGGCGGAGCGGCTTTCAGAACGGGCGCTATACGATCGTGGGCGGCGCGATGGCGGGCGAGTGGCGCCTGTCGGCTACGCCTTTCTTCGATCAGCGATCCGGACGTTTTCAAGGCTATCGCGGGCAGGCGCGCCGTCCCTATCTGCATGAGGTCGCGGCCCCACCGCAGGCCGAGCCCGTGTCGGTCGCGGGCCTGTCGGCCGATTCGCTGCGGCAACTGGTGCATGAACTGCGCACGCCGCTGAACGCGATCCTCGGCTTTGCCGACATTATCGAGCAGGAACTGTTCGGTCCGAGCGGCCCCGAATATCGCGAGATGGCCGGCAAGATCGCACTGGATGCGCGGCATTTGCTGGCAGCGTTCGACGACCTTGACCTTGCGGCCCGCGTGTCCCGGGGCGAGGGGGCGGAGGCGCCCAGCGCGGTCGATCCCGCGTTGCTGATCGCTCAGGTATCCGCTCGCTTCCGCGAACAGGGCGAAGGCAATGGCGCGCAGATCGACATCAACATCGCGCGCAACCTGCCGCTGGTGCGGATCGACCCCGTCCAGGGCGAACGCATGGTCCAGCATCTGATGCGCACCGTCGTGTCGGTGGCGCAACCGGGCGAGGCGCTGACCGGCGCCTGCTGGTTCCAGTCGGACGTGGGGCAGGGCGCCGTCATGCTCGCGGTCGATCGTCCGGCGACTCTGTCGGGAATGGAGGAGGAGCGGCTACTCGATCCGGGCTATACGGCGGAAGGTGACTGGGCCGACGGGCCGCTCTTGGGCCTGGGCTTTTCGCTGCGTCTGATCCGCAGCCTGGCATCGGGCTGTGGCGGAGCCTTGCTGATCGAGCCCGACCGTTTCCTGCTGTCCATGCCGGCAATGACAGTGGCGGAGGACGCGGCCGGCAGCGTCTGACGCTTTTCCGTTTGCCGCAACCCTATGGCAACGATATCGCGATAGGGCTGGGTTCATGACCTTGCCCCATCATGACGGCGGCCTGCTACACGCGCCCGCGCCCGAGGACAGCATCGTGCTCGATCCCGCCTTCGGCACCCGCTTCATGCTGTTTGTCGATACCGAAGAGGAATTTGACTGGAGCGCGCCGTTCAGCCGCACCGGCCATACCGTCACCGCACTGGCGGGCATGGCGCGCGGCCAGGCCTATTTCGCGGCAGCCGGGGTGAAGCCGGTCTATGTGACCGACTATCCGGTGATCGACAGCGACGCGGCGGCGGCGATGATGGCCCGCTGGGTCGCGGATGGTTCCGCCGATATCGGCGCGCACCTGCACCCTTGGGTCAATCCGCCGCATGTCGAGCAGGTGACGGCGGAGAACAGCTATGCCGGCTTCCTGCCCGAGGCAGTCGAACGGGCGAAGCTGGAAGCCTTGTGCGAGCGGATCGCCGAGCGGTTCGGTCAGCGGCCGATCGTCTATCGGGCCGGACGCTATGGCGTGGGGCCAAACAGCGCGCGGCTGCTGGAGGAGGCCGGCTTCCGCCTGGACAGCTCGGTGCGCAGCCGCTTCGATTACAGCCCGCAGCATGGGCCGGACTTTTCAGGCATGCCGCTGCATCCCTATTGGACAGGGCCCAG
>DATEJA010000216.1:0-3044 GCA_035278405.1 Sphingobium sp. | reverse complement strand
TTTCGTGGCCGGGCGGGCCGTGGAAGGGGAAGGCAAGGTCTTCGACATCACCGAACCGGGCACGGGCGAACTGCTGGGGCAGGCGACCGATGCGACGCCCGCCGAGCTGGAATCCGCCGTCGCCGCCGCGCGCGAAGCCTTTCCCGCCTGGTCGGCGACCGCGCCGGAGGAGCGCCGCCGCCTGCTCAACAAGGTCGCGGACCTGATCGTCGCGCGCGCCGATGACATCGCCGCCGTCGAATGTCTCGACGCCGGCCAATGCTGGCGCTTCATGTCCAAGGCGGCGATCCGGGGCGCGGAAAATTTCCGCTTCTTCGCCGATCGCGCGCCCGGCGCGGCCGACGGCGTGGCGCTGCCGACCGCCGACCATCTGAACTATACCAGCCGCAAGGCGATCGGCCCGGTGGCGGTCATCACGCCCTGGAACACGCCGTTCATGCTGTCGACCTGGAAGATTGCGCCGGCGCTCGCCGCCGGGTGCACCGTGGTTCACAAGCCGGCCGAATGGTCGCCCTATTCGGCGCGGCTGCTGGTCGAAATCGCGCATGAAGCGGGGCTGCCGGCGGGGGTGTTCAATTCGGTCAACGGGCTGGGCGAAACCACGGGCAAGAGCCTGACCGAGCATCCCGACATCAAGGCGGTGGCCTTTGTCGGCGAATCCTCGACCGGGTCGGCGATCATGCGGCAGGGCGCGGCGACGCTGAAGCGCGTGCATTTCGAACTGGGCGGCAAGAACGCGGTGATCGTGTTCGACGATGCGGATATCGACCGTGCGCTCGATGCGGCGCTGTTCATGATCTACTCGCTCAACGGGCAGCGTTGCACCTCCTCCTCTCGCCTGCTGGTGCAGCGGTCGATCTACGACCAGTTCGTGGCGCGGGCGGCGGAGCGGGTCGCCAGGCTGAAGGTCGGCGATCCTTTCGATCCGGAAACCGAAGTCGGGCCGCTGATCCACCCGCGCCACTTCGCCAAGGTGTCGAGCTATATGGACATCGCCCGGCAGGAGGGCGCGACCATCGCCGCTGGCGGCGCGCCGGTGGAAGGGGCGTCGGGTTATTTCTTCCAGCCCACGCTCTTCACCCGGGCGGAACAGTCGATGCGCATCGCCCGGGAGGAGATTTTCGGGCCGGTGCTTACCGCCATCCCCTTCGATGACGAGGCGGATGCGATCGCCAAGGCCAATGACGTCGAATATGGGCTGGCCGGCTATGTCTGGACCAACGACCTGGCGCGCGCGCTGCGCGTGTCGGACGCGCTGGACGTCGGCATGGTCTGGGTGAACAGCGACAATGTCCGCCATCTGCCCACCCCCTTTGGCGGGACCAAGGCCAGCGGCATCGGCCGCGACGGCGGCGACTGGAGCTTCGATTTCTACATGGAAACGAAGAATGTCGCGCTGGCGCGGGGCACGCACAAGATCACCCGCCTGGGCGCGTGACGGCGATGGTGGACATTCGTCGCGACGCCTGCCTGATCGACGGGGAATGGGTGAAGGGACAGGCGTCCATGCCTGTTCTGAACCCGGCCGACGACAGCCTGTTGGGGGAGGTGCCGGTGCTGGTGGCCGCGGATGTCGATGCCGCCATCGCCGCCGCGCACCGGGCGTTGCCGCACTGGCAGGCGAGGTCCGCCTTCGACCGGGCCGGGATCTTGCACCGCTATCATGAGCTGATCCTGGCCCATGAAGAGGAACTGGCGGCGCTGCTGACGGCCGAACAGGGCAAGCCGCTGGCCGAGGCGCGGGGCGAAATCCGCTATGCCGCGAGCTTCATCCGCTGGTTCGCGGAAGAGGCGATGCGGGCCAATGGCGATGTGATCCCGGCGCAGCAGGCCGACATGCGGATCGTCGTCATCAAGCAGGCGGTCGGCGTCGTGGCGGCGATCACGCCCTGGAACTTCCCCGCGGCCATGGTGACGCGGAAGATCGGGCCGGCGCTGGCGGCTGGCTGCACGGTCATCCTGAAGCCTGCCGAGCAGACGCCGCTCACCGCATTGGCGCTCGCGGCGCTGGGGGAGGCGGCTGGGCTGCCCAGGGGGGTGCTGAATGTCGTGACGGGCGATGCGCGGGTGATCGGGCCTGTGCTGACCGCGAGCCCGATCGTGCGCAAGCTGACCTTCACCGGATCGACCGAGGTGGGGGCGCTGCTCTACCGGCAGTCCGCGCCGACGATCAAGAAACTGAGCCTGGAACTGGGCGGCAATGCGCCCTTCATCGTCTTTGACGACGCATCGCTGGACGAGGCGGTGGCCGGGGCCATGATCTCCAAGTTCCGCAATGCGGGGCAGACCTGCGTCTGCGCGGATCGTTTCATCGTGCAGAGCGGCATCCACGATCGGTTCGTCGCGGCGCTGGCCGAGGCGGCGGGCAGGCTGAAGGTCGGGCGGGGCGATGATGAAAGCGCCGCCATCGGCCCGCTGATCGACGATGAGGCGGCGGCGAAGGTCGCGCGCCGCGTGGCGCAGGCGGTGGAGCGTGGCGCGAGGGTCGTTTGCGGCGGCTTCGCCAGCGAGGCCGGCCCGCGCTATTATGCGCCGACCGTGCTGTCGGGCGTGCACCGCGACATGGACTTGTGGGCGGCGGAGAATTTCGGGCCCGTCGCGCCCGTCATCCGCTTCGATAGGGAGGAGGAGGCGCTGGCGATCGCCAACGACACGCCCTTTGGCCTGGCCGGCTATCTCTACACCAATGACGTCCGCCGGGTGTGGCGAGTGGCGGAGGGGATGGAATGTGGCATGGTCGGCGTGAATACGGGCCTGATCTCGTCCGCTGTCGCGCCCTTTGGCGGGATCAAGCAGTCGGGTCTTGGCCGCGAAGGTTCGCATTACGGGCTTGACGATTATCTTGAACTCAAGACGATCAGCCTGGCGTTATGATCTCTTCTTCCGACATTCATGCAGGGGACCGTTAAGTCCATGAGCTTTGCTGGCCATATCTACGGCGTCGTCCTCAACGACAGGGAGGAACGCGCCCGGCTGGAACCGCAGTTCGCGCAAAAGCCCTATGCCGCCCCGCCCCGGGCGCCGGTCCTGTTCATGAAGCCGCG
>DATEJA010000215.1:0-2139 GCA_035278405.1 Sphingobium sp. | reverse complement strand
GGCGCAGTTGCGGGCGTGGCGCATCGACACCTACCGCACCCGCCAGCCGGAAAAGGCCAAGCCGACCCTCACCAAGATCACGCTCGTCGCGCATGATGCGGACGCGGCATGGGAACGGCTGTCCGCCGTCGCGGCGGGGGTGGCTTTCACCCGCGAGCTGGTGTCCGAGCCGGCGAACATCCTCTACCCCGAAAGCTTCGTCGAACGCTGCCGCCATCTGGAAGAGCTGGGCGTCAAGATCAGCGTGCTCGACAAGGCGGCGATGGCCGACCTCGGCATGGGCGCGCTACTCGGCGTGGCGCAGGGATCGGTGCGCGAACCGCGCCTGCTGGCGATGGAATGGGACGGCACCGGCGGTCTTGCCGACAAGCCCGTCGTCTTCGTTGGCAAGGGCGTCACCTTCGACACCGGCGGCATTTCCTTAAAGCCGGGCGCCGGCATGGAAGACATGAAATGGGACATGGGCGGCGCCGGCGCGGTCGCGGGCGCGATGAAGGCGCTCGCCGGGCGCAAGGCGAAGGCGCGCGTCGTCGGCATTTGCGGCCTCGTTGAAAACATGCCCGACGGCAACGCGCAGCGGCCGGGCGACATTGTCACCTCCATGTCCGGCCAGACGATCGAGGTCATCAACACCGACGCCGAAGGGCGGCTGGTGCTGTGCGACGTCATCACCTGGGCGCAGAAGACCTATGCGCCGGAGGTCATCATCGACCTTGCGACCCTGACCGGCGCGATGATCGTCGCCTTGGGCGATCAATATGCGGGCCTCTTCGCCAATGACGATGCCCTTGCCGAGGATCTGATCGCGGCGGGCAAGGCGTGCGGCGACCAGCTCTGGCGCTTCCCGCTGTCCGACGCCTACAACAAGCTGATCGACAGCCCGATCGCCGACATGAAGAATATGGGCGCGCGCTACGCCGGCTCCATCACCGCCGCGCAGTTCATCAAGCGCTTCGTCGAGGACGGCGTCAAATGGGCGCATCTCGACATTGCCGGCATGGTCTGGGCCGACAAGCCCGGCGCGACCTGGGACAAGGGCGCGACCGGCTATGGCGTGCGGTTGATCGACCGGCTGGTGAGCGACAGGTTCGAAAGGTGAGCGATAACCCCGTTCGGGCTGAGCCTGTCGAAGCCCCTTTCTCTCCTTAGGTCTCTCATGCAGGTCGATTTCTACCAGCTCAGTCGCGATCCGGTGGATCAGGTGCTGCCCGCCATCGCCGCGCGCGTGCTGGGCCTGGGCGAGCGGCTGCTGGTGGTCGCCCAGGATGATTCGCAGCTGGAACGGATCTCCGCCGGTTTGTGGGCCGGGCCACCCGAAAGCTTCCTGGCCCATGGCCGCGCCGGGGAGGAGCGGGAATCGATCCAGCCGGTGCTGCTCGCCCATGATTGCGTCCCGGCCAACGGCGCGCGCCATATCGCGCTCGCCGATGGCCTGTGGCGCGAGGAAGCGCTGGATTTCGAGCGCGCCTTCTATTTTTTCGACGCGGCCACCATCGATGCCGCCCGTGACAATTGGCGCGCGCTGTCGAAGCGCGACGGCGTCAGCCCGCGCTTCTGGCGGCAGGACGGACGCAAATGGGTGCAGGGACCCTGACGGCAGGACCTGCCCCAAGCCCCTCTTGCGATGCGGAACCGCGCGGTCTAAAGGGCCCGCCATTCCAATTCCAACAATTCGGAGCTTTTGAGCCTCATGGCCGTCACCCGCACCTTTTCGATCATCAAGCCCGACGCGACTCGTCGCAACCTGACGGGCGCCGTGACCAAGAAGCTGGAAGAAGCGGGCCTGCGGGTCGTCGCCTCCAAGCGCATCCGCATGAGCCGCGAGCAGGCCGAAGGCTTCTATGCCGTTCACAAGGAACGCCCTTTCTTCGCTGACCTGGTCGCCTTCATGATTTCCGGCCCCGTCGTCGTCCAGGTTCTGGAAGGCGAGGACGCGGTGAAGCGCAACCGCGACATCATGGGCGCCACCAACCCGGCCAATGCCGACGAAGGCACGATCCGCAAGGACTATGCCGAATCGATCGAGGCCAATTCGGTCCATGGTTCGGACAGCGACGAAAATGCGGCGATCGAGATCGCCTATTTCTTCCGGCCGGACGAAATCGTCGGCTGAGTTTCAGCGACAGGATGCAAGAAGGG
>DATEJA010000214.1:0-8929 GCA_035278405.1 Sphingobium sp. | reverse complement strand
CACGCGCTGAAGTCTGAAGGGCAGCAGATCGACACGTCATCATCCGGACCCCCAGACCCGTATAACCAATAAAGAAAGTGCGAGAGGATATCAGAAAATGGACATGGCGATTCAGATTCCGACGAAGGCGAACTCCTGGGAGGTGGCTGTTCGCGCGGAAGAACTGGGCTTCTCGCATGCCTGGTTTTACGACACGCCGCTGCTTAACGCGGAGTTGTTCGCGGCCATGGGGGCAGCGGCGGTCAAGACGTCCAGGATCAAGCTGTGCAGCGGCGTGATGATTCCGTCCAACCGGCTCGCCCCGGTGGCGGCGAGCGGGTTCGCGACCTTGAATGCGCTTGCCCCCGGCCGGATCGTTTTCGGCGTTTCGACCGGCTTTACCGGGCGGCGCTCTATGGGCATGAAGCCGGTCACGCTGGCGCGCATGACCAGATATATCGACACGGTCCAGGCGCTCCTTCGCGGCGAGACCACCGAGTTCGAGGAGGAAGGGGGGCTGCACAAGATCCGCTTCCTCAACCCGGATTGGGGCTTGATCAACATCAAGGATCCCATCCCGCTCGCCATATCCGCCCTGGGGCCAAAAGCGCGCGCCTTGACGGTCGAAAAGCGCGCACAATGGATCAATGTCGCCACCTATCCCGAGCGGGAAAAGGCGGAACTGGATGAAATCCGCGCTTTGTGGGCGGAGGCCGGCAACGATCCTGCGGATTTCTACTCCATCGCCACGATCGGCGGCCGGGTGCTTGAAGAAGGCGAATCGGTGGACAGCGTGAAGACGAGGGAGCAGGCGGGGCCGGCGGCGTCGATCGTCTTCCATAATTTCGTCGAGGAGAAGGAGTTCGGCTCCATCATGGGAAGCGAGTTCCCATTCCACGCAGAACTCGAAGCCTATCGAGAGGTCTATAACAGATATGAGCCGGCAGACGCGCGCTATATCGTCAATCATCGCGGGCATCTGATGTTCGTTAGGCCGGATGAAACGCATATCACGGGCGATGTCATAAAGGCGCTTACCATGACGGGCACGAAGGCAGAACTGGTCGATCGCCTGCGAGGATTGAAGGAGGCAGGATATAAGCAGCTGCAATTCCATGTCGTTCCCGGTCACGAGAATGAGATGATGGAACGCTGGGCGGATGTGATGGCGGCACTCTGACAGGGCGACCCGGCCCTGGCCGGTTTGAGAAGTTGGCGGGCAGGTTGGGCGGGCATACCGGCAAGGGTGCCCGGCCCATCCCGCTTGGCGTGAAGTTGAGCGGCTTTTGAGGGCCATGACGGGGCTGATCCCGAGCGAAATTTTTCAAAACTTATAAAACATATGAATATTGACAGCCGACCGACAAAGGGCATAGCCTTCCGAATAAATCGAAGAGTTGCCTTTCCCGTTTGTCGCAAACTCGTCGCGACCCGTGGCAGCTCCGCCAAACAGATAGCGACAGTGAGGGGATATCAGGTGATTGGACTATCCGAGGAAGAGCGTGGGCTGCTGATCGAATCCACTCGCCGGATGCTGGACGCCAACTGGCCGGTTGAAGAAGCGGTGACGCGGTCCAGGGATCCAGGGGCCGTCCGCCATATTCTCGGTGAACTGCGTGACCTGGGTCTTGCCGAACTGGGCGGCGCCGACGGCCCCGGCCTTCGCGAGGCGACGATGCTGTTCGAGGAGCTTGGGCGCGGTTCATGTCCCGCGCCGCTGGCCAGCTATTATGTCGCCCATCGGCTGCTGGGACAGGCAGGCAACGAGCCGGCCCGGTCATTTCTGGCGGCGTTGAGCGCCGGCGAGAAAATTCCCGCCATTGTGCTGGGCGCTTTCGACGGCGACCGCAACGCCGGCCGTCTGACGGTGGCCGATGGCCGGGTCAGGGGACGGGCGGCCTTCGTGGAGGGCGCGGCCGTGGCGAGCGACCTCATCCTCTTGTCGAGCGATCCTTTCGGCGTCGCCGTCGTGCCGCTCGATCACCCCGGCGTGCGCGTCACCGCGACGCCGGGTCTGGGGATCACCGAATTGAGCGAGGTCGAGGTGGACGCGCCGGCGACGGTGTGGCTGCCTTTGGCCGAAAGCCTTCTGGCGCAGGCGGCGCTGATCACCCGGCTGGCGAGCGCGGCACGCGCGCTCGGGGCGGCGCAGCGGTCCTTTGAGCTGGCGCTGGACCATGCCAAGCAGCGCAGGCAGTTCGGGCATGTGATCGGGGAATTCCAGGCGATCCAGCACAAGCTTGCCGACTGCCTGAGCCGGCTCGACGGCACGCGGCTGACGATCGCGGGGGCGGCGGAGGCTCTGGACCGGGGGGACCCGAACTGGCCCTATTTCGCCGAGGCGGCGATTGCCTATGCGGCGCCCTCGCTACGCCAGCTCATTTTGGAGGCGCATCATGTCATGGGCGCCATCGGCTATGCCGAAGAGCATGAACTGCCTCGCCATTTCCGCAGCATCCATGCCGATCTCATTCGATTTGGCGGCGCGGCCCGCGCGCGGGCCGCCCTGGCCGGCCAGCTTCTGGCGCCCGATCGGGGCAAATTGGGCGGTTCGTCCAACCTGCCCTCGCACGATACCGACGCGCGCGTCGCCCAATTCCGCAGCAGGATTCGCGACTGGCTCGCGGCGAACTGGACGGATGCGGACCGTGCCGCCAATCGGCAGCGGCCCTTCAAGGATCGGGCGTTCCTGCCGGAAATGTCGCGGAAGATGGGGGCGGCGGGCTGGACCGGCCTCGACTGGCCGGAAGCGGTCGGCGGGCAGGCGCGCAGTCCTGGCGAGCAACTGGCCTTCATCGAGGAAATAGAGTTCGCCGAGGTTCCGACCGACGCGCATATGGGGGGCGAGACGATCATCGGCCCTGCCATCATCCGCCATGGTTCGGAGGAGCAGAAGCGCGAGTTCCTCCCGGCGTTCCTGCGGGGCGAACGTTCTTTTGCGCTGCACTATAGCGAACCGGAGGCGGGATCGGACCTCGCATCGTTGCGCACGACTGCGCGGAAAGAGGGGGATGCTTGGGTCATCTCCGGGCAAAAGCTCTGGACGACGGGGGGAGACAAGTGCGAATATGCCTTCCTTGCCGCGCGGACCGATCCCGACGCGACACCGAAGCATGCGGGCATCAGCATCTTCCTCGTGCCGCTCAACACGCCCGGCATCACCATCCGGCCGGGCATGTTCATGTATGGCCGCACCTTCTGCGAGACCTTTTATGACGAGGTGAGACTGCCTGCCGGCGCGTTGCTGGGGCAGGAGAATGGTGGGTGGAAGGTGATCACCGACGCGCTCGCCGCCGAGCGCGTGATGATCGGGACGACTGTCGCTCATCTCCAGCATCTCTTCGAGCGGATCATCGACTATTTGCGCTCGTGCGGCGATGACGCACATTCGCCGCGTCTTGACCCCGTCATCCGCGATCGTGTCGGCCTTCTTGCGTCCGAGATCGAAGTGGCTCGGCAGTTCGTGCTGCGGAATGGCAATCTGGTCCAGGCGGGGCAGGTGCCGATCCATGAAGCGGCGATGAGCAAGGTGTTCGTGGGCGAATTGCAGGAGCGGCTGGGCGAGGCGGCGATGGACATATTGGGCGCCGCCGGCCTGCTGTCCGAAGAATCCCCGTCCGCCCCCATCCCCGAGGCCGAGCAGGTCCTGCGCCATTCGCTGATGGGCGTGCTGGGCGGCGGGACCAGCGAGATGCAGCGCAACACCATCGCCCTGCGCGGCCTCAAGCTGCCGCGCTATTCATCCTGATTTCAGGCGCCGAAACCGCCTGACACATCGAAACGAAGGACTTCCGATGTCTCAATCCGTCGTCACCTATGAACTTGAAGGCAAAGTCGCGAAGATCGGTCTCAACCGGCCGTCGAAGCGCAACGCGCTGAGCGCCGAACTGTCGGAGCAGTTGAACGAAGCGGTCGCGCGGGCGCACAAGGAGGCGCGGGTCGGCCTGATCTTCAGCCATGGCGAACATTTCTGCGCGGGCCTTGACCTGGCCGAAGCGATGAAATGGATGAACGACCATGAGCGCCACTTGGAAATGCGCATCGGTTCGGCCGCTGCGGCGCGCCCCTTCGATACCATCTCTCGCGGCAATATCCCCTTCGTCGCCGCGATCAGCGGCGCATGCATCGGCGGCGGCTTTGAACTGGCATCCTCCTGCCACATCCGGGTCGCCGATGAGACCGCTTTCTTCGCGCTGCCAGAGGGGCAGCGGGGCATCTATATCGGCGGCGGCGGGTCCGTCCGGATCGCGCGGCTGCTGGGGGTCGCCCGGATGAGCGATCTGATGCTCACCGGCCGGGTCCTGTCGCCTGAAGAGGCCGAGCGGTACAATGTGGTTCAATATCTGATGCCCAAGGGAGAGCATGTCGCGCGCGCGCTGTCGCTTGCCAACCGGATCGCCGAAAATGCCAAGCTGACCAATTGGGCGATCGTGAACGGCCTGCCGCGCATCCAGGATTATTCCTATGATGACGGCCTGTTTGTCGAGGGGCTTTTCCATCATGTCGTGGCGAGCCCGGAATCAGCGGAAAGGCTGAACGAATTCGTGGCGGGACGGGCGCGCCGCCTGGTGGAGCCGGGCCAGTCTGGCGACGCCTATCAGGCCGATGCCGGTCAGGGCCTGGGACAGGGAGGGCAAGATGGCGCTGCGTGATGCCGCAATCGTCGGTTTCGCCGAGACGAAGATCGAGGCGCGGGCCGGGCGCGACGTGTGGGAGCTTGGCGCTGAAATCCTGGATGCCCTGATCGAGAAGACAGGCATCGAGAAGGGCGAGATTGACGGCATGCTCGTCAATGGCTCGATGACCGGCGCGGGCAATTGCTTCTGGTCGCAGACGACGGCGGACTATCTCGGGCTGCAGCTCGATTTCTGCCAGAGCTGCGATCTGGGCGGGTCATCGGCGTCCAGTGCGGTCGCCCGCGCGGCCGCTGCGCTCGATGCAGGGCTTTGCACGACGGTCTTCCTGCTCAACGCGGACACGGAAGCGTCGGAATCCAACCTCAACATGCGGGCCTATAATGTCGAATGGTCGATCCCGCACGGGCTGATCGGGCCGCCTTCGGACTTCGGTTTGCTGAGCAGCCGATATGATCATCTCTACGGCCTTGATGTCAATGCGCTCGCCAAGCTGGCGGTGACGCAGCGCAATCATGGGCTGATGAACGACAATGCTTGCGAGAAGCTGCGCAAGCCGATCACGGTCGAAGATTATCTGAATTCGCGCATGATTGCAGAGCCCGTGCGCCTGCTCGACTGCGTCATGGTGTGCGACGGCGCCAATGGACTGCTGATGACCACCAGGAAGCGCGCGAAGGAGAAAGGGTTCGACCAATTCGTCGTGCCGCTTGGTTATGGCGAGCGGACGCATCACAACATCGCCGAGAATCTGGCGGATGTCACGGAAAGCGGACATGCCGTTGCCGGCAAGCGGGCGTTCGCCCAGGCTGGATTGACGCCCGGCGACATCGGCTCCTTCCAGCCCTATGACGATTTTCTGATCGCGGTCCTGTTGCAGATGGAGATGCTGGGCTTCGCCCCGCGCGGGCAGGGAAGCGCCTTCATCCGCGAAACCAATCTGAGCCATGACGGGGATCTGCCGCTCAACACAGGGGGCGGCCAGATCTCTGCAGGCCAGGCCGGTCTTGCCGGCGGCGGGACCAACCTGATCGAAGCGGTGCGGCAATTGTTCGGAGAAGGCGGCGCGCGGCAGGTGGCAAACCGGAACAGCGCGCTGGTCACGGGCATTGGCTATATTCCCTATGCGCGCAACTGGGGGACGAGCGTCGCCCTGATACTGGGTTCGGACGGGTAGAGGATGATATGAGCGAGAAATTGAACGACATAAGGGATGTGGCGCGCGCGGTTCCCCGATCCTTCCGCTTTTCCAGGCCCTTCTGGGAGGCTACGCGTGAACGCAAGCTTCTCCTGCAATATTGCCCGGCGACCGGCCGCTATCAATTCTATCCAAGGCCCGTCAGCCTGTTCACCGGACGCACGGACATCGAATGGCGCGAGGTATCGGGGCGGGGGGAGGTTTTCGCCTATACCGTCGCGCATGTCGCTCGGCCGCCCTTTGCCGGCCATACTCCCTTCCTCATTGCGACCGTGACGCTGGACGAAGGGGTGAATATCGTCGGCGATGTCATCAACTGTTCCATGGAAGAGATCGCGGTCGGCATGCGTGTCAGGCCCGCCTGGGCTCCGTTGCCGGACGGGACCAATTTGCTGCTGTTCGAACCCGATCACGACTGACGGGGGACTTGCGCAGATGCCGAGCCATGATCCATTCGCTTCCCGATGACGAGAAAAGAGAAGGGGCTGTCGACCAATGTGTGCGCTTGATCCGGAAACCGCGCTCTTCAGTGAAGATGAATTCGCGTTGGATGATCTGACCAGTTCGCTGGGGTTTCTGACGCGCGCGGCCTATCTCCAGATTGGCGACCTCATTCGGGCCCGGTCTGCTCTTGCCGTCAGTCCGCCGACGCTGTCCACCCTGGCGCTGATCCGCGCCAATCCGGGTATTCGTCAGGTGCAGGCCGCGCGCATCCTGCTGGTCCGGGAATCGAACATGGCGATTCTCGTCCGCGAACTGGTCGGGAAAGGCCTGGTCGAACGCCGCACCGCCGGCGGCAAGCGCAGCGGCTTGTGGATAACGGAAGAAGGGCAAAAGATCGTGGCCCAGACGGGCGAGGCAACCGCCATCAGCCGCGAATATGCCGATATCCTGTCGGACGAGGAATATCAGCAACTCGTCGCTCTCCTGGCACGGGCCTATAGGGCTCGGCTCTGATCCCCGACGGCAATTTATCGCGGGAAAATCAAGGTTCTGGACGGATAGGGGCGCCGGGGCCGCAGGCCTGAAAAGGCGGGAGATGGGACAGGCTCACCTCTCGCGCTACATGGAAAACTACTTGACAATGTCATATTTGAGGGCAAATATCCAAACTTATAAACATAGCAAAATATAATCGGAGGATGGCTTTTATCCTTGGGCGGAAGACTGCCCCGGAGGGCGATGGCGCAAGAGCTGATTACTCGAAGCAATATGCGTTCGCATCTCGCAGGTTGACTGAAACCGTTGAAGCTTAAGAGCTTGCCATCTGATCAAAGCATAGAGAGCAGTCGCCAAGACGTGACGAAGACTGCGCAGGTTCGGTCCTTAGACGTGACGATCATATAATTGGGAGGATGGGATGCGAAATTTCTCACAGGCGATTGGCGCTTCGCTGCTGGCAATCATGTATGCATCTGCCGTGCATGCTCAGGCGCCGGAGAGTTCAGCGGCGCAAACAGACGCTTCAAGCCGCGACAAGGGCATCGCGGATATCATCGTTACTGCGCAGCGGCGTGAACAGTCGGCGCAGAATGTCCCGATCGCCGTGGCTGCGTTCAGCGCCGATCAACTGGCGCAGGCGGGTCTGCGAACCGCGAGCGATCTGCAGACGGTGGTCCCGGGCGTCACGATGGATTCCAACGGTTCGCGATCGCCGATATTTCTGCGCGGTGTCGGGAACAACAATTACGGCTCTCAATCGTCCGTGCTGACCTTCATCGACGGCGTTTATCAGCCGTTCGACGGCACCGGCGGCACCGAATTCAGCAACGTGCAAAGCATTGAACTGGCCAAGGGGCCCCAGGGCACCTTGTTCGGGCGAAACGCGACGGGGGGCGTTCTCCAGATCAGGACGCGCAATCCCCTGGATTGGCAAGGCGCGGACCTGGAAGTCGGCTATGCCAATTATAATACGCTTTCCGGCAAGATCTACGCCGCCGCCAAGCTGTCGGAAAAGGCGGCCGTCGATGTCGCGGGATTTTATTATAACCAGGACCATGGCTGGGGGAAAAATCTTTTCGACAACAGCGATTTCTACACGACGAAACGCTATGGCGTGCGCAGCAAATTCGTCGCGGAGGCCGGCGACGATTTTACGCTGACCCTGGTCGGCGACTATTCCAACCGTCGCGGGCAATTGGGCGTGGGTCTGTCGCGGCCGGTCAATACGCCTTTCATCTACGATTCAGCCAACGCGCAGAAGCTGTTCTTGCCGACCATCTATGACGTCAATACCGATGATCCGCGCGCCGGCTGGAAATCGGAGGAAGGCGGTGGAGCGCTCACGCTGGAGAAGCGCTTCGGTGACGTGAAACTGCTCAGTATCTCGTCCTATCGTCGTGCGAAAGAGTTTTTCCTGGTCGACATCGACGGCGGCCCCATTCCGGCGTTCACGCTTGATCGTACCGACCGGCGCCGGGTGTTCACGCAGGAATTTCAGCTGAGCGGCGCAAGCGCGAAGTTCAACTGGGCGGCCGGACTCTATTATTATTACGCCAAGAGCAACATCATAGGTCCGGTGTTCGGCGGGCCGGTGACATCATTCGCCTTCTTCACGCCGCCGGGTGTCGACTTTGTCGTCAGTTCGACGGACAGGGCGAATTCCTACGCGGCCTACGCGCAGGGCACCTATGAAATCCTGCCTGACACGAACCTTACCCTGGGTGCGCGCTATACGATCGAGAAGCGCGAAATCACCGGCAGGACGACGGGCAGCCCCGTGCTGAGCCCGGGATCGGCCGGAACCCAGGAGAAGACGTTCAAGAAGCCCAATCTGCGTGTGGCACTCGATCATAAATTCGCGCCGAACATCATGGCCTATGCCTCGTTCAGTCGCGGTTTCAATGCCGGCTTCTTCAGCCAGCAGGCTTTCTTCTTCAATGATGCGATGAACCCGGTGATCAAGCCGGAAGAGGTCGACGCCTATGAAGTGGGCATCAAGACCGATCTTCTCGACCGCCATCTCCGGGTGAACATGTCGGCGTTCCGTTACGACTATACCAATCTTCAGCAGCAGATCTACGTCAACAACTCGGTGACCACGACCAATGCGGGTGCCGCCAAGATCAAGGGCGCGGAGTTCGAGGTTATCGCGCAGCCGGTTCGGGATTTTACACTG
>DATEJA010000213.1:0-16807 GCA_035278405.1 Sphingobium sp. | reverse complement strand
GGCGTCTTGGGCATGGTTTCCAGCAGCGGGGTCATCGCCGCCTTCCAGATCGGCGCGGCAACGCGACCGCCCTGCGCCCAGCCGCCGAGACTCCGGGGCTGGTCATAGCCGAGATAGACGCCGGCGACGACATCGGGCGATCCGCCGACGAACCAGACATTGGTCGGGCCGTTGGTGGTGCCGGTCTTGCCGAACAGGGGTCGGTTGAGATCGGACAGGATCGTCGCGGTGCCGCGCTGGATCACGCCCTCGGCAATGTGGACGACCTGGAAGGCCGTCATCGGGTTCATCACCTGCCGCCCTTCGAAGCCGAAGCGCGGCATCGGCTTGCCATCCCAGTTCGCCATGTTGCACCCGTCGCAGGCGCGCCAGCGATGCGGCCAGATCACCTTGCCGCGCCGGTCCTGGACATAGTCCATCAGCTTAGGGGAGAGCTGCCGCCCCTGGTTGGCGAGCATCGCATAGGCGTTCACCATCCGCTCGACCGTGGTCTCGCCCGCGCCCAGCGCGAAGGAGAGATAGGGCTGATAGTCGCCGATCCCCATCGCCTTGATGGTGCGCACGACGCGGTCCATGCCGGTCTGGCTGGCGGCGCGCACGGTCATCAGGTTGCGCGACTGCTCGACGCCCCAGCGCATGGTCTGCGGGCCCGCGCTGCCGCCGGTGAAGTTGCGGAAGCATTTCTGCCCCAGGCCGGCGCCCTGGTCGATGCAGAGCGGCCCGTCGACGATGATCGACGCCGGCGTCATGCCATTGTCGAGCGCGGCGGCATAGACGAAGGGCTTGATGGTGGAGCCCGGCTGGCGCATCGCCTGAGTCGCACGATTGTAGGAGGAGAGGCGGTTGTCGAAGCCGCCCTGCATAGCCAGCACGCGGCCGGAATGGACCTGCTCGGCCATCATGCCGCCGGACACTTCGGGCACGTTGCGCAGCGCCCAGCTCGCCCCGTTGCGCGCGACGACGATCAGGTCGCCCGGCTTCATCGCGGAAAAAGCAGGCCCGCCGGTGCGGCGATAGGGCAGCTGCGCGGCGTCTGCCGACAAAGTGCCGGTGCTGCCGTCGCCAAAGCCGATCTCGGCCGAGGAGGCATTGCGGCTGATCACCGCCGCGACGCGCCAGCCGGCATAGTCGATGCCGACATAGCTCGCCGCCATTTCCCGCTGCCAGCCGCGCGCCATGTCGATCTTGCCGACCGGGCCCGACCAGCCCTTGCCGGCGTCGAAGCGCAGCAGGCCGTTGCGCAGCGCGGTGGCGACGCCTTCCTGGAGCTTGGGATCATAGGGGCTGCGCACCCAGAGGCCGCCGGCATAGACGCTGTTGGGACCGTCGGCCGCCTTTTCGCCGAACAGCTGAATGAGGCGGCGGCGCACTTCCTCCATATAATAGCCGCCAGCTCGCGCGTCGAAGCTGGAGCCGTGCGCCGCCACCGTGCCGAGCGGCGTGGCCCGCGCCTCGTCGCGCTGCGCCTTGCTGATCCAGCCATTCTTTTCCATCTCGCCCAGCACCCAGTTGCGACGCTCCAGCGCGCGCTCGTGGCCGGTCGGGCTTTCGGGGCGGTAATTGGCCGGCCCCTTGGGCAGGATGGCGAGATAGGCCATTTCGGGGAGCTTGAGGTCCGCGACATCCTTGTCGAAATAGGCGCGCGCGGCGGCCTGCACGCCATAGGCGTTGCGGCCGAGGAAGATCTGGTTGAGGTAGAGTTCCAGGATCTGCTGCTTGGACAGCACGCCTTCCATGCGGTAGGCCAGGATCATCTCCTTGACCTTGCGCGTCGGGGAATAGGCGTCGCCGATCAGCAGATTCTTGGCGACCTGCTGGGTGATGGTGGACCCGCCCTTGGCGCGATGGCCCGACCCGATCTTGATCACATAGTCGAACACCGCGCCGACGAAGCCGGGAATGTCGACGCCGTGATGTTCGAAGAAGGTCTTGTCCTCGGCCGACAGATAAGCGCGGATCAGGAGCGGCGGATAATCGCTATATTGCAGCTGCACGCGCCGTTCGCGGGCATAGCTGTGCACCGGCTGGCCGTTGATGTCACGCACGATGGTGGGCAGCGGCGGCTCGTAATTGAGCAACGTCGTGGCGTCGGGCAGCCCGCGCGCGAAGATCAGCCAGAAGAGCAGATAGGCGGCGACGAGGCCGCCGAGCGCGATCGCGATCCAGCGCACCCAACGCCGGTCCCAATGGGGCGCGAGCCGTTCCCGAAGCGGCCCGGCGCGGGAGGCCAGGCGGGCGGCGAAGGACGATCGGGCGGTATCGGGGCGAGCCTCTTCCATGATGGACGAGGCTCTACGGTCAAAATGGGACAAGCGCCAGTGCGGATCGCGCGACTAGGGCGCGCCCGGCGCGAGCCTGCGGGCGAAATGCACTTCGATCGCGCGGGCGACCCCCCGGCCGATGTCCGCCTGCCCCTTGGCCGATGAGAGGAAGGCGGCGTCGCGAACGTTGCTGAGATAGCCGGTTTCGAACAGCAGCGACGGCGTGTCCGGCGCCTTCAAAACCATGAGCGAGGCAAAGCGATGATAGACCTGGCGGAAGGGCATGTAGGCTCCCGCCTCCCGCCGCAGCAATCGCGCGAAATTCGCCGAAACATTCATGGTTTCCCGCTGCGTCAGGTCGATCAGGATCGACGACACGTCGCCCGACTGCCCGCCGAGATTGACCCCGTTCAGCATGTCGGCCCGGTTTTCCCGCGCCGCCAGCCGCGCCGCTTCGCGGTCGGACGCGGTTTCCGACAGCGTATAGACGGTCGCGCCCTGCGCATCGGGATTGTCTGCCGAATCGGCGTGGATCGACAGGAAGAGGTCGGCATTGAGCTTGCGCGCGATGCCATAGCGTTCCTGCAGCACCAGGAAGCGGTCATCGTCCCGCGTCAGCGCCACCCGCACCCTGCCGCCCTTCACCAGCTGGTCGCGGATCGCCTGCGCTATGCCCAGCGTCACATCCTTTTCCCGCACTCCGCGCTGCACGCTGATGGCACCCGGATCATGCCCGCCATGCCCGGCATCGATGACGACCAGCGGGCGCGAGGCGTCGCTCGGCCCCTCCACCTTGGGCAGCGCGATGCCGCGTGCGACTGGCGGGATCGGCACGGTGATGCTGTGGAGGCGCTTGGCGGGGCGCGGCGCCATCCGCGCCGGCGCGTCGAAGCCGATCAACGGCGCGCGG
The DNA here is from genome assembly GCA_035278405.1 of Sphingobium sp. GTDB lineage: Bacteria > Pseudomonadota > Alphaproteobacteria > Sphingomonadales > Sphingomonadaceae > Sphingobium. The sequence goes on along the minus strand of DATEJA010000213.1, from coordinate 13,636 downwards.
TCGCGCAGGAGAGCGGCGGGCAAGGGGGCGGCGGCAAGAGCCGACAGGGAAAGCCATGCGCTTGCGACGGCAAGTCGGTGCAACATGCCGCGCTTGTGCCCCGCGTCGCCGCCAGCCGTCCAGCCCCATTTCGCGCGCGGCATGAAGTTGATCTTTCGTTCATCCTTGATCGCCCAAGATGACGCCGGGTCGAATCGGCGCAACGGACGAAACATTATTTCGAGCAGCCGTTGCGAGGCTGCATTTTGGCTGCTACCCATTCACATTCCTGAAGAGACTGCCCATATGAGGTCCGGTTCTTTTCAGGAACATTCACGACGGCATCGGCGGGCGCTTATTCGCCTGGACCCGATGCGACGAACAGGTTGACGCTGCATGAGGCATGATTTCCATCCCCCGCTGGACCCGGTTTCGGGCGATGCGGCGTGGATGGTGTGGACCGGCGATTTGCCCGGCCCTGCCCAGGCAGCAGAAGCGCAGTTTTTCCCCACAAACCGGACGATGCGGCAATCCGCGCCCTTGTCGGCGCCAATGCGCTCGTCCCTTCACTATCGCGCCGCGGCCCCGCTCTTTGCAGCAGGCCGCCGGCGCCGGAGACTTATAAATGACAATGCGTATGCTGATCGATGCGCGCCACCGGGAAGAGACCCGGGTCGCGGTCGTCAAAGGGAACCGGATCGAGGAATTTGATTTCGAATCGGCCGAGCACAAACAGCTCAAGGGCAATATCTATCTCGCCAAGGTTACCCGGGTAGAACCCTCGCTGCAGGCGGCCTTCGTCGATTATGGCGGCAATCGCCACGGCTTCCTCGCTTTCAGCGAAATCCACCCCGATTATTACCAGATCCCGCGCGAGGACCGCGAGGCGCTGCTGCGCGAGGAACGCGCGCACGCCGAGGAAGAGGCCGCGCTGCGCGCCGAGGCCGATGATGAGGACGATCATCATGGCGATGACGGCGTCGAGCTGGTCGAAGCCACCCATCATGAAGATGAGGAAGGCGCCGAGGGCGAGACCGGCGAAAATGGCGAAGGCGCGCCCAAGGGCCGTCGCGGCAAGCGCGGCAATGGCGACGAGGCCGCCGAGGAGCTGCGCCGCAAGCGCATGGCGCTGCGCCGCCGTTACAAGATCCAGGATGTCATCAAGCGCCGCCAGGTGCTGCTGGTCCAGGTCGTCAAGGAAGAGCGCGGCAACAAGGGCGCGGCGCTGACCACCTATCTGTCGCTCGCCGGCCGCTATTGCGTGCTGATGCCCAACACGTCGCATGGCGGCGGGATTTCGCGCAAGATTTCGAACGCGGCCGACCGCAAGCGGCTGAAGTCGATCATCGCCGAAATGGCCCTGCCCTCGTCCATGGGCTGCATCGTCCGCACCGCCGGCCTGCAGCGCACCAAGCCGGAGATCAAGCGCGACTTCGACTATCTCGCCCGCCTGTGGGACGAGATCCGCGAAAAGACGCTGAAGTCTGACGCCCCCGCGCTGATCCACAATGACAGCGATCTCATCAAGCGGGCGATCCGCGATATCTACAACAAGGATATCGACGAGGTCATCGTCGAGGGCGAAGACGGCTATCGCGCCGCCAAGGATTTCATGAAGCTGCTGATGCCCAGCCATGCGCGGCGGGTGAAGCAATATGCCGACGCGGTTTCGCTGTTCCAGCGCGCGAGCGTCGAGGACCAGCTGGCGGCGATGTACAACCCGGTCGTGCAGCTGAAATCGGGCGGCTATCTGGTCATCAACCCGACCGAGGCCCTGGTGTCGATCGACATCAACTCGGGCCGCTCCACGCGCGAGCATGGCATCGAGCAGACCGCCGTTGCGACGAACCTCGAGGCCGCCCGCGAAATCGCTCGCCAGCTGCGCCTGCGCGACATGGCCGGTCTGGTCGTCATCGACTTCATCGACATGGAGATGAACTCCAACATCCGTAAGGTCGAGAAGGCGATGAAGGAGGCGCTGAAGGACGACCGCGCCCGCATCCAGGTCGGCCGCATCTCGGGCTTCGGCCTCATGGAAATGAGCCGCCAGCGTCTGCGTACCGGCGTGCTGGAAGCCTCGACCCGCCAGTGCCCGCATTGCGAAGGCACCGGCCTCGTTCGCACGGCTTCGTCGGCGGGCCTTGGCGCGCTGCGCATGCTGGAAGAGGAAGCGGCGCGCGGGCGCGGCAGCCTGGTGACGCTGCGCGCGAGCCAGGAAGCGGCTTTCTATGTCCTCAACAACAAGCGGGCCGAGCTGGACGAGATCGAGCAACGCTACGGCGTGCGCATCGCCATCCTGCCCGATGGCGAGGTCGAGGGCGCGCGCATGTCGGTAGAGGCCAGCGGCCCCCGTCCAGAGCGTGTCGTCGACTATACGCCCCTGCCCCAGGACGAGGATGATCTGGAGATCGTCGAGGAACTGGAAGAGGAAGAGATCGAGGAAGTCGAGGCCGCCGCCGAGCGCGAGGAGCGCGGCGACCGGGGCGAGGACCGCGAGGGCGGACGTCGCCGTCGCCGTCGCCGTCGCCGTCGCGGTGGCCAACGCGACGACCATCGCGCCGAGGGCGAGGCGAACGACGAGGTCGCCGATGAAGCTGCCGAAGCTGGCGACGAAGAGGTCGAAGGCCAGGATGAAGGCGAGAGCGTCGAGCCTGCCGTCGAAGCCGAAGGCGAGGAAGCGGGTCGCCGCCGTGGCCGTCGCGGTCGTCGCGGCGGACGTCGTCGGCGCGAGGGCGGCGATGTCCCGGCCGAGCAGGTTGCGGACGAAGGCGCCGAACAGCCGCTGGAGGTGGTCGAGGCCGCCGAGCCGGTCGAGGCCGAGCCGGTTGTTGAGGCTCCCGCGGTAGCGACCGAGGAGGAAGCGCCCAAGACCCGCCGCCGGCCGCGCGCGCGCAAGGCCAAGGAAGCGCCCGAAGCGCCGGCCGAGGCGAGCGAAGCGCCCGCCGAAGTCGCGGCCGAGGAAGCCCCCGCCAAGCCCAAGCGCACCCGCCGCAAGAAGGCTGACGCCGTCGAAGCGCCGGTTGAGGCTGCCGTGGAAGCGCCTGCCCCGATCGAAGCGGAGGCACCGGCCAAGCCCAAGCGCACGCGCCGCAAGAAGGCCGATGTCGCGGCAGAGGCTGCGGCCGAGGCTCCGGCGGAAGCTGCTGCGGCAGTCGAGCCGGTAGCGCTGGAAGCCGCGAACGAGGCTGAAGCCGCGCCGATCGCGCAGTCGGTCGATGCCGGTGACGCGCAGACCGTGACGCTCGATAGCGAGGACGCGGCGGAAGCCCGGGCCGACGTGGAAGGCGATTCGCCCCGCCGTGGCTGGTGGCAGCGCACCTTCGGCCAGCAGTAAGAGGGGCCTTCGTCCCCATGAACAGCGCCGTCGCCTTGCCGGATCGCACCGGGAGGCGGCGGCCGCTTCGACAGGCTCGGGACAGGCGGTGCCGCTTCAGCGGAGGTTCATCGCCCTCTATCTACGCGATGGCAGCGATGCCGTCCCGGACCCAGCCGTGCCGCGGAGACCGATGATGCGCCGCTGGCTTCGCATGGCCGCGATCGCGGCGGCGTCTCTCGCGCTGCTCGCCCGCCCCGCCGTCGCGCAGCAGATCCTGCGCGACGCCGAAACCGAAGCCTTCATGGCCGACATGTCGGGCCCGCTGGTGAGCGCGGCCGGCATGGAACCGCGCAATGTCCAGGTGTTCGTCCTCAACGATCCCGAAATCAACGCCTTCGTCGCGGGTGGTCAATATGTCTGGGTGCATAGCGGCCTGATCGCGGCGGCCGACAATGTGAACCAGTTGCAGGGCGTGGTCGCGCACGAACTGGGCCATATCGAGGGCGGCCATGTCATCCGCTCCGCCGAAGGGATGAAGGAAGCGACCGGCATCACCCTCTTGAGCCTGGTGCTGGGTGCGGCGGCGATCGCGGCGGGCGGCGCCGAAGCGGGCATGGGCATACTGGGCATGGGCCAGCAGGCGGCGATGGGCAAATATCTCGCCTTCTCCCGCGCGCAGGAAAGCTCGGCCGACCTTGCCGGCGCGCGCTATTTGAGCAAGGCGGGGATTTCCGGCAAGGGCAGCCTGGATTTCTTCAAGAAGCTGCAAAATCAGGAATATCGCCTCGCCATCCCGCAGGACGACAGCTATGGCCGCACCCACCCGCTGTCGGGCGAGCGCATCAATGTGCTGCGCGAGGTCTATGAGGTCGATCCGGCCTGGAACAAGCCCGTCGATGCGAAGCTGGAAGCGCGCTTCGAACGGATCAAGGCGAAGCTGATCGGCTTCGTGTCCGAACCCAACCAGACGCTGATCAAATATCCGGAAAGCGACCAGTCGATCCCGGGTCATTATGCCCGCGCTTATGCCTGGCACAAGAGCGCCTATCCGGACAAGGCGCTGGCCGAAGCCGATGCGCTGCTCGCCGCGCTGCCGCACGACCCCTATTTTCTCGAGCTGAAGGGCCAGATCCTGCTGGAAAGCGGCAAGCCTGCCGATGCCATTCCGGCGCTGCGCGAGGCGGTGGCGCAAACGCACCAGCCGCTGATCGCCACGCTGCTGGGCCATGCGCTGATCGCGACCGAGGATGAGAAGAATTTCGCCGAAGCCGAGCAGGTGCTGCGCAATGCGGTGGCGCGCGACCGGGAAAATCCCTTCGCCTGGTATCAGCTGGGCGTGGTCTATGAGCATCGGGGCGACACGCCACGCGCCGCGCTGGCGAGCGCGGAACGCTATGCGCTCACCGGCGAGGACCAGATGGCGCTGCGCAACGCGGATGCGGCGATGCAGGGATTGAAACCCGGCACAGTTGACTATCTGCGCGCGCAGGATATCGCCATGGTTTCCCGCGCCGCCGTCGAACAGAAGCGAAAGAAGAAATGACCGACACTGTCCGGCCCGGCTTTCGCGCGGCCCTTTCCAACAGGATGATCCAGATGACGCTTGGCGCCCTCGCCTTTATCGCCGCCACCGCCACGGGCGCGACCCTCGGCATGCAGAGCACCGGGGGTGTGGGCGACAAGGCGGCGATCGAACGGATCGTCCACGACTATATATTGGAGCATCCCGAGATCATTCCCGAAGCGGTCGAACGGCTACAGGCCAAGCGCGTCGCCGACAGCATCGGATCGAGCCGCAGCGCGATCGAGACGCCCTATGCCGGCGCCTGGGAGGGCGCGGCCAAGGGCGATGTGACGCTGGTGGAGTTTTTCGACTATGCCTGCGGCTATTGCCGCGCCTCGTTGCCTGACCTCGCCAAGCTGGTGGGCGAGGACAAGGGGCTGAAGATCGTCTATCGCGAACTGCCGATCCTGTCGGATGAAAGCATAGAGGCGGCCAAGGTGTCGTTGCTGGCGGCGGACAAGGGGCAATATATGGCCTACCACCGCGCGCTCTATGCCAGCGGTCGGGTCACGCGCGACACGGTGCTGGGCGCAGCGGCCAAGGTCGGCATCAGCAAGGCGGCGGTGGAAGCGGCGGTCGCGAGCCACAAATATGACGCGGAGATCCAGTCCAACATCGCGCTGGCGCAGAAGCTGCACGCGACCGGCACGCCGACCTTCGTCGTCGGCGACCAGGTGCTGAACGGCGCGGTGGGCTATGACGCGCTCAAGAAGGCGGTGGACGCGGAGCGGGGGAAATAGGCGGTTGGGCGGATAAGAGACATTCCCCTCCCGCCAGCGGGAGGAGCAGCGAGACTTGCTCGCGTAGCGAGTTAGTCGCAGCGGGGTGGGCCGGCGCAACCGCAGCGGCATTTTTCAACGGTTAGCCCGTAAGCTCGCTTCGCTCGCGCCCACCCCTAACCCCTCCGCCAGCGGGAGGGGAATGTCTATAGGTGACCGCATCTGGCCATTGACTCCCGCCCCCCTTTTGCCTATCGGACGCCCCCTGACATGCGGCCGCCCATCGGCGGCCCTTTTTTGTCACGCCCGATTTTGACGTTTGCTTTGAGGAATGAACGATGAAGCGCACCTATCAGCCGAGCAATCTGGTTCGGAAGCGCCGTCACGGTTTCCGCGCCCGCATGGCGACCCCCGGTGGCCGCAACGTGCTGCGCGCCCGTCGTGCGCGCGGCCGCAAGAGCCTGAGCGCCTGACCGATACGCCGCTGGAGCGCGCGCCGGCGATCATGCGCCGACGCGCCGACTTTCTGGCGGCGAATCGCGGACGTCGCGCTCCCATGCCGGGCTTTGTCCTGCTGGTACGCGAACGCGGCGATGGCGATCCGGCGATGCGTGTCGGCATCACGGTTACCAAAAAGATTGGCGGCGCTGTCATCCGCAACCGGATGAAGCGCCGTTTTCGCGTTCTGGCGCGCGAGCTGCTGCCCCGGTTGGGCGTCGCCGGCGCGGATCATGTGCTGATCGGCCGGAGTGACGGGGTCGAACGCGACTTCGCTCTGCTACGGACCGAGCTGGAAAAGGCGCTGGGCAAGGTGATGAGTCGGCCCGTTGGCGAAGCGCCGCAGCACTCGCGCAAAAAACCTGCACAAGCCGGTAACGCGCTCCTGCAGAAGCAAGAGGCCAGTTCAAAGGTCGCGAGCATGGACGAAGGCGGAACTGGGTTCCTGCCTGCGCAGGAACATGGTGAGGCCCAGAAAAACGGACGGGCCAAACCATGATCGGCCGCCTCCTCATCCTCATCGCACGCTTTTGGCAGCTTGGCCCATCGCGCATCCTGCCGCCCAGTTGCCGCTACGCCCCCTCCTGCTCGGAATATGCGATCCAGGCGATCGGCAAATATGGTGCGGTGAAGGGTAGCTGGCTGGCCACGAAGCGGCTAATGCGATGCCACCCCTGGGGCGGGTCGGGCTACGACCCCGTCCCCTGACATGATTTTCCAACACGGCGGAGCCGAGTAGCGTGGACGACAAGAAGAATATTGTTCTGGCGGTGCTGCTGACCGCGGCGATCCTGTTCGGCTGGCCCTATATCTCGAAACATTTCTTCCCGGCGGCCAACCCGCCCGCCACGAAGATCGAGGGCGGCAAGACCAAGCCGCTTGCGCAGCCCGGCCCCGGCGCCGAAGGCCCCGCCGCGATCCGCGACCGCGCCCTGGTACTGAAGGAAAGCCCGCGCGTGCCGATCCGCACGCCCAAGCTGACCGGCTCCATCAACCTCAAGGGCGCGCGCATCGACGATATCGTGCTGCCCACCTATGGCGAAACCATCGCCCGGAATTCGCCCGCCATCCGCCTCTACAGCCCATCGGGCACGCAGGATGCCTTCTTCGCCGGCTTCGGCTGGCAGGGCGAAGGGATGAAGACGCCGGACGTGAACACGGTCTGGACTGCGCAGGGCAAGGAACTGACTCCCACCAGCCCGGTGACGCTCAGCTGGAACAATGGCGCGGGCCAGACCTTCGAGATCCGCTTCTCGGTCGATGAAAATTACATGATCACCGCGCAGCAGAAGGTGTCAAACAGCGGCGCCGGCGCGGTGGCGGTGAAGAGCTATGGCTATGTCAGCCGCGCGACGCCGTCCAAGGACCCCGATACCTGGACCATCCATGTGGGGCCGATGGGCGTCTTCAACGGGGCGGCCAATTATGACGTCAATTACAAGGATCTGGCCAAGGGGCCGGCGACCCAGAGCTTCCAGTCGACCGGCGGCTGGCTGGGCTTCACCGACAAATATTGGCTCTCCGCGCTGGTCCCCGACCAGAAGGCCGCTTTCGAAGGCCAGTTCCGCAAGGGGGCGGGCACCCAATATCAGGCCGACTACAGCCTGCAGCCGACGATGCTCGCACCCGGCAAGGCGGTGACGCAGACCGCGCGCCTGTTCGTCGGCGCCAAGGAAGTCAAGACGCTGGAAGCCTATCAGGACGCGGGCATCCCGCTGTTCGACCGGGCGATCGACTGGGGCTGGTTCTATTGGTTCGAAAAGCCAATCTTCGCCCTGCTCCACTGGCTGTTCGAACATATCGGCAATTTCGGCGTCGCCATCATCTGCCTGACCTTCGTGGTCCGCGCGCTGATGTTCCCGGTCGCCCAGCGCCAGTTCGCCAGCATGGCGGCGATGCGCGCGGTCCAGCCCAAGATGAAGGCGCTGCAGGAGAAGTACAAGGACGACAAGCCCAAGCTCCAGCAGGAGATGATGGAGCTGTACAAGCGCGAGAAGGTGAACCCGCTCGCCGGCTGCCTGCCCATCTTCATCCAGATCCCGATCTTCTTCGCGCTCTACAAGGTGCTGCAGCTGACGATCGAAATGCGCCACCAGCCGTTCGTGCTGTGGATCAAGGATCTGAGCGCGCCCGACCCGCTGCATATCCTGAACCTGTTCGGCCTGCTGCCCTTCACGCCGCCGGCTTTCCTGGGTATCGGCGTGCTGGCGCTGCTGCTGGGCATCAGCATGTTCTTCCAGTTCAAGCTCAATCCGGCCCAGATGGACCCGATGCAGCAGCAGGTCTTTTCGATCATGCCCTGGATGATGATGTTCATCATGGCGCCCTTCGCGGCGGGCCTGCTGGTCTACTGGATCACCAACAACTGCCTGTCGATGGCGCAGCAATGGTGGCTCTACCGGCGCCACCCGATGCCGAAGAACACGGCAGAGGCGAAATAGCCTGATCCAACGCCCGTTCGGTTCGAGCTTGTCGAGAACGGCGCGCCCATGGTTCTCGACAAGCTCGAACCGAACGGATGTAGTGTGGACGAGCAACAGCAGGCCGACCTGATCGAGGAAGCGCGCAAGGTCTTTGCCGGGCCGATCGCCTTCCTCAAATCCGCGCCGGACCTCAAATTCCTGCCCGACATGTCGGTCAATGAAGTGGCCTTTGCGGGCCGTTCCAATGTCGGCAAATCGTCGCTGCTGAATGCACTGGCCGGCCGCAACGGCCTTGCCCGCACGTCCAACACGCCGGGGCGGACGCAGGAGCTGAACTTCTTCGACGTGGGCGATCCGCTGCGGTTTCGCCTCGTCGACATGCCGGGCTATGGCTATGCGAAGGCGCCCAAGGACATGGTGCGCAAATGGCGTTTCCTGGTGAACGACTATCTGCGCGGGCGGGCGAAGCTGAAGCGCACGCTGGTGCTGATCGACAGCCGCCACGGCATCAAGGATGTCGACAAGGACATACTCGACATGCTTGACGCGGCGGCGGTCAGCTATCGGCTGGTGCTGACCAAGGCGGACAAGGTGAAGGCGAGCCACTTGGCGGAGACCATGCAGGCAACCGCCGACGCAATCCGCAAGCGGCCGGCGGCGCATCCCGACATCATTCCGACGTCCAGCGAAAAGGGCATGGGCATCGCGGAGTTGCGCGCGGCGGTGCTGGAGAGCGTGACCCAGGGGTGAGATGTGGTGCGGATGCGGATGATCCGTTATCCGGTCATGGTCCGGGGTGCCGCTTTTTCTTCGCTCGTGGGTGCTCGATTTGAGGCAGCGGGACCCCGGGTCGAGCCGTGGGTGACGAAGAGGGCGATGACGGGAAACGTCCACTGACAGACATCAAGCGCGCCGTACTCCTGCGAAGGCACTTGAACGAGACGAGTGGCTCGTGAGAGCCCAGGTCAGGCGGTTCGATGATCCATTGAGGGCCGCACTGGGCTCCTGCCTTCGCAGGCGCACGATTCATCCAGGACCAACATCGCTGGCCGTCTCCCACCCAAATATCACGCCTTAAAACAAGCTATACTGCCCGTCGCCCTTGAGCGGCCATGTGCCCAATATCTCATGATGGGTGCGGCCGACATGGCTGCACAGCAGCACGAACTGTTCGACACGCCAGGGGAAACCTTCGACCTTCCGCTGTTCGGGGCGACCCTGGCGGTAGAAGAGCGTCTGGTGCGGGCTGAAGCTCCAGCCCGGCCGCATCGCGACCCCTGCCCCGCGCATGGCGGCGGCGACCGATCGCTGCAGGTCATTGAGCAACGGCACGGCTCGCGAGGGGCGAAGTGCGGCCGAACGGTTGCTGAAGCTCAAATGGTCGAGCAGCAGGTCGAACGGCTCGGCCATCACGGTCGTCCCCGCCCGCAGCAGCGCCTTCACCACCGCATAGGGATAATCGACATGATCGGCGGTGACGGCGAGCGTCAGATGCTGATGGTCCGGCCGGATGCGGTCTTCGCCGCCGCCGATGGTTTCGGCGAAATGATCGGTCTGCCGCGCGATCACCGGAGCGGGCTTCAACGCAAAAAACAGCCGGAACAAGGGTTTGGTGCGCATGTCGTGGCGCATGGCTGGGTCCTTCGAATCGGGTTATATGTTCACTATATGTTCTTATCGTGCGAGAGGCGAGTCCCCCCTTGGGACCCGCCTTCGCCCTTCGCGCGTTTCGGCGCGGTCATGAAGGAGGCGAAGATGGTGCAGCGGACGCTCGAACAGCTGGCGAAGAAGATGAAGGACATCGATTTCGCGATGCTTTCCACTCATGCGGAGGGCGGCTGCATCGGCGCCCGGCCAATGAGCAACAATCGCGATGTCGATTATGATGGCGACAGCTATTATTTCACCACCGACGACACGGTGATGGTCAAGGATATCGAGCGCGAACCGAAGGTCGGCCTGTCCTTCCAGGGCAAGGCCGGGCTGATCAACCAGCGGCCGCTATTCGTGGCGATCGAGGGCCGGGCGGACCTGATCCGCGACAAGGCGCAATTCGAAGACCATTGGAACGGCGACCTCGACCGCTGGTTCGATCAGGGCGTTGACACGCCCGGCCTGGTGATGATCAAGGTTCATGCGGAACGCGCCCATTATTGGGACGGCGAGGACGAAGGCGAGATCAGGCTCTGACAGTTGCCTCTGACGATGGGGAAAGCAGGGCCCGGCAGGTTGCTCGCTGGCTGCTTTCCCTTTTCTATCTGATCGCGGGGATCGCCCATCTGGCAACCCCAGGCGGGTTCGTCGCGATCACGCCGCATTGGGTGCCTTGGGCGCCCCAGGTCATCGCCCTTACGGGAATGGCGGAGATCGCGGGCGCCGTCGGCCTGCACATCGCGCCGCTGCGGCGCGCGGCCGGGATCGGCCTTGCCCTTTACGCGCTGTGCGTCTGGCCGGCCAATCTCAACCATGCGCTCAATGACATTCCCCTGGGCGGCCGGCATCTGAGCTGGTGGTATCATGGGCCGCGCCTGCTGCTGCAGCCGGTCATCATCTGGTGGGCGCTATGGGCAAGCGGCGCAACCGACTGGCCGTTCGCGCGAAAGCGTGATTGTCTTTGAAGGGCGCGGGCTTACTGTGGCGCCCGATCCGAACCACGGCGTAGAGAGAGCGATGACCCGGCACATCCCATGGATTTTGATCGCGATCGTCGGCGCCGTCGCTCTGGCGGTCGTTGCCGTGTCGCGCGGCGAGGCGGTCAACGCGCTCTGGATCGTCGTCGCGGCGGTCAGCACATTCCTGGTCGCCTATCGCTATTATGCGCTCTACATCGCGCGCGCGGTGATGCGACTGGACCCGAGCCGCCCGACGCCGGCGATCCGGCGGGCGGACGGCCTGGACTATGTCGCGACCGACCGGGTGGTCCTGTTCGGCCACCATTTCGCGGCGATCGCCGGGGCGGGGCCGCTGGTCGGGCCGGTGTTGGCGGCGCAGATGGGCTATCTGCCCGGTACGCTCTGGATCATCGCCGGCGTGGTGCTGGCGGGCGCGGTGCAGGATTTCATGGTCCTCTTCATCTCCATGCGCCGCGACGGGCGGTCGCTGGGCGAACTCATCCGCATGGAAATGGGCCAGGTTGCGGGCACGATCGCGCTGCTGGGCGCCTTCATGATCATGGTCATCATCCTCGCCGTGCTGGCGCTGATCGTGGTGAAGGCACTCGCCGAAAGCCCGTGGGGCATGTTCACCGTCGCGGCGACGGTGCCGCTCGCCATGCTGATGGGCGCCTATACGCGCTGGGTGCGGCCCGGGCGGATCGGAGAGGTGTCACTGATCGGGCTGGTCGGACTGCTGGCGGCGATCGTCTATGGCCAGGCGGTGGCGCAATCGCCGACATGGGGGCCGATCTTCACCTTCACCCCGGTGCAGCTCTGCTGGATCCTGATCGGCTATGGCGCCGTGGCGTCGGTGCTGCCGGTCTGGCTGCTGCTGGCGCCGCGCGACTATCTGTCGACCTTCCTCAAGATCGGGGCGATCGCGGCGCTGGCGGTCGGCATCCTGATCATGGCGCCGCCGCTCAAGATGCATGCCGTGACCGAGTTCGCGAACGGCAATGGCCCGGTCTGGTCGGGCGGCCTCTTCCCCTTCCTCTTCATCACCATCGCGTGCGGGGCGGTGTCGGGTTTCCACGCGCTGATCGCCAGCGGCACCACGCCCAAGCTGATCGCCAGCGAAGGCGACGCGCCGATCATCGGCTATGGCGCAATGCTGATGGAAGCCTTTGTCGCGATCATGGCGCTGGTCGGCGCGTCGATCCTGGACCCGGGCATCTATTTCACGATGAACAGCCCGGCGGCGGTGATCGGCAAGGATGCGGCGAGCGCGGCGGCGGCGGTGAGCGCGATGGGCTTTCCGATCACGCCCGACCTCATCACCCAGACCGCCGCGCAAGTGGGCGAACATACGATCATCTCGCGCGCGGGCGGCGCGCCGACGCTGGCGGTGGCGATGGCGGAGATCTTCTCCCATGTCATCGGCGGGTCGGCGATGAAGGCCTTCTGGTATCATTTCGCGATCCTGTTCGAGGCGCTGTTCATCCTGACGGCGGTCGACGCGGGGACGCGCGCGGGTCGCTTCATGCTGCAGGATCTGATCGCGCTGGGGGCGCCGGCCTTCAAGGAAACGAAGAGCCTGGCGCCCGGCCTGATCGCCACGGGCCTGACCGTCGCGGCCTGGGGCTTCTTCCTCTATCAGGGGGTGACCGATCCGCTGGGCGGGGTGAATACGCTCTGGCCCGTGTTCGGCATTTCCAACCAGATGCTGGCCGCGATCGCGCTGATGCTGGCGACGGCCGTGCTGTTCCGGATGAAGCAGGACCGCTATGCCTGGGTGACGATGCTGCCCACCGCCTGGCTGCTGGTCTGCACCCTGGCGGCGGGCGGGCTGAAGCTGATTTCGGCCGATCCCAAGGTCGGCTTCCTCACCCATGCGGCGAAGTTCGCGGCGGCGGCGGATCGCGGCGAACTGCTGGCGCCTGCCAAGTCGATGGCGGAGATGCGGCAGATCATCTTCAACGATCGGGTGGACGCCGCGCTGGTGGCGATCTTCCTGGCGGTGGTGCTGTCGCTGCTGTTCTTCACCATCCGCACCTGCCTCGCCGCCCGGCGGGAGCGGGCGCCGACCGCGCGGGAGATCCCGGCCGCGCTCGCGGCGGCGGAATGACGCGCTGGCTGCACCTGGCGCGGCGCATGGGCGCGATGATGGTCGGCATGCCCGATCATGACGCCTATCTGCGCCATATGCGCGACCATCATCCCGGCGAGCCGGTGATGGACCGCATCGCCTTCTTCCGCGAGCGGCAGGAAGCGCGCTACGGCGGCAGGAATGGCGGCAAATGCTGTTAGGCCTGCGCCTCAGCCCTTCGCGTTGAACCGGGCGATCATGCCTGCCGCGATCGACAGCGCGATCTCCGACGCGCCGACCGCGCCGATGTCGAGTCCGGCGGGCGCATCGATGCGGGCGAGGTCGGCGGCGGAAAAGCCCAGCGCCGCCAGCCGATCCAGCCGAGCGGCGTGGCTCTTGCGCGAGCCGAGCGCCGCGATGTAGCCGGTCGGCGCGCGCAGAGCGGCAGCCAGCGCCG
>DATEJA010000212.1:0-2976 GCA_035278405.1 Sphingobium sp. | reverse complement strand
GGTTGCAGGATCACGCAGCCCTGCTTTCCCCAATAGGCGTGCAGGGTCAGGATCAGGTCCTGAAAGGAGAGCACTTTGCCTGTGGCCACGGACGGTCCCTTGGATGTGACGGTTTCTTTGCGGCGCGCCTTGGCGCAGGCGGGCCGAAGGGTCAAGGAAAAGAGGGCGGCAAGACGGGTGAATCCCCCTTGCCCTGCTGCCCCGCGCGCCGCATGGATAGCGCTTTGAGCGACGAAGTGGAACGACATCCGACATGAAATGGCCCCTCTCGCGCGTCCTGGCCGCCGGTCTGCTGCTGCTTGCCGGATGCGCGCAGGATCATCCCGCGCAGGCGCGCGGCCCTTCGGCACGCACCAACTATGTGACGCCGGCGCTCTGGCGGGTGAAGGATGAGGATACGACCATCTATCTGTTCGGCACGGTCCATGTGCTGAAACCGGGGACGGACTGGTTCAAGGGCGGCATCAAGCGCGCCTTCGATGGTTCGGACGAACTGGTGCTGGAGATTGTCGAGCCAGAAGACCCCCAGGCCATGTCCGCTTCGCTGGCCCACGCGGCGCTGGCGAGCGACGGGATCAAGCTGTCCGACCGCCTCACCCCCGACAAGCGCACGCCCTATCAGGCGGCTATGGCCGCCAACGGCCTGCCCTGGCAAATGTTCGAGCCGTTCAATCCCTGGATGGCCGGCATGGCGCTGTCGGTGCAGCCGCTGGAGAAGCTTGGCTACAAGGCCGATCTCGGCGCGGAAAAGACGCTGACCGCGGCGGCCAAGGCCGCCGGCAAGAAAGTGGGCGCGCTGGAAACGGTGCAGCAGCAGATCGGCTATTTCGCCGGGCTGCCGATGGCGCAGCAGGTGAGCTTCCTCAACGCCACGGTCGAAGGGCTGCCCGACATGGAAAAGGAGTTCGGCCAGCTGATCCTCCACTGGCAGCAGGGCGAGCCGGAACAGCTCGCCGCCGAGATGAACGAATCGCTCGAAGCCACGCCGGAACTGGCGCGGGTGCTGCTGATCCAGCGCAACGCCAACTGGGCCAAGTGGATCAAGCAGCGGCTGGCGACACCCGGCACCGTCTTCATCGCCGTGGGCGCGGGCCATCTCGCGGGCAAGGGCAGCGTGCAGGATCAGTTGAAGGCGCTGGGAGTGCCGTCGGCGCGCCTCGCCGAGTGACGTCACTACGCCACCTTCTGCGATGCCTTAGCCTCTGTGCGCTGCTGCTGGTGGCGGCTTGCGGGGAGGAACCGCTCGCGCCGCCCCCTGGCGGAGGCCCCGCGCTCTGGCGGGTGCAGCGCGACGGGCTCGACGGCTGGCTCTTCGGCACCATCCATGTGCTCCCCGCCAACGTCGCCTGGCGGACGGACAGGATCAGCCGGGCGATCGCGGGCGCCGACCGGCTGGTGCTCGAATCCGCCGAGATCCAGGACCAGGCGCGCACCATGGCGCTGTTCGACAAGATGGGCCGCAGCCCTGGCCTGCCGCCGATCGAGGCCCGCCTGCCCGCCAGCGAACTCCCCGCGCTCCACCAGATCGTCGACGACGCCCGCAGCCAGCGGCTCTCGGGCTATGAAAGCTGGGCGGCGGCGATGCTGCTGTCTGCCGCCGCGCAGCAGTCCCTGCATCTCAGCCCCGGCGATGGCGTCGAGCCTTCGCTGATCGAAACCTTCCGCGCCGCCGGAAAGCCCGTCGGCGGGCTGGAAACCGTGGCGCGGCAGTTCGGCGCCTTCGACACGCTGCCGCCCGACGTGCAGCAACGGCTGCTGGTCCAGACGATCGAGGAGGCGCAGAACCTGCCCGCCCTCTACGCCCGCATCCTCAGGGCCTGGCTGCGCGGCGACATCGCCGCGATCGCGCGGGAGGACCAGGCGGGCGAACCCTCCGATCCCGCGGTCGAGCAGGCCGTGCTGGTCGCGCGCAATCGCGACTGGACGGACGCCGTCGGGCGGCTTCGCGGCCATCCCTTCATCGCCGTGGGGACTGCGCATCTGACCGGCCGGGACAATCTCATTCAGTTGCTCGAAGCGAAGGGCTACAAGGTCACGCGCGTGCAATAAGGCACGGCTACCCTTGCCTTCCGCCGCTTTTCTGCTACAGGGCCGCCTTCCCGTGATGGTCATCCCTGGAGGCGTTGCGGGAAATTTTGACAAATCTGCTTTTGGAGACACGCAATGAGCGAGCAGCTTACGCTGTCGGCCGAGGCACGCGATCGGGCAGGCAAGGGAGCCTCCCGCGCTCTCCGCCGCGAGGGCCGCGTTCCCGCCGTCATCTATGGTAACAATGAAGAACCCCAGTCGATCCATGTCGAGGAAAAGCTTCTCAACAAGCTGCTCGGCACCGGCCATTTCTTCAATTCGGTCGTCTTCGTCGAAGTCGGCGGCAAGAAGGTCCGCACCCTGCCCAAGGATGTGGCTTTCCACCCCGTCAGCGACCGTCCGCTGCACGCCGACTTCCTGCGCGTTTCGGAACATGCCACCGTCCACGTCAACGTGCCCGTGCGCTTCGAGAATGAAGACGCTTCGCCGGGCCTGAAGAAGGGCGGCGTGCTGAACGTCGTGGCGCACGAGATCGAACTGATCGTCGACGCCGCCGAGATCCCGGACGATGTCGTCGTCGATCTGACCGGCCTGGAAGTCGGCGAATCGCTCCACATCAGCGCGGTGAAGCTGCCCAAGGGCGCGAAGGCTGCGCATGACGAGACCGACTTCACCGTCGCGACGATCGTTGCCCCGTCTGCCCTGAAGAGCGCCGAAGGCGACAACGAAACCCCGGCCGAAGGCGCGTAAGCCCGACGCCAGCCGTTCTGACGGTTTGCTCACCCCCGTTCGGCTGAGCTTGTCGAAGCCCTGCTCTTCTTTCAGGAAGAGAAGTGGAGTCCTTCGACAGGCTCAGGGCGAACGGGGGTTTGCTTTGTTTGGAGATTTTGGATGCATATCTGGGTGGGGCTGGGCAATCCGGGCGCTCAATATGTGATGCACCGGCAC
>DATEJA010000211.1:0-5242 GCA_035278405.1 Sphingobium sp. | reverse complement strand
CCGACGCTCGACCGCCGCACCGCCCAGGACAAGTCGATCGTCGGCTGCTGCCTCGTCGACATGAACGGCTATCTTCCCACCCACATCAGCGCGCGCAGCCAGCCCCAGCGTCCAGGATCGCCGCGCTGGAACATGGAACATGCCCGCAACCGCCAGATCTTCATGGACAGCCAGACCCGCCGCGCGCTTGACGGCGAAGGGGATTTCTTCCTCTTCACCTATCGCCAGGACCTGGGCGAGGGCCGCTATCGCGCGCTACGCAGCGTGTTCGTGCCGCTGCTGTTCGACGGCCGACGCTGGGGCCTTTACGAAGTCGGCTATCTCATCTGATCGTCCGCGCCTGATCCCGTGGACCAGCGAGACCAGGATGAAGGAGATGATCATCAGCAGATACCAGGAACCAAGCTTCGTCACGCTCACCATCTGCCATCCCCGGCGCTGGTCGGGATAGTTCCAGGCATGGGCGAAGGTGCCGATATTCTCCGCGAACCAGATGAACAGCGCGACCAGGAGGAAGCCGACGAGCAGCGGCATGCGGCGTGCTTGCCGCCAGGGCGTGAACCAGACCCAGGTCCGTCCGAACAGCAGCACGGCGCCCGCGAACAGCAGGACGCGAACGTCCGGCAACCAATGATGGGCGAAGAAATTGATGTAGATCGCCGCCGCCAGCAGCGCGGTCGTCCAGACCGGCGGATAGCTGGTGAAGGAAAAGCCGAAAATGCGCCAGATCCGGGCGATATAGCTGCCCACGGCCGCATACATGAAGCCCGAAAAGAGCGGCACCGCCCCGATATGGAGCAGGCTTTGTTCAGGGTAGATCCATGACCCCGCCTGCGTCTTGAACAATTCCATGATGGTGCCAATGATGTGGAAGGCGCAGATGACGATCGCTTCGCGCGGCGTTTCCAGTCGGAGCGCCAGCATGCCGACCTGGATCGCGATCGCGCTGATCGTCAGGAAATCATAGCGGTGCAGGACTGCCCCGGCCGGGTAGAAAAGATGGGTCCCGAGCAGCAGTCCCAGCATCAGGCCCCCGAACAGGCAGGCCCACCCCTGTTTGAAGCCGAACAGCAGAAATTCATATGCCCAGGCGCGCGGCCCCGCCGCCAGCCGAACCGCCTCCAGATGCGCGCGAACCTTCGCGAAGCGTGTCGCGCCCCTGTTGCTCGAAAAGACCTGCCCAGCGCGCAAAATGTCAGGCCCGACTGCCGAGCCAAGACATCAGCGTGCCGCCGCGCCACCCGCGCGCATCGTCATCTCGCCATTGGCGGCATAGTCCGCCGTCCTCTGCGCCTGGGCCGTCTGCGGGTCCTTGCCGTCGAGTATCTCGGCGATCTGCTGGGCACTGGGCACCTTGTCATAGACGCCGAACAGTTCGGTCTGGCCGATCGCATGGATGGATAGCTGATACCCTTGGCCCGCCGCCGCCGGGTCGAACGCCAGCACGGTGCCCGCATCGTCGATCGGCACGATCACCGCGCCGTCGGGTTTGCCAGGCTGTTGCAGCATGTCATAGCTGCCCTCGGCGGTCTTGACCTGGTCGCGGACGCAGAGCGACGCCCTGCCTTCGCGAGGCAAGGCGATGTCGCGAGCGGCGCCTGTCGCCTGGCCGGTGAGGCGGGCTGCCGTGCCCTCCTTGTCGGGACATGCCGTGAAGCGGGCGGGGCTGGTCGCCTGGATGCCCTGCGGCTGGTCGAAGCGCAATCCGTTCAGCATGGCATCAAGGCCCGCCAAGACATCCTTGCGCCGCTCCGTCGGGCCCGTCACCCGCAGCTTGACGATCCACCGCCCCGCATGGACGAAGGCAGCGGCCGTAGTCAAAGCGCCATCGGCGGCATCGTCATAGACTGCCCTGATCGCCGCCTTGGGTCGGCCATTCAGCGACACCGCGTCATAGCTGGTGCGCCGCGTCTTGGCGCCGAAACGCTCCATGATCGCCTTGTCGGTCATATAGGCGGCAAGCGATGCGTCGGCATAGCTGGGCAGGTAGACGTAAAGCGTGGCCTGGATCACGCCGTCGTCGGACAGATATTGCGCATAATTGTCGACGCCCTTGCCGCCATTCGACACCTCGCCGCTCTTGGAAAGCGAGAGGCCCGCGACGGTCTGCGCCAAGCTGATGCCGGCCGCGTCCGCGCGCAGCGCGTTGTCGCTGGGCGTCCAAGCTTCAGTCGGCTCCGCCGCACGCGCAAGGGCAGGCGCCCCAAGCGCAAGGACGGCCGACAAGAGAGACAACGCACATTTGAGCATTGGCATCCTTCCCCGATTCACACCGTCTTTGCGCGGCTTGAATGTTGGTAAGGGAAAGTTGAGCCGAAATGCAGGGCGGGCGCAAGCGCCCTTTTCAGCTGACAGGCGGGATTTGCGCCGGATAATGGGGCAGACCGGGGTCGAAATGCGCCCATGTCGGCGCTGCGTCGGTCCAGATGACCGCTTGCGGCCCTAAAAGCGTCGGGTCGTCCAGCGCGCCTGCGCGGATGAAGGTCAGATGCGGCCGCGATTCGGCCAGGCTGAAAAGCGGCGTTCCGCATTGCGGGCAGAAACCGCGCCGCATGGCGTTGCCGCTGTCGGCAATGCTCTCATGCCACTTCACCTCGCCGCTGGTCGTCACTTTCTCGGTTGGGAAGCAGACATTCACGGTCCCGGAACCACCGCCCAGATATTGGCACAGGCGGCACCAGCACATGCGCGCCGCCATCGGCTCCGCATCGATCGTGATGCGCACCGCGCCACACAGGCATCCGGCATGATGGGGCATGACTGGTCTCCAAAATACTTCGTTCGTTTCAGGCGAAGTCGAGAAACGACGGCGATGTGCTATCCTTTCTCTGCGGCCCGAAGAGACGGCGGCAGCACAGGAAAGCTCCTACCGCCCCTGCCGCCGCGCCATGAAGGCCAGCCGCTCGAACATCATGATGTCCTGCTCATTCTTCAGCAGCGCGCCGTGCAGCGGCGGGATCGCCTTGGTCGGATCGCGATCCTGCAAAACCTCCAGCGGCATATCCTCGTTCAGGATCAGCTTCAGCCAGTCGAGCAATTCGCTGGTCGACGGTTTCTTCTTCAGGCTCGGCACTTCGCGGATTTCGTAGAATATCTCCAGCGCGCGGTTGACCAGGATCTTCTGGATGCCGGGGAAATGAACGTCGATGATCGCCTGCATCGTCTCCCGGTCGGGGAACTTGATATAGTGGAAGAAACAGCGCCGCAGAAAGGCGTCGGGCAGTTCCTTTTCATTGTTGGACGTGATGACGACCACGGGCCGTTCCTGCGCCGCGACCGTCTCGCCCGTCTCATAGACATGGAAGGCCATGCGATCGAGTTCCTGCAACAGGTCGTTGGGAAACTCGATATCGGCCTTGTCGATCTCGTCGATCAGCAGCACCGGCAGGGTGGGGAAGGTGAAGGCCTCCCACAGCTTGCCCTTGCGGATATAGTTGCCAATGTCATGAACGCGCGGATCGCCCAGCTGCCCGTCGCGCAGCCGCGCCACCGCGTCATATTCATACAGGCCCTGATGCGCCTTGGTGGTCGACTTGACGTTCCATTCGATCAGCGGGGCGTCCAGCGCCTTGGCGATCTCTTGCGCCAGCACCGTCTTGCCGGTGCCCGGCTCGCCCTTCACCAGCAGCGGGCGGCGCAGCAGCACCGCGGCGTTGACCGCGACCTTCAGGTCGTCGGTGGCGACATAATCTTCGGTACCTTCAAAGCGCATCACGCCGTCCTATCCACTGGCCGATGGCAGCGGGATAGGTAATGCGGGAGGCTGGCGCAAGCCGTGCGATCTTATTGCGTAACGTTCCAACGGATGCGTATCAGCATCCCAACCCGTCAGCCCTGACGCGCGCGGACCTTCGCTCGCGCCTGCAGCAGGTCCCACAGTCCGCGATGCTGGCTCAGCAGCTGGCGGGCGCCGAATTGCATCGCCCGCTCGATGACGTCATCGCCGCCGATCGCGCGCGCGACGGCCAGCGTGGCTGTCCGGTCGGGCAGGTCGCAGCCATGGGGCTCGATGCCGACGCGA
Organism: Sphingobium sp.; assembly: GCA_035278405.1. Lineage (GTDB taxonomy): Bacteria > Pseudomonadota > Alphaproteobacteria > Sphingomonadales > Sphingomonadaceae > Sphingobium. The sequence goes on along the minus strand of DATEJA010000211.1, from coordinate 1,221 downwards.
ATGGCCGCGATATCGAGCGCATGGCGCACCGCGCGCCAGTCCAGCACCAGCGCGATCGCCGCTCCCATGGCACAGCCGCGTCGGTCCGACTGGGCCAGCATGTCGAGCGCGTGGCGTTGCTGGCTGACGGTGGTTTCGCAGTCGCTCTGTCCGGCGGTGCTCGGCGCCGGGCCCAGTGCCACCGTCACCTGCGTCAGATAGGCGCGTTCCCGCGCAAAGGCATCGGCCGCCCGGATCAGCCAGTCGCGCGCGGCATTGTCGGCGGATCGAGTCGCGGCATGATCGACCACGCCGGGATGTCGGCCATGCAGCAGGCAGAGATAATGGGCCGCGTCGGCCAGGTCGGGTAGCGTCAGCACCGCGTCGCGGCCGATGCCGGCGCGGGCGCTGCTCGCATGCGCGTGGCTCGCGGTGCCATCGGCGCCGACCAGCGCCTCCAAGATATGCGATATGTCGCCCGCGGTCAGGCGTGCTGCTGCTTCGTTCATCTCAACCCCTGGTGGCCATCGCCAGCGCCGTCTGCGGCCGTCTCGGCTACCCTAGGCAAGCGAGGTAAAAGAGGGGTTTACGCCATGAAAAAAGGGCGACCCGAAAGCCGCCCTTTTCAACCGTTTCGCCGTGGCTTCGCCTCTATTGGTCGAGGAAGCTGCGCATCTTACGGCTGCGGCTCGGATGCTTGAGCTTGCGCAGCGCCTTCGCCTCGATCTGGCGGATACGCTCGCGGGTCACGCTGAACTGTTGGCCCACTTCCTCAAGCGTGTGGTCGGTGTTCATGCCGATGCCGAAGCGCATGCGCAGCACACGTTCCTCGCGCGGCGTCAGCGAAGCCAGCACGCGGGTCACGGTTTCCTTGAGGTTCGCCTGAATGGCGGCATCCACCGGGATGATCGCATTCTTGTCCTCGATGAAATCGCCCAGATGCGAATCCTCCTCATCGCCGATCGGCGTTTCAAGTGAGATCGGCTCCTTGGCGATCTTCATCACCTTGCGCACCTTCTCCAGCGGCATGGACAGGCGCTCGGCCATCTCCTCGGGAGTCGGCTCGCGTCCCTGTTCGTGCAGGAACTGGCGGCTGGTGCGGACCAGCTTGTTGATCGTCTCGATCATGTGGACCGGAATACGGATGGTCCGCGCCTGGTCTGCGATCGATCGGGTGATCGCCTGACGGATCCACCAAGTCGCATAGGTCGAGAATTTATAGCCGCGCCGATATTCGAATTT